>WHSN01000106.1 GCA_009380045.1 Luteitalea sp.
GAAGGCGCATCAGGTTACGTCGCGCTTGCGCGCACCCCGTTCTACCTCGAGGCGGGCGGTCAGGTGTCCGACGCCGGGCAGATCGTCAGCGACGCGACCGGCGGCACGGGAATTGTCGAAGGGCTCTCGCGCATCCGGCCTGGCCTGCCGCGCGCGCACCGCGTCCGGGTCACCAGCGGCGCAATCCGCGTTCGTGACATCGTCACCGCCGAGGTGAACGGCGAGACGCGCGACGGGACCCGCCGCAACCACACCGCGACGCACCTGCTCCATGCGGCGCTGCGCGAGGTGCTCGGGACGCACGTGAAGCAGGCTGGCTCGCTCGTGGCGCCAGATCGGCTGCGGTTCGACTTCGCGCATTTCCAGCCGCTCAGCCGCGAAGAGATCGAGCGTGTCGAAGAGATCGTCAACCGCCAGATTGTCCGGAACTCGCGCGTCGAGACCGAGGTCCGCTCCACCGACGAGGCCATCGCCGGAGGCGCGATGGCGTTGTTCGGCGAGAAATATGGGGACAAGGTCCGCGTCGTCACGGTGCCTGGCTTCAGCGTCGAGCTGTGCGGAGGAACCCATGTGTTGGCGACAGGCGATATCGGCTTCTTCGCGGTCCTCGCCGAGAGCGGCATCGCCGCGGGGGTGCGCCGCGTCGAGGCGGTGACCGGTGTCGGCGCGGTCGCCTGGGCGCAGCAGCAGCGATCCACATTGCACCGGGTGGTCGAGGCGCTGCACGTCAGCGAGCCGCACGCCATCGAAGCGATTGAAAAGCTGCACGCCGAGGTGAAGCGCCTGTCCCGCGACGTCACCGAGCTCAAGACGAAGGCGGCGATGGGGAGCGGGGCCGGAGATGAAGGCTCCACCGTGGAGGTCGCCGGGACGACGCTCGCACGGCGCCGGGTTGCGGGCCTGGACAAGGATGCGCTGCGCGGCCTCGCCGACTCGCTCAAGGCGAGGATCAAGAGCGGTGTGGTCGTGCTGGCCTCCGAGAACGACGGAAAGGTGCAGGTCGTGGTCTCCGTCACGCCCGATCTGATCGACCGGGTGAAGGCCGGCGCGATCGTGAAGGAGCTTGCGCCGATGGTCGGCGGTGGCGGCGGCGGTCGGCCCGATTTCGCCGAAGCGGGCGGCAGGCAGCCTGAGAAGATCGACGACATGCTGGCATTCACCGAGCCGTTGCTCGCTCGCCTGCTGGCGGAGCGTCCTCGATGATCAGGGACACGACGCTCATCGCAGCCGCCTTCGCGCAAGGGGCCCCGCAGGCGCTCCGGCGGGGCTCGGAGGCCTTTCCTGGCCGTTTTGTCTGCCGAGCTCCGCGCGCTCGGCGGTGATCATTCTGACCCTGCCTGGCGCTGCTCGAGCAGGATCGCCCACGCGACCGCCTGAAGCTGGACTATCGAGCGGTCTGGAAGCGGCCGATAAGGTCAGTGCTGACCTATCTATCGGCCATGCGAACCTGTATTCACAACTTCCTCGTCCTCGCGGCGTTCACGGCCATCGGGCTGGGGTGCGCCGCCGTTGCGGATGCACAGATTTACACCTGGCACGACGAGTCCGGGCATTTGGTGCTGTCGAACCGGCGGCCCGGCGCCAAGGCGCCGCCGTTCGCCGTGCCCGGCTCGCCGGATATTCGAGCCACCCGCGCTGCTCCGACGTCGCGCGCGCGGCTCTTCGACGATCTGATCGTCGAACACGCCACCAGGACCGGCGTCCGCACCGACCTCGTTCGCGCGGTGATGCAGGTCGAATCAGGGTTCAACCCGAATGCCCGCTCCCCGAAGGGCGCCATGGGGCTGATGCAGCTGATGCCGGCGACCGCTCGTGAGCTGGGCGTCGCCAACCCGTTCAACCCCACCGAAAACATCCGTGGCGGCGTCACCTATCTGCGCCAGCTGCTCGACCGCTACGACAACGACGAGCAGCTTGCGCTCGCTGCCTACAACGCCGGCCCTGGCGCTGTCGACAGATACGGCCAGACGATTCCGCCTTATCGTGAAACGAAGGACTACGTGGCGCGTATCGGCCAGATCGCCGGCAAGCGCGCCGTCGTGTCGGGCCCGGCGATCTACAAGCTCGTCGAAGTGATCGAAGGGCGCGAAGTTGTGAGATATACGGACCGCAAGCCGTAGCGACGGCAACCCGGCGATTCGGTGATCGGAGATCGGCGCCCGCTACTCCGGTCTTTCAACGCTCGTGATGTCCAGCCGCTCATAAGCGGGCCCGATCGCCTCGGTCGCCATCAGCACCTCAACCGCGACGATCACCGCGCAGACCAGGGCCGCCGGCACCAGAATCCACGGCCCGACGGAGCGGTAGAACGCCACCCACAGCAACCCGCCAGCGATCGCGCCCGGCGCCAGAAACAACACGAGGAGCAGCCACGTCGCGCCGAGCAGGATGAGGCGCTGGCCCATGGCGTCAACCCCCCTCGGCCGGCCGGATCCGGCCGGCACCCACGCCGGGAACAGCAGCGCCGTCGCATTGTGAATCGTGTACTGCGCGAACACGAGCGCCGGCGTCAGGATCATCGCCGCAATCCCCAGCGACAGCCGCCAGCCGACCTCCGTGCTCGAAAACACTGCCGCCGAAAAGAACAGCGCGACGGCGCCGAGCAACCACGCAATCCCGGTGACGACGAGGGCAGGCCAGATGATCTCGCCGCGCACGACCGAGGCGGCGCGGACCGGCCAGGTCTTGAGGAGCTCCAGGTGCTGCAGATCCTGCCGCAAATCGAGGCGAAGCAGCTGCGGCGCCATCAGCGTCGCGAAGCCGCTGCCAATCGCGGTCAACACGCCGATCATCTGCGCGAACCCGCGCGCGCGCGGCACCAGCACCACGACGGCGCTGAGCCAGAACAGGACGAGGACCACTCGCAGCAGCACCCGTCGATCGATCACCCGGAAGGTCTGCAGCGCCCCTTTCCAGACAAACGCCGTCTCGGGCCTGCCGGTAAGCGCCAGCACCCAGCCGACCGGCAGCGCGCGATAGCGGGCGGCAGGCTTCGCCGGCTCTCGAGCGTGACGATCCAGGATGTCTTCCGCGGCGCTGTCGAACAACCGGTCGGTCCTGAGCACCCACAGCACGAGCGCGACGTAGACGACCGTCGCGGCAGGCATGGCACGCGCGAACTCCTCGAGCGTGTCCGAAAGGATCGGCCGGACCGCTGCCACGAACGGCCACAGGACCACCTGTGGCGCGCCCTGAGTTGACACGGTCGCGAGGGCGGCGACCGCCTCGCGAAACGTCGTCACCGGCCGCGCCGCGATCTCCCGGGCGACGCCGAGCCCGACGATGGCGGTCACTGCGGCGATCACCACCGCCGGCGCCCGGGCGATGCGCCGCCCGGCCGGGTGCGCCGACCGCAGCCCGGCGCGAGCGAGCGTGACGCCCGTGAAGTAGACGTGGCCGATCATCAACAGAATCCACATCCCGGCGGCGGCGCGGAACCGGCCGCCGCCCGAGGTGCCCGGATACGCGAACACCATGATCACCGCGCCGAACAACACCGCAATCTGCGACCGCAGCAGCCGGTGCATCAACAGTTGGCGGCGCGTCAGCGGCGCCGGGAACAGGAACTGGGTCTCGGCACGGCTGAACTCGAGCAGTGAGCTCCGGGCAGGAAACACCCAACTCGCCGCCGCGACCACCAGCAACAGCAACCCGAAGAGCGCCGGACCCGAGGCGTTCAGGCCCGGCAACAGGGCTCCCAGCGCGCGCCGACGCCGCACCGCCCCGTTCTCCGCCACGTCGGACGACATCCGCATTCGAGCAAACACGGCGAAGTAGAGGTAGGCTGATCCGGCGACCGCGCCAAGCAGGTACCTCGGCTCGCGCAGCCGGCGAAGCCGTTGGCGCATGCGGTTCCGCGCCGTGCACGTGATGATGTAGACGCTGGCGCGGATCACGGCGTCACGCGGCGGGGGTGGGGTCGTGCCCGGTCACACGGAGGAACACCTGTTCGAGGCTCGAGCCGGCGGCGGCCAGGTCGGCCCGCGACGCGAGCTCCCGGACCGTGCCATCGGCGATCTTGCGCCCGCGGTCCATGATGATGACGCGCGTGCATACCTCCTCCACCAGATGGAGCAGATGCGACGACAACAGGATCGCCGCGCCGTTCTCCGCCCGGCGCGTGATCGTATCGCGCATGCGCCGGATGCCGATCGGATCGAGACCGGTGAGCGGCTCGTCGAACAGCAGTACGGCGGTATCGCGCACCAGACCGCAGGCGATCACCACCTTCTGCCGCATGCCGCGCGACAGCTCACCGGGCAGCGACCGTTCCTTGCCGGACAGCTCGAGCTCCTCGACCAGCGCCGCGGCGCGCGCTTCGAAGTCGCTGACCGCGTAGAGGCGCGCGGTGAGGCGGAGGTGCTCCTCGACGGTGAGATACTCGAACAGGTGCGGCTCGTCCGGCATGAAGGCGAGACGGCGCTTCGCCTCGAGCGGTGCGGTGCCGATGTCGTGGCCGTCGATCACGATCCGACCCGAGGTCGGCTTCAGGATGCCGCACAGCGTCCGCAGCGTCGTCGTCTTGCCGGCGCCGTTGGGACCGATCAGGCCCACGATCTCCCCTCGATCGACCGCAAACGAGAGGTCTTGAACCGCGGTGAACGAGCCGTATCGCCGAACGACGCCCTCAACGGCGATGGCCATTGGATGTGCTAAACTTGCGGGTTCTGGAGGGAGTTGAATACGTGGCTACCAAGCATGCATCGGCGATCAAGTCGCACAAGCAGAGTCTGAAGAACCGCGAGCGCAATCGGCAGTTTCGCGCCCGCCTGCGTGGCGTGCTGAAGAGCATCCGCACGGCCATCGACGGCAACGATCTGACCGGCGCCAGGAGCGCGCTGAAACAGACCATCTCGCTCATCGACAAAATGGCGACCAAGGGTATCATCCACCGCAACGCGGCCGGACGCTACAAGTCACGGCTGACGACCCGGATCGCGGCGAAGTCAAAAGCGGCGTAGCGCCGAGCCTCGCTTTCCCGCGCACAGCTCCACCAGGAGCCGCTCCAGCAGCATGCGCGGATCTCCAGCCGATCGTTTGAGATCGACATCGGTCCGGAACACCGCCTCAATCGAAGAACGCACGCCGGCCGGCGCCAGCTGCGGAAACTTCGTGCGGACCACCCACCCGAGCTGTCCCAGGATTTTCTCAGGCGGGGTGCCGGCGTCGAGCATCAGCGCCAGCTGCCGCAGGGCGGTCGCGCCGTCGCCCGCCTGGATGGCATTGGTCATCGCCCAGTCATCCTGCAGCCCGGCCGGACCGACGATCGTCCTCACGTCGTCCACGGTGATCGCCTCCTGTCCCAGTGCGTAGAGCAGGAGACGCTCGACGTCGTTGCGCAGACGCTTCACGTCGGCGCCGCAGCGCTCGGCCAGGAGCCGTGCACCGGCGGGCTCGATCCGGGCGTTGGCGGCGGCCACCCGGTTCTTCACCCACCGCTCCGCGTCCCCCGGTGTTTCGATCACGTCCGATTCGACGACCGTGGCGGTCCTGGCGAGCAGCTTGTACATGCGGCCGCGCCGGTCGAGCGTGGCGGCGACGAGCACGAGGGTGGTATGCGCTTCCGGCTGCTCGATCAACTGCGCCAGATCGTCGAGCGCTCGCGTGGCGGCGTCGCTTTCCCGTCTCGGCACCAGCAGGCCGTCCGCCTGGAGCACGATGACGACGCGGCGAGGCGCCATCATCGGCAGCGTGCGGGCGGCGTCCACCAGATCGGATACGGCCGCGGCGAGCCGATCGCCGGTCGTCAACTCGCCGGCATGGATGCGCTGGACGTTGAACGCGCGCAGGCCTTCTTCGACGATCGCTTCGAACTCGTGCGCGAGCGCCGCCTTCTCGATCTCGTCCTCACCCTGGAGGAGATAGACAGGGTCGGTGTCACCAGAAGCGATTTGCCGGCGGACCGCGGCGGAATTGACTACGGCCATCTCGTCATGAGGGCAGCAAAGCTCGCGAAGAGCACCTGGTGACCCGGGCTCAGAAGGCCTCCAATATCGCGCTGACGATCGATCGCGCGAAGTCGGTGCTCATCCGGTCGAGCGCGTTGGCGTCCTGGCCGAAAAAGGCGGCGGGATCGGCCGTCTGGCCGGCCTGCGCCTCGTACTCCTGCCGGAACACCAGGCCAGGATTCTCCCAGAGCACCATGTTCGCCCGCACGTCCCGGAGCTGCACGTTGGCCGTCATGGTGATGATGTAGCGCGAGGCGAGCTGCTGATCGGTGAAGCTCGCCGGCGCCACGCTCACTCCCGTGACGTCGCCGGTCAGCACGGCGTCGACGTTGGTCGCGTCCGGGAGAATCTGATACCGCCCGCGGCCGATGAACTCCGAACGCACCTTCTGCGTGAGCTGCGTCTCCAGGTTGAAGACGGTTGTACGATTCCCGAATGTCGGCACGCCAATCGTCCGGATGTAGTCGGGGAGGAACGACCCGCGGCCGGCCAACGAGTAGCCGCAGCCTGACAGGCTGACGGTGGCCACGAGCAGCGCGGCGGCGCGCACCAGACCCTTCACGACCGTGCTCACGACACGACCACGCTCACGAGCGTGCCATTGGCCACCACCACCTTCCGGATCGCCTTGCCATCGGTATGGGTTCGGACGACCGGGTCGGCGAGCGCCCGCTCCCGGAGCTCGTCTTCCGACAGACCGGCCGCCACCGTCAGCCGGGCGCGGACCTTGCCGTTCACCTGCACCGGCACCACGATCTCGTCGGCCCTGGCGACCTCCGGATCGAACAAGGGCCACGGGGCGAAGGTCAGGCCCTCGGTGTGCCCGAGCATCAGCCACAGCTCCTCGGCCGTGTGCGGCGCGAAGGGCGCGATCATCGCGACGAGCGCGTCGATGGCCTCGCGCAGGGCGGCGATGGTCTGCGGGCGCTCCACCCGTCCGATCGGCGGCTCGGCGCGGGTCGGAGCGCCGTGCCGCGTCGTCTCGCTGAACGCGTAGAGCGCGTTCACCAGCTCCATGAGCGAGGATACCGCCGTATTCAGGTGGACGCGCTCCTCGATGTCGGTCGTGACGCGGCGAATGGTGTCATGGGTCTTCCGGCGAAGCGTCCGCTCCGATTCGGTGCAGGTCTCGTCGTCGCACGCAGGAATCCCGTCGCCGCCGATGGTTTCCGCCCAGTGATCGACCAGCCGCCAGACGCGGAAGAGAAACCGGAAACTTCCCTCGAGCCCGGCGTCGCTCCACTCAATCTCTTTTTCCGGCGGCGCCACGAACATCACGTAGAGGCGCAACGCATCGGCGCCGTACTTCTGCAGCATGTCGTCGGGGTCGACGACGTTTCCCTTCGATTTCGACATCACCGCGCCGTTTTTGAGGACCATCCCCTGCGTGAGGAGCCGCTTGAACGGCTCGTCGAAGGTCACCAGGCCGACGTCACCGAGGACGCGGGTGAAGAACCGGGAGTAGAGCAGATGCAGGATCGCGTGCTCGACCCCGCCGCTGTAGAAATCGACCGGCATCCAGTAGGCAGCTGCCGCCGGGTCGAATGGTATCTCGACGTTGGTCGGATCGGTGAAGCGCAGAAAGTACCAGGACGAATCGACAAAGGTGTCCATGGTGTCGGTTTCCCGCCGCGCCGGTCCACCACACCTCGGACAGGTGACGTTGACGAACTCGGGGACCTGCGCCAGCGGCGAGTCCCCAAGCCCGGTGAACGTGTCCACCCGTGGCAGCTCGACCGGTAGCTGTTCGTACGGAGCGGGCACGACACCGTCCTTCTCGCAGTAGATGATCGGGATTGGCGTCCCCCAGTAGCGCTGCCGCGAGATCCCCCAGTCCTTCAGCCGGTACTGGACGGTCCCTTCGCCGATGCCGCGTTCGGCTGCGGCCCTGGTCATCCGGCGGTTCGCCTCGGTCCACGACAGACCGTCGTACTCGCCAGAGTTCACCAGGCGCCCGGCGCCTTCGTGCGCCTCCGTGAGCGTGGCGGAGGACATCGGCGCGTCCTCGGGTTGGACGACGATGGTGATTGGCAGGTTGTAGGCTTTGGCGAACTCGAAATCCCGCTGATCGTGTCCGGGCACGCCCATCACGGCGCCGGTGCCGTATTCGGCGAGCACGAAGTTTCCGACCCAGATGGGCACCGGCTGCCCGGTGAAGGGGTTCAGCGCCTGGCGGCCGGTGTCGAATCCCTCTTTTCCGGCCATCCGCGCTTCGCGATCCTGCGATCGAAATGCCTGTGCCCTTGCCGAGAGGTCGGACGCCCCGGCGGCAAACTGCTCCACCAGCGGGTGCTCGGGCGAGAGCACGATGAAGTTCGCGCCGTAGATGGTGTCGATGCGGGTCGTGAACACCTCGACGTGGGCCGTGCCGCCACCCGCCGTTGACCGGGCGGCAGCCGCCCTTGGCTCGCCCACCAGCTGAAACTTCACGCGTGCGCCCTCGGATCGGCCGATCCAGTTGCGCTGCATGACGACGACTTTCTCGGGCCACCCGGGGAGCGCCTCGAGACCCTCCAGCAGCTCGTCCGCGTACTGCGTGATGCGGAAGAACCACTGCTCGAGATCACGTGCCACCACGATCGAGCCGCAGCGCCAGCAGGCGCCGTCGATCACCTGTTCGTTGGCGAGCACGGTCTTGCAGCTGGGACACCAGTTCACCGACGAGCGGCGGCGATACGCCAGGCCGCGCTCGTACATCTTGAGAAAGATCCACTGGTTGAACTTGTAGTACTCGGGCAGGCAGGTCGCAATCTCCCGGGCCCAGGCGTAGCTGATCCCGAGGCGCTGCAGCTGCCCCTTCATATGCGCGATGTTGCCGAGCGTCGATGTCTCGGGGTGGGTGCCGGTCTTGATCGCCGCGTTCTCAGCCGGCAGCCCGAATGCGTCCCACCCGAACGGGTGCAGCACGTTGAAGCCGCGCATCCGCTTCATCCGCGCCATCACGTCGCCGATGATGTAGTTGCGGACGTGCCCGACGTGCGCGTGGCCGGAGGGATACGCGAACATCTCCAGACAGTAGAACTTGGGCCGCGACGGATCGATGTCAACCTCGAACACGCCTCCAGACGTCCACTGCTGCTGCCACTTGGTGTCGAGATGCTGCGGTCTGTAGTCGGCCATGGGCTGGTGATTTCATTCTAACCCCTCGAGTTGGCCGGTGGTCTGGCGGTCACAGCCGCCAGTACGGCGACAGCGCCTTTTTCGCCGCGGCGACCGACGCCTGGCCTCGCGAAGGGGCAATGCGGCCGGCGGCAGGCCAGTCGGGGCGCGCCGACCGTCCGTTCGCCAGCGCGCCGACAACCGCGCGAAGGCTGCCGCCGAGCGCGCGGAGATCGTAGCCGCCTTCGGTGACTGCCGCAATGCGCCCTCGGCAGCAGTCCTCCGCCACGGCCACCAGCTCGCGCGTCATCGCGGCAAACGCAGGCGTCGTCAGGCGCATGCCGCCGAGCGGATCGCGCTCGTGCGCGTCGAACCCGGCCGAGAGCAGAATGAGATCCGGCCTGAACTGACGCACAACCGGCAGCACCACTTCGGCGAACGCAAGACGATAGTCCTCGTCCACGGCGCCGACTTCGAGCGGCAGGTTGACGGTGAAGCCGGCGCCCTGGCGCTCGCCCACCTCACCGGCGGCGCCAGTGCCCGGGTAGTACGGGTACTGATGCGTCGACACGTACAGCACGTGCGCGTCGCGCTCGAAGAGGTGCTGCGTACCGTTCCCATGATGCACGTCGTAGTCGACGATCGCCACGCGGGTGGCGCCGAGGGCGCGGGCGTGAGCCGCCGCCACCGCCACGTTGTTGTAGAGGCAGAAGCCCATCGCGCGGTCACGCTCAGCGTGGTGGCCAGGGGGCCGCACCAGGGCGAGCGCACTCGCTCGTGACCGTCCCATGACACGTTCGACGGCTGCCACCGCCGCGCCGGCCGCGAGGAGCGCGATTTCGGCGGTTGCTGGCGACGTGTAGGTGTCGGCATCGAGTGCGACCGCCTTGCCAGCGGTGGCGGCGACGCGCGACAGATAGGCCGCATCGTGGACCCGCGCCAGCTGATCGCGGGTCGCAGCCGTAGGAGAGACCACCTCGCCGCCCTGCCGCCGCCACTCAGCCGCGACGGTGTCCATCACCTCGGCGCGTTCAGGCGCCTCGGGATGCCCCGGTGGCGTCTGGTGCTCAGCGAAGCGTTCGGTTGAGAAAATGATCAGGGACATACAGTCGCGACGTTACAGCGTTTCCAGGCTCGCCTCAGCAGGTAGCAGTCTTTCCCATCGAGGCATCGTTGTTCTTCGCGTGATGCACGGTGACCACATGCGCTGTCAGGCCAGGAGCGAGAGGGCGCGGGCCTGGAGGCGGCGGAGATCTTCTTCAAGCTGTTGCCGCGCCAGCTCCACCGCCGCTCCATCCGCGTCGGCGGCGACGTAGGCCGGCGCGCCCATCGCGATGCCTACGGTTGCGAACGGCTTCGGGATCTGGGTGCGATCCCAGCTCTTCATCGTCCAGTACCGGTTCGCTTCGAGGTGAAACGGCAGCACCGGGTTGCCAGTCATCTTCGCCAGCCAGACCGCTCCCACCTGCGCGACACCGGCCGGTCCACGCGGGCCGTCCACCGTGAAGCCCGCTGGCTGACCGGCCGCCATGTCCCGTTTCAACTGGAGGAGCGCTCTTCTGCCGCCGCGCGAGGTTGACCCGCGCGCGGTTCCATAGCCGAACCGCTGGATGATACCGGCGATCCATTCGCCGTCGAAATTCTCGCTGGTCATCACCACGATGCCTCGGCCCCGGAAATAGTAGGTCGCCGGGAGAATGCGGCCATGCCAGAACGCCATGATCGGTTGCCGGCCGCTCGCCTGGATCGCGGCCAGATGCTGCAGACCATCGGTGCGCCAGCGGAGTGTCGCGCCGAGGCCGGCGATCAGCCGATGTCCGGCGGCGGCGATCGCCACCGCTTCGAATCGCTTTCTGCGCGACGCCCGCCACGACGACTCGGACGCCGCCGGTGTCGTCGTCACCCCTTGTCGAGGCGACCGTTGACGAAGGTCATCAGGTCGACGAACTGGATCTCGCCGCCGTCGGGCGCGCTCGTCTGGGCGCCCTTCAGCATGATCGAGCAGAACGGGCAGGCGGTCACGACCGTCTGGGCGCCGGTGTCTTTCAGCTGCCTGAAGCGGACGTCGCTGATGCGGGAGCCTGGCTCCTCTTCGCGATCGGCGAACAGCAGTCCGCCGCCCGCGCCGCAGCAATACGGGTTGTCGCGGTTTCGCTCCGGTTCCTGCACGTCGGCGCCGAATCGCTCGAGCAGCGCCCGGGGTTCGTCGACCTTGCCGCCGTAGCGCGCCAGATAGCACGGATCGTGATACGTGACCGCTCCCTCTGACGCTGGTCTCGGGCGGTTGCTTCGTGTCAGCTCCTCGATATACACCGCCGAGTGGACGACCTCGACTTCGTATCCGAACTTCCGGTAGTCGTCGCCGATCGTCTTCACGCAATGGGGACAGGAGGTCAGGATCTTCTTCGGGCCGGCGGCCTTCAGATCGTCGATGTTCCCGCGTGCCAGCTCCTGAAACATGTACTCGTTGCCGGTCCGCTTCGCCGGGTCGCCGGTACATCGCTCCTTGGAGAGCACGCCGAAGCGAACCTGCTTGGCTCGCAGAATCTCGAACATCGAGCGCAGCGACTTCTGGAAGTCGGCTTCGAACGCTCCGGCGCAACCGAGCCACACCAGCACGTCGTGTCTCGAGGGATCGAAGGTTTCGACCGACGTTGCGTCGACGAACTTCTGACGCTGATCGTATCCCAGCCCCCAGATGTTCGAACGGCGCTCGAGATTGTTGTACATGCCGCCGAGATAATCCGGTGCGTCGCCATTCGACACCAGGCCACGGCGCGACCCGATGAGAATCGGCAGATGCTCGATCCCCACCGGGCACTGGTTCTCGCAGGCCCCGCAGGTCGTGCACTGCCAGAGCTCTTTCTCGGTGTAGATGTCCGCGAGACGCGTCTCACGCTTCCCTTCGAGGAGCGCATCCCGGGTGCGCAGAATGATCGTCTTCGGGTTGAGCTCCTCGCCCGCGCCCCAGGCCGGGCAATTCACCATGCAGCGCCCGCACTCCACGCACGTGAACGCGTCGAGCACCATCTTGCTCCCAAGGTCCTTGACCACCTCCAGCCCCACCTGCTCCTTCTCGAAATCGAGGTTCGGCAGATTGCCGAGCTCCGGCGACTTCAGCAGGACCGTGATCGGCGACAGCACCAGGTGGAAATGCTTGGACGCCGGGATCAACGCCAGGAACGCGAGAATCACCAGCGAGTGGAGCCACCAGTCGACCCGGCCGGCAAGCGACGCGTCGTCGATCCACCACGTCAGCAGAAACGTCGCCATCAGCGTGGCGATGAACAGTCCGATCACGACCGATTCGGCCGACACCTTCTTCCCGAGCGCGACCGGACGCACGAACACCCGGCGCACGATCAGGTAGACGATGCCGCCGAGCACGGCGACGGCGAACGGCGTGAGGATCGCCCGGTAGACGCCGAACCAGGCGGCGTGCCGCAGATCGACGATGCCGAGGCCATACAGGAACTCCACCGCGGTGTAGCCCCCGAACGCGATGAAGCCCCAGAACACGAAGGCGTGGGCCAGGCCGGCGACCGGCCGCTCCCGGATCGTCCGGCGCTGCGCGACGACGTCGACGAGAAAGCGGTTGACGCGGAACCCGAGCCGATCGAGTGAGAACGTATTGGGGGCGGCGGCGATGAGCCGCACCCGCGTGGCGACCTGCGACGCGAACGCGCCGACGAATACCGCGACCAGCAGCCAGAGAATCAGCGTTCCCATCAACCAGGCCCGTCAGCCCTTTGCCACGACGTCACAATTCAGCACTTTGTCACGAAATCACGAAGACACGAAAGACAGACTGTTATGTCGCGTTCTCGCGCAGTGACGGCGAACTGGCACCGTGGCGGCGGCCAGAGCGAAGATCGGCGTGGCGCGGCCTAGGTCTTCAGCGCGGCGATCATCGCCGGGACGATCTCGAACAGGTCGCCGACGATGCCGAAGTCGGCGACCTCGAAGATCGGCGCATCCGGATCCTTGTTGATCGCGACGATCGTGGAGGCGCCCTTCATGCCGACGAGATGCTGAATGGCGCCTGAAATGCCGAGGGCCAGATACAGCTTCGGCGCGACGGTCTGGCCGGAGCTGCCGACCTGACGCTCCATCGGCAGCCAGCCGGAGTCGCAGATCGGCCGCGACGCGGCCAGCTCTGCCCCCAACGCGTCGGCGAGCTGCTGCGCCAGCGCGATGTTCGACTGCTCCTTGATCCCCCGGCCGACCGAGACGATGCGCTCAGCCTGGGACAGGTCAACCGACTGCTTCGCTTCCTGGAACGGCGCCTCGGGTTTCTGCCGGATGGCGCCGGCGTCGACGTTCACCGCCACCGGCCGAATCGGCGCCGCCGTCGCGCCGCGCCCAGCCTGATCGGCACGGAACGCTCCGATCTGAAATGTGACGAAATGCGGCGCCGGTCCTTGCGGCACCACGTCGGCGGTCAGCTTGCCCTGGAACATCGGCCGCACGAACGCGGTGTCTCCGCCGACCTTTTTCATCCCGGTGACGTCGGTGATGAGGGCCCGGTCGAGCCGGGCGGCGAGCTTCGGCGCGAAGTCGCGCGTCTGGTAGGTGTGCGGCAGGACGACGACCGACGGCGACAACAGGGCGATCGCCGCCGCAAGCACTGCGGTGTAGCCGTCCGGCGTGTAGGCATCGAGCGCCGGGCTGTCGATGGTCACGATTTCCTGAACCTGTCCCGCAGCCAGCTCCGCCGCGACCCGTTCCACACCGGCGCCCGCCACGACGACGACGACCGGCGCACCTGCGGCGAGCTGCTGCGCGCCGGCGACCGCTTCCCAGGTCGCGCGATTCAGGGTGCCGTTGCGCTGTTCGCCGATCACGAGAATCATGAGATCACCCGCGCGTCCTCGCGCAACCTCCGCACCAGCTCGGTGGCGGCCTCCGCGGGCGACCCGGTGATCATCTGGGTTTTCTTGCTCTTCTCCGGCAGGTAGAGGCTGACAATCTTCTGTTTCGGGGCGGCGATGGTGGCGGGCGGCGCGGCCTTGCGAATCTCCTTCTTCTTCGCCGCCATGATGCCCTTGAGCGTGGCGTAGCGGAGCTGATTGATGCCACTCTGGATCGTCAGGACGGCCGGGAGGGGCATCGAGACCCACTGGAACCAGCCGCCTTCGAGCTCGCGCTTCACGCGAACGCCGCCGGCGGCGGACTGCACTTCCATGATGATGGTGGCGTGCGACAGGCCGAGCCGCTCGGCGAGAATCACTCCGGTCTGCGCGAACCCCTGGTCGTCCGACTGGAGGCCGGTGAGGATCAGATCGAACGCCTCCTGCCGCATCGCCTCGGCGAGCGCGTCGGCGATGACGAACGCATCCGCGCTCGCCAGGCCGTCGTCGTCGACGTGGATCGCCCGGTCGGCGCCGCGGGCGAGCGCCTCCCGGATCACCTGCGCCACCCGCGCCGGACCGGCCGAGCACACCACCACTTCCCCGCCCTGCGCTTCCTTCAGGCGCAACGCCTCCTCGAGCGCGTAGGCATCGGGCTCGTTCATCTCGTAGCCGGCGTCCTGCTCGCGAATCCAGGTCTGGTCGTCGTTCACGCGCGGCTGCGAGTCGCGCGACGGGACCTGCTTGATACACACGGCGATGCGCATTATTGGAATCTGGTCATCTGGTCATTGGGTCATCTGGTCATTGGGTCATCTGGTC
>WHSN01000063.1 GCA_009380045.1 Luteitalea sp.
CCCCGCGCTCGACCAACGGGATCGTGCGCTGTCGGCCACGCGACCCGATGACCAGGTCGGCGCAGCACACGAGTGCGCCGGCGGCTCTCGGCGTCTGACGTGTGCGTGCGCCAGGACCGCGCGCCCAGTTAGTACACGTACGGGATCATCCGCCATCGGACCCGGCTGCGGTACCGTTCGTACTCGGTCCCGAAGAGCCGGACGAGCGACCGTTCTTCGAACGGGATCGCGATCGCCAGATAACACGTGGAGATGAGCGCGAACGCGAGGCGGTCACCGGTCAGCTGCGCCGGCGCGAACACCATCAGCATCCACCCCAGGTAGAGCGGATGCCGGACGAGCCGGTAGGGTCCTCCGACCTGGAGATCCGCGGCCGCGGGTCGCTGGCGAATGCCGGCCAGTTCGAGCGGGTTGATCGCCCCGGCGCCGCGCACGGTGAACCACGCGCCCACGAGCTGAACGCCGAGACACAGCGCCGCCGCTGGCCACGCGATTCGATACACGCTGCCGCCGATCGGGATCCACAGGAGATCGACCACGATCAGCAGGCCGCTGGCGACCCACACGTAGACCGAGCGGGCGAGCGAAGGCGGCACGACGCGGGCGAGGCGCGCCTTCCACCGGTCGCGGGCGAAGAGGCTGTGATGGAGGGCGAAGCAGCCGAACAGCAACGCGTCGAGGAGCACCGTCGTCGAGCCGCTGTACGGCAGATCACGCCCGAAGACCGTGGCGTAGGTCCAGGCCGTGACGGCCAGCGCCGCGACGAAGAGCGCGCCGCCGAGCCAGACGAAGAGACGCATGTAGGATAAGGATATGCGGCATTCGGGCGACCCGCGCGTTGTCATCACCGGGATCGGTGTCGTCTCACCGTTCGGTGTCGGGCGCGAACGGTTCTGGGATCACCTCAGCCGTGGCTGCAGCGGCACCCGGCCGATCGCCGACTTCGACGCGTCGCCGTTCGCGTGCCGCGTCGCCGCCCCGGTGACCGGTGTTTCGATCGACGATGTGCCCGAGATCGACGGCGACGACATCTGGGACCCCGGGTACCGGGCCGATCCGAAGCGGTATTCGCGCGCCGCCCTGATCGGCGTGATCGCCGCCCGCGAGGCGTGGAAGGATGCTGGCCTTCGCGTCGGGGAGCCGAACGCTGGCGTGGTCATCGGCAGCGGCGGTGGCGGCATCGACATCGGCGAGAAGCAGTACTACGACTTCTTCGTCGCGCACGGACGCAGAGTCACGCCCTACGCCATCCCGGTCTCGATTGTCGGGATGATGTCGAGCGAAATCTCGATCTCCCTGCGGGTGCGCGGCATCAGTCACGTGCTGTCGTGCGGCTGCACGAGCTCGACCGACGCGATTGGCTACGCCGCCGCGCTGATCCGCGCCGGCGAGGCCGACATCCTGTTGTCGGGTGGCGCCGACGCGTGCGTCACGCCCGGAATGATCTACGGCTTCTCGCGCATGCACGTGGTCTCGACCGCGTACAACGACGTCCCGGCGCAGGCGTCACGGCCGTTCGATCGCGGACGGGACGGCTTCGTGCTCGGGGAGGGGGCGTGGATGGTCGTGCTCGAGACCGAGTCGCGGGCGCGGGCCCGCGGCGCGCACATCTACGCCTCGGTCGACGGCTACGGATCCACCTGCGACGCCTACCACCGGGTGCAGATGGCGCCGGACGGCGCCGAGATCGTGCGCGCCATCGCGATCGCGATCGAGCGCTCGGGCCGCTCGCACGAGGAGATTGGATACGTGAACTATCACGGCACATCGACGGTACTGAACGACGCGGTGGAGTCGCGGTGCGTGCGGGAGGTGTTCGGCGAACGCGCGGATACGCTGGCCGGATCGTCGGTGAAGTCGATGATCGGGCACCCGCAGGGGGCAAGCGGCGCTGCCGGGATTGTCGCCGCGGCCCTGGCCATCGAGCGCGACTTCCTGCCGCCGACGATCAACCAGACCGAGTCGGATGTCGCCTGCGACCTCGACTACGTGCCGAACCGCGGCCGCGCCGCCCAGATCGAAGCCGCGCTGTGCAACTGTCTCGGCTTTGGATCGAAGAACAGCGCGATCGTCATCGGACGGGTGGCATGACCGGGACACTGGACCCTCGACACTATTCACGCTGAAAATTCATGGAGGATGTGGTGATCGTCGGCGCCGGACCGGCCGGATGCGTGGCGGCGACGGTGCTGGCGCGCGCCGGCGTGCGGGTGCGTCTGTTGGATCGAACCACGTTTCCGCGGCACAAGCTGTGCGGCGATACGCTGAACCCCGGAACCCTTGGCGTGCTGCGGCGGCTGGGGCTGGCGCGGTCCGCCGAGGCGTCCGGGCTCGCGGTGCACGGCATGATCGTCACCGGGGAGGGCGGTGTGTCGGTTGATGGACGATACCCGCGTGGACTTCACGGTCGATCGCTCAGCCGGCGGGATCTCGACTGGTCGCTGCTGCAGCAGTCGATCGGCGCGGGGGCGGTGTTCGAGCCCGGCGTGACGGTTCGCGGCGCTCTTGTCGACGCCGCGCGGGTGGCAGGCGTCACTGTCGGCGGAAACGGCAGCGCCCGGCCGATACCGGCGCGCGTGACGATCGCGGCCGACGGACGCCACTCGACGGTCGCCTTCGGGCTCGGGCTTGCGCGTCATCCGCCACACCCGAGGCGCTGGGCGGTTGGCGCCTACTTCGAGCAGATGCGCGGCGCCAGAGCGGCAGGCGAGATGCACATCCGCCGCGGCCGGTATATCGGGCTCTCGCCGCTGCCGAACGGCCTCACCAACGTCTGCGTCGTTGTGCCCGCCGGTGCGGCCGGTGCGGAACTGCGCGATCCCCGGCGGATGCTCGCGGATGCGCTGGCGAGCGATCCGATGTTGCGGGAGCGATCGGCGGAGGCCAGGCAGGTCACCGACCCCTTGGTGCTCGGCCCGCTGGCCGTGGAGGTGCCGTGCCCCGGCTTGGTGCCGGAGGGTCTGCTGCTCGCGGGCGATGCCGGCGGATTCGTCGATCCGATGACCGGCGACGGTCTTCGCTTCGCGATCCGTGGCGGGGAGCTGGCCGGGATGGCTGCGTTGCAGGCGCTCGAACATGGCTGGTCGGGTGTGCAGGCGCGGTTCGCTTCGATGCGGCAGCGGGAATTCTCGGCGAAGTGGCGGTTCAACCGTGTCCTGCGCTCGCTCGTCGCCTCGCCGACACTGGTTGGCGCGGCGAGTACGGGCGCCCGATTCGCGCCTGGCGCGGTGCGAAGGCTGATCGCGCGGGCGGGCGATTGCGACCTGGCGTGATCGACGAGACTCGACGCGTGATCGATCAGCCGCGGGGTACACTGCCTACTCGGAACATCGGCAGCGTCCTGACCTCGCGTGAGCTCGAGCCGCGCGTTGTTCGGCGCCGGTTGCGGGTGTCCGTGGTTTCCGTGCGCGCTGCGAGTGACGTATGACGATCGCGCTTGTTTTCGTCCTGGTGTATGGATTCATGGCGGTCGAAGCGCGGCGGGCGGCGGCGAACGAGCGCGGACAACTGGCCCGCGGCGGGGTCGAGGCCGCCGGCGACGTCTACCCGATCATGCAGATCGCCTATCCGGCGTCGTTCCTGATCATGTTGGGCGAGTCGGCCGTCCGCGGCAACCAGGCGTCGCTGGTCGCGCCGGGTCTGGTGATGCTGATCGCCGCCAAGGGGCTGAAGTGGTGGGCGATCACCTCGCTTGGCCGGTTCTGGACCTTCCGCGTGATCGTGGTTGCTGGCTCGACACGTGTCGCGTCTGGACCGTACACGTTCATGCGGCATCCGAATTACGTGGCGGTGATCGGTGAGCTGGCGGGGGTCGCGCTGATGACCGGCAGCGTCGTCGCGGGACCGTTGGCGACGGTGGGGTTCTCGCTGCTGATCCTGCGCCGGATCGCGATCGAGAACCGCGCCCTCGATGCGATGCTCCCCCGCGGCTGACACGGTCCGCCTCGAGTGTTCATCAGAAGCTCGACACCAGATTCCCGCGGGTATCGTGGTGGGCTTCTGTCTCCCTCGCATAACCCGATATGCTTGGTCGTCGCGCCTTGCCACCCTGGCGCCGCGGCTCCGGGCCTAGCAACGATCTCCTGAAGTCGGGACACCAGCCGCGCATGTCCGTTATCCCTGCCCCCCCGGCCTCCTCTTCGGACTCGAGTGTGCAGCCGGGGCGTTGGGCGCGACGCCTCGACGTCCTGTGCCTGATTCTGGTCCTGGTGGCCGTGATTGTCGCGGCGTCGGGCGGATTCCGGATGCGCGTCGCCGGCGTTCGCATCGCGTTGACCTCGCCTTACCGGCTGATGGCGTTCGCGGCAGCGCTCGCGCTCGCGCGGCACCTGCTGTCGCCGCGTGTCCCGATCTACCGCGACCTGCCGGCACGCATCGTGGCGTGGTGGGCGACACCTCCAGCCCGCACCGCATGGGCCGCGCTCGTGAGCACCCGTTTCGCCATCCTGTTCGTCGGGTTTCTCGCGGTGGTGATGCTGGGCTATCGCGACGGCCGGCCGCCGCTGCGTCTCAGCGAGAACGAGCTGGTGAATCTGCAGGTGCGATGGGACACCGCGTGGTACTTCGGCATCGCCGTCGACGGCTACCGCTATGGATCGCCGCGCGCGACCGACCAGCAGAACATCGTGTTCTTTCCGGCGTTCCCGATGTTGATGCGCGTCGCCGGACGGCTGCTCGGCGGCGCGTCCACCTCGTTCATCCTCGGCGGCACCGCGATCGCTCTCGGGGCGTTCTACTGGGCGCTGATCTACCTGTTCAAGCTGGCTCGAGACCTGCTGGCCGACGACGACCGGGCGGCGACAGCCGTGTGGATGATTGCCGCCTTCCCATTCGCCCTGTTCTACGGGGCCGTCTACACGGAGTCGGTGTTTCTGCTGGGGGCGACGGGCGCGTTCTACCACTTCCGCCGGCGGCAGCTCGTGAAGGCGGCAGCCTGGGGACTGCTCGTGGGGCTGACCCGGCCCAACGGGTGTCTGCTCTCGATTCCACTGGCGCTCATGGCGATCGCGCCGTGGGCTCCCGGCTGGCTGTCGGGCGGAAACCCCGGCGGCATCGAACGCGATCCCTCACGAAGGACGGTCCGGGACCTGGTGACCGCAGTGGCGGCGGCAGCCGCGCCCGGGATCGGTGTGCTGTTGTATTCGGCCTATATCTGGAATCTCACCGGCAGCCCGCTGGCCTGGGCCGCAGGGCACGCCGCGTGGGGCCGCGAATACCGTGGGCTCGGTGTGCTGCTGGCGGACCGCTATCGCTATATCTCCGTCGCCGGGCTCTACGGCTACACGTCGCAGTTGCCTGCCGACCTCCTGAACGGCCTCGGTGCGCTGTTCGTGCTGGGAGCGGCCTGGCCGGTCTGGCGCCGGCTGGGGGCGGCTTACGCCGTCTTCATCCTGGTCAACATCCTCCCGCCGATGGCGGCGGGGGGCCTGCTGTCGGTGGGCCGGTTCTCCTCCGTGCTGTTTCCCGCGTTCATCTGGTTCGCCGCCATCGTTCCCGCCGCTCATCGTGCCGGCTGGCTTGGAGCGTTCATGGCTGTTCAGGGCTTCAATGCCGCGCTGTTCTACACTTGGCGCGAGCTGTTCTAGCGTCGCAGCTCGAGTGCGACAGGCCGGAATTCCCAGAAAACCGTCAGATATAATGTGTGGATGATGCGGCGTGGCTACGCCCTCGCGCTCACAGCAGCGCTCGTCCTCCTAGCGCTCATCTCGGTGGCGGTCGCGCAGTCGCGGCGCCAGCCGGTGGTGCCGCCTTCCCAGCAACTGATCCGGGCTCTGAACGAGGGGCGTTACGACGAGGTGGCCGGCCTCGCCGAGAAGCTCGACGCGCAGGATCCCACCATCGCTGCGCTCGTCGCCCGGGCGGCGATTGCACGCGGTCGCTACGGGGACGCCGAAGCGCGCCTCCGGCCGGTCGTGGAGCGGGCGCCCACCAGCGACGCGGCGCTCGAGCTCGGCTTGCTGCTGAAGATGCTTGGCCGCGCCGAAGCCACGCCGATGCTCACGCGGGTGGCCGCCGTCGCCGAGACGGCCAACAACGCCGCGGAGCTGGCGCGGGGAGCGCGAGCCCTGCGTGCGCTCGACCGCGCGCAGGAGGCGAACTCCGCCTACCGCGACGCGATGGCGGCGGCGCAGATCAACCCGGCGATCGACACCGCGTGGGGCGAGCTGTTCCTCGAGAAGTACCGCAAGGCGGAGGCGATGCGATCGTTTCAAGCGGCGTTGCGCGACGATCCGCGCTGGGAGCCGGCGCTCCTCGGCTCCGCCCAGGCGCTGTCCGACGAGGATCCGCCGCAGGCGATCGCCCTCGCCCGCAAGGCGCTCGAGATCAATCCGTCCAACACCGCGACCCACGTCTTCCTCGCGCAGCAGGCGGCCGATGCCGGGCGCCGCGACGAGGCACGGGCGTCGCTGCAGAAGGCGCTCGACGTGAACCCGTCGAGCCTCGAGGCGCACGCGTTGCTCGCCGGGCTCGCCTACGTGGAAGACAAGCAGACGGAGTACGAGGCGGCGGTGGCGAAGGCGCTGGCGATCGCGCCCAACTACGGCGAGATCTTCCGCGTGACTGCGGAGCTCGCGTCGCACAGCTTCCGCTACGACGAAGCCGCGGTGCTGATCCGTCGCGCCGTCGAGTTGGACGGCAACAATCCGCACTACCTCGGTGACCTTGGCCTTCACCTGCTGCGGGTCGGGGACGAGCCGGCGGCCCGGCAGGCGCTCGAAGCGGCGTTCAAGCGCGATCCATTCGACGTTGTCACCTACAACCTGCTGCAGATGATGGACACGCTCGACACCTTCGTCACGGTCCGCGACGGCGACTTCGTGTTCCGCATGGACAAGGCCGAGGCGCCGGTGCTGCAGGAGTACGCGGTGCCGCTGGCGCAGCGGGCGGTGAGCACGCTGTCGAAGAAATATCAGTTCACGCCCCGCGGGCCGCTGCTCATCGAGATCTTTCCCAAGCACGACGACTTCGCGGTGCGAATCGCCGGGCTTCCCGGGATGATCGGCGCGCTCGGCGTCTGCTTCGGCCGGGTGATCGCGATGGACTCGCCGCGCGCTCAACCCGGCTCCTTCCAGTGGGAAGCGACCCTGTGGCACGAGCTCACGCACGTGATCACGATGCAGATGTCGAACCACCGCGTGCCGCGGTGGCTCACCGAAGGTATCTCGGTCTACGAGGAGAAGCTGGAGCGGCGCGACTGGGCGCGCGGCATGGACATGGTGTTTGCCGGCATGCTGAACCGCGGCGAAGTGCTCAAGCTCCGCGATCTGAACGCAGCCTTCACCGATCCGAAGACCATCTCGCTTGCCTACTACCAGGCGTCGCTGGTCGTCGAGCACATCGTCAACACCCACGGCGATGCCGGGCTGCACAAGCTGCTGCGCGCCTACGGCGAGGGGCTCGACACCGACGCGGCGCTGAAGGCGGCGCTCGGCACCGATTTCGATTCGATGCAGGCCGGCTTCGACCAGACGCTGGATCGCAGCTTCGGGAAGTTGCGCGCGGCGCTCGAGCTGCCCGACAAGAGCTTGCAGCTCGCCAAGATGTCCCGGGAGGAGTTGCAGGCGCTGGCGCAGCAGCACCCGGACAGCTATCAGGTCCAGCTGGTCTATGCGACCGCGCTGCGCAAGGAGGATCGGCACGACGAGGCGCTCCCGGTGCTCGAGCGCGCCGCGGCGCTGGCGCCGATGGCCACTGGCGCCGACAGTCCGAACGCGCAGATTGCCGAGATCGCCCTGGAGAACAAGGACAACGCCCGCGCGATTGCGGCGCTGCAATCCCTGATGGCGTGGGACTTCGACAACGTCGAGATCGCACGCCAGCTGGCCGGGCTGATGCGTGACAACGACATCACCGACGCGGCGCGTCTCCAGCCGGTCTACCAGCGCATCGTCGCCGTCGATCCGTTCGACGCGGATGCGCACGGCGCTCTCGGCCGGATCGCGATGCAGGCCAACCAGCCGGAGGTGGCGGTGCGCGAGTTCAAGGCCGTGGTCGCGCTCGGGCCGGTCGATCAGGCCGCTGCGCACACCGATCTCGCCGAGAGCTACCTGCAGAGCGGCAAACGTGTCGAAGCGCGGCGGCAGACTCTGGCGGCGCTCGAAATCGCCCCGAGCTACGAGCGCGCCCAGGACCTCCTGCTCAAGCTCGCGGAGTCACGTCCGTGAAGACAATCGTGGCCATCGCCGCACTGCTGACGATGGTCCCGGTGCTGCAGCCGCGGGTCGACGCGCAACTGCCGGTCGCCGCCGACGACCGGTTCGCCGGACTGCAGTGGCGCTTCGTGCGCATCAAGTATCAATACGTCACCGAAGGCACGCGCGTGCAGCAGGAGTTCTACGGCGAGCCCTGGCTGATCGACGGGCCGGCCGCCGAGCAGAACCTGTCCAGGCGTCTGAAGACCGCCACCGCCATCCAGGTGGAAGATCCGATCGTGCTCACCCTCGACGACCCGCGGCTCTTCACCTACCCCTGGATCTACCTGGTCGAGCCGGGGAACCTGCGCCTCAGCGACAGCGATGCGAAGATCCTGCGGGAGTTCCTCCTCCGCGGCGGCACCGCGATGTTCGACGACTTCCACGGGCCGTACGAGTGGGACCATTTCGCGCGCGAAATGAAGAAGGTCTTCCCGGATCGCGAGGTCGTCGACGTGCCCCAGGATCACCCGGTCTTCAGCTGCTTCTACAAGCTGGACGGCTACCCGCAAATCGCCGGACTCGGGTCGTTCCTGGCCGGCCGGAGCTGGGAAAAAGGCGGCTTCGTCGCCCGCTTGCGCACGATCTTCGACGATGCCAACCGGCCGATGTTGTTCATCAACTGGAACACCGACATGGGCGACGGCTGGGAATGGTCGAATGCCGAAGAGTACCCGGGTTACATCAAGTACACCTCGCTGGCCTACCGCATGGGCATCAACGAAGTGGTCTACGCGCTCACCCACTGACGTCCGACTGGAGATCACTTGGATCTGACCAACGCTGCCACCCTCAGCGCCGAGCACGTCGCCGCCGGCCGTGAACGGATTCTCACCGAGCTGCGCAAGGTGATCGTCGGGCAGGACGAGGTGGTGGATCAGGTCCTCATCGCGCTCTTCACGGGTGGCCATTGCCTGATTACCGGGGTCCCCGGCCTCGCGAAGACGCTGCTCATCAAGACGGTCGCCGACATTCTCCATCTCGATTTCAAGCGGATTCAGTTCACGCCCGATCTGATGCCGTCCGACATCACCGGCACCGAGATTCTCGACGAAGAGCAGGGCATCCGCCGGCTGCGATTCGTGAAAGGACCGGTGTTCGCGCAGATCATCCTCGCCGACGAGATCAATCGGACGCCGCCCAAGACCCAGGCCGCGCTGCTCGAGGCGATGCAGGAGTATCACGTCACCGCTGCCGGGCGGACCTATCCGCTCGATCAGCCGTTCTTCGTGCTCGCCACCCAGAACCCGATCGAGCTCGAAGGCACCTATCCGCTTCCCGAGGCGCAGCTCGATCGCTTCATGTTCAACATCGTCATCTCCTATCTGAGCGAGGACGACGAGGTGGCGGTGGTCACGCGCACGACCGGGGCGAAGCGCCCGATGCCGGAGCGGGTGCTGAACGGCGCCGACATCCTGCACTACCAGGAACTGGCGACTCAGGTGGTGATCGCCGAGGAGGTCGCCCGCTACGCCGTGCGCCTCGTCGATGCCTCCCGCCCCGGTCGGATGGGCGCACCCGAGTTCGTGGAGAAATGGGTGAAATGGGGCGCCGGGCTCCGGGCCTCGCAGGCGCTGGTCCGCGGCGCCAAGGCGCGGGCCCTGATGCACGGCCGCTACAACGTGGCGATCAAGGACATTCAGGCGCTGGCCAAGCCGATCCTCAGGCACCGCGTGATGACGAATTTCTACGCCGAGTCCGAGCGCGTCACCACCGACACCATCGTCGAGCGGCTGATCGAGACCGTGCCGCTGCCCAAGAGCGGAATGTAGCGATGTCAGCCAGCGCCTCCGCCGGTGCGCCCGTGCGCCAGTTTCTCGACCCGGCGGTCGTGGCGCGCCTCGGCACCCTCGAGCTGAAGGCCCGAACCATCGTCGAAGGTTTTCTGTCCGGCCTGCACCGCAGCCCGTTCAAGGGGTTCAGCGTCGAGTTCGCCGAATATCGTCAGTACATCCACGGCGACGATCTCTCCACCATCGACTGGAAGGTCTACGCCCGCAGCGATCGGCACTACGTGAAGAAGTTCGAGGAAGAGACCAACCTCGATTGCCACGTGATGCTGGATGTGAGCGCCTCGATGAGCTACGGCTCGGCGGGGATGACCAAGTACGAGTACGGGCAGTGTCTCGCGGCCTCGCTCGGCTACCTGATGAACCGGCAGCGCGACCGCGTCGGGCTGACCGCGTTCGACGATCGGATTGTCGGCATGCTGCCGCCGAGCGCCAAGTCGGGACACCTGCGGACGCTGCTGATCACACTCGACCGGCTGCAGATCGGCAGCCGGACGAATTTCGCCAAGCCGCTGCACCAGCTGGCCGAGTCGCTGACCAAGCGCGGGATGGTGGTCGTGATCTCTGATCTGCTCGACGACCCCGAGCGGGTGATCCGGGGCCTGCGGCATTTTCAGTTCCGCGGCACGGATGTGATCGTCTTCCACGTGCTCGATCCCCACGAAACCGAGTTTCCGTTCGAGCGTCCGACGCGGTTCGAAGATCTCGAGACCAGCGAAGAGGTGATGGCGGTGCCGGTGATGGTGCGGGCCGCCTACCTCGATTCGATCGGCGGGCTGATCGCGCGATACAGGCGCGAGCTCGGCGCGTGCGGCATCGACTACCACCTGCTCAGCACGGCGCAGCCGCTCGAGCTCGCGTTGATGGCCTATCTTTCGACGCGGGGGCGGGCGCTGTGATCTCGTTCCTGTCGCCGCTCTTCCTTCTCGGCGCCGCGGCTGCGGCGCTGCCGATTCTGTTGCATCTGCTCAAGCGGCAGCCCGAGAACCGGGTCCGATTCTCCGCCGTCCATCTGCTGCGGAGCGCTCCGGTGGAGAACACCAGCCGCCGGCGGCTGCGGCAGCTCCTGCTGCTCGCGCTGCGAGTGACGGCGCTGCTCCTCCTGGCGCTGGCCTTCGCCCGCCCGTTCATGGCCGCGAGCGACGAGGGAAGCAGCTCCGGCGTCACCATCGTGGCGCTCGACACTTCCTTGAGCATGTCGGCGCCCGGGCAGTTCGAGCGCGCCAAGCAGCTGGCCCGCGCCGCGGTGCAGGATGCGCCGTCCGGCGACGCGGTCGGCGTGGTCACGTTCGGCGATCTGGCCAGTGTGGCAGCCGGGCCATCGGGCGATCGCGGGATGGCGGCGGCCGCTGTTGACGCCGCTCGTGCCGGTTTCGGATCGACGCGGTACCGGGCGGGGTTGAACGCCGCGGCCGACACCTTCCAAGGACGGCGTGGACGGATTGTCGTCGTCACCGATCTGCTGGAGAGCGGGTGGGATGCCGGCGACCGAGCGGCGGTGCCTGAGTCGGCCGCCATCGAGGTGGTGGATGTGGGTGCGCCGCCGCCGAACATGGCCGTGACCAGCGCCCGGGTATCGGGCGATCGGATCGTGGCGTCTGTCCGCAACGGCGGCCAGGAGGCGCGCGATGCCCGCGTCCGCCTGACGATCAACGCCGGTCCGAATGACAGTCGCCTGGCGGGTGAGACGACCATTCCGGTGGCGGCCAACCAGTCCGCCGAAGTGTCGTTCGCCTCCGCGCCAGGCGAGTGGGCCGCCGTGGCGGTGGACGATCGTGGTGGCATCGAAGGCGACGACACGCGGTTCGTCGTGCTCGGGAATGCCGGCCGACCCAAAGTGCTCGTCGTCACCTCCACCGGCGACCTCGGTCGCGAGGCTTTCTATCTGCAGCAGGCGCTGATGGCAGCGGGTCCCGCCGGGACCGGCTACGATGTCGCCGGGGTCGCCGCTCGGGAGCTGGCATCCTGGGACCAGGCGCGGATCGACAGCCATCTGGCGATCGCGCTGACCTCCACCAAGACACTCGAGCGGCGTGGCCGCGAGCTGATTGCGCAGTACTTCCGGAGCGGTGGTGGTGTGCTGCTCACGGCGGGCGCCGACGTCGATGGCGAGATCGTGGCGGAGACGCTCGGAGGAGAGCGCGTGACCCTGGTCACGCCCTCGACCGCGGAGCGCGACATGCAGGTCCGCAGCTTCGCGCCGGCCGATGGCCGGCATCCGGTGTTCCGGAGCTTCGGCGCCGGTGCATCGGCGCTCGGCCTGGTCCAGTTTCACCGCATCACCACCGTACGCGCCGACGGTTGTTCAACCCTTGCGCGCTTCACTTCTGGTGAAGCGGCGCTCGTCGACTGTGCGTCGGGAGAGGGGCGCGCGCTGGTGCTGGCGTCAGATCTCGACAACCGCTGGAACGATTTCCCGTTGCACTCCACCTTCGTGCCGTTCGTGCACGAGGCGATTCGGTATCTGAGCGGCGGACGCACAAGCGCGTCGGACTACCTCGTCGACACGGTCCCGGCCGGACTGGCGCCGGTGCCCGGCGTCGTTCCCCTCAACGCGGCGCAGAGCGCTCCGCGACTGGTGGCGGTGAACGTCGATCCTGCGGAAACGCTGCCGGCACGTCTGACGGCCGAGGAGTTCGGCACGGCGGTCACACGGTTGAAGGACGTGGCGGCGACCGGACAGCGCGCCGACGAGCGCGAGCGGGAAGAGCGGCAGCACATCTGGCAGTACGCGCTGGGGCTGATGGTGACGATGCTGATCGTGGAAAGCGCGATCGCGATGAGGACGGCGTAACTATGAATTCGCCATACGAGCCGGTTCACGACCTGCTGACGCGCGTCCGTTCACGGTGGCGGCGGCTGCTCCTGTTCCAGGCCACGATCCGTGCGTCGCTCGCGGCGGCCGGCGTGCTGGGCATCGTGCTCGTTCTGGCCCGCTGGACCAGCCGCTCGCCGACGGCGCTCGCAGTCCTCGGAGTGGCCGCGGTCGTGCTGGCGATCGTGGCCTTGATCTGGGGCTTGTGGCCGGCGCGTGAGCGACCGTCCGACCGGCGAGTCGCGCGGTTCGTCGAGGAAAGCCTCGGCACGCTCGACGAGCGGCTGGTCAGCGCCGTCGACGTCGAAGCCTTGGGCAGCGGGGATCGGCCCGCGCTGGCGGCGTCGATGATCGCCGACGCCGGGCGCGCGGCGTCCGATGTCGATCCTGCCGCAGTCGTACCTGCGGAAAGCCTCCGGCGGGCGGGTTTTCAAGCCGTCGCGGCCGGGCTGTTGCTGATTCTCGTGGTCGTGGCCGGTCGTGAGAGCGCACGGCAATCGTTCGACGCGATTGCGCTGGCGCTCTTTCCGTCGCGGGTGGCGCTTGAAGTGACCCCCGGCAACGCGCGCGTCGAGGCCGGACGCGGCCTGACCGTCGAGGCGCGGCTGGTCGGCAATCGCGCGCCGGTGGTGGCGCAACTGCTCCGTGCGGCTGGTGAGGCCGAGGACTGGCGTGCCGTCGAAATGAACAGCGACACGCCGGGCCGGTTCACGCTCGCAATGGAGTCGCTGAATACCTCGTTCCGCTACAAAGTGGCGGCCGGTGCGCTGACCTCTTCGACATTCGACGTCACCGTGCTGCGCGCCCCTCGCGTGACGCGCGTCGATGTCGAGTACACCTATCCGAAGGCGCTCGGGCTCGAACCACGGGTTGAGCAGGATGGCGGCGACATCTACGCCCCGGCCGGCACCAGTGTCCGCGTGCGCGTGCACACGGATCGGCACGCCGCCACCGGCCGGATGCTGCTCGCCGGCGGGAAGGCGGTTGATCTGGCGCCCGACGGGACCACCAGCCTGAGTGGATCGCTCAAGGTGGTCGAGGACAGCTCGTACCGCGTGGCCCTGGCGGACGAGGAAGGGCTCGCGAGCCGAGGGGAGACTGAATATTTCATCCGGACGCTCGACGACCGGCCTCCCGACGTCCACGTGACGAAACCGGCGAGCGACCGGAAGGTGACGCGTCTCGAGGAGGTCGAGATCGAGGCCGACGCCCAGGACGACTACGGCATCGAAAGCCTCGAGCTCGTCTACGCCGTACGCGGCGGTACCGAGAAACGGGTGCCGCTCGGCATCCCCAGACGCGCGACCAACGTCACTGGCAGACATACGTTGTATCTCGAGGATCTCGATGTCGGGCCGGGCGACTTCGTCACCTACTTCGTGCGCGCGCGTGACGTCGCACGGGGCAAACGCGCGAGCGAAACCCGCAGCGACATTTTCTTTCTCGAGGTGAAGCCGTTCGAGGAGGAATTCTCGCTGGCGCAGAGTCAGGCGGCAATGGGCGGCGGATCCGGCAACCGCCAGATCGACGATCTGGTCGCGGCGCAGAAGGAAATCATCGTCGCCACGTGGAAGCTCGATCGCCGATCGGAGGCGGCGCGGGGAGCGCAGTCGGAATCGGACATCAAGTCGGTTTCCCGCGCGGAAGCCGAGCTGAAGGCCAGGGTCGAAGAGACCTCGAGCTCGTTCCGCGAGTCGAACATGCGGGATCCCCGCCGCCGTCCCCAGGGAACGGGGCGTGGCGGGCCACCGCCGGCCGGACCCCGGGCCGGCCAGATGCTGCCGGAAGAAGACGCGATGACCGCTGCGGCCACGGCAATGGGCAAGGCGGTGACATCGCTCGACCTCCTCAAGACCGGCGACGCCCTGCCACCAGAAATGCTGGCGCTCAACCACCTGCTGAAAGCGCAGGCCGACGTGAAGAAGCGGCAGGTCCAGCGTCAACAGGCGGCCGGTGGGGGGGGCGGCAATCGCGCCACACAGGACATGTCGAGCCTCTTCGACAGGGAGCTCGCGCGGCAACAGCAGACCAATTACGAGACCCCGACCAGCACGGAGCAGAAAGACAACCAGAACAAGAGCGCGCTCGACGCCATCAAAGAGCTCGCGCGACGCCAGGATGAACTGCTGAAACGGCACCAGGACATGGCTCGCGATCGCGCCGCCATGACGGAAGAGGAGTTGAAGCGGGAGCTCGAGACGCTGACCCGCGACCAGAACGAGCTGCGGCAGCGCGCTGAGGAACTGGCGCAGCAGATGGCCCGCGAGCAAGGGCAGCAGGCGGGCCAGCAAGGACAGCCGGGTCAACCAGGCCGTGGGGAACAGCAGCCTGGGCAGTCCGCGCAAGGGCAGAACGGCGCCGGTCCAGGCGGACAGCAGATGCGCGAGATCTCCGAAGAGATGCGGAGCTCTGCGAGCGAGCTGCGGCGGCAGGACGCCGGACAGGCGACCGAGCGCGCACGGACGGCGCTCGAGAAACTGCGGGAGCTCGAGCGGCAGCTCCAGTCGAACACACCTGATGGCCGCCGGCGGGCGCTTGGCGATCTGCAGCTCGAATCACGTCAGCTCGCCGACGCACAACGGGAGATCGCGTCCGAATCGAGCCGGTCGCGGCAGGGAGAATCCGGGAACGATGCGCGCCGAAGGCTGGCGGGCGAGCAGGATCGGCTCGCCGAACGGCTCCAGCGCGTGCAGGAGGGCCTGAAGCGACAGGCCTCTGGCGCCGGCGCGGCGGTCTCCGCGAGCCCGGACGCCAAGAAGATGCAGCAGGCGGCCGCCGAAGCGTCACGAGAGATCGATCGGCAGCGTCTCCGCGAGCGCATGCAGCAGGCGGCCGAAGGGATGCGAGCGGGCGCTCCTGCCTCCGGTGGTGTGGCCAAAGGCAGCGAGGCGCAGCAGGAGATCGCCCGGGCGCTCGACCGGCTGGCGGACTCCCTCGCGACGGCCGAAGATCTGCGCGACGAGGAGTCGCGCAAGCTTTCGAGTCAACTAGCGCGTGCGCAGGAGCTTCGCGAGCGGCTGGACGGCTTGAGCCGCGAGCTCGACAAGCTCGGCGAGCCCGGATCTCGGCCGGGAGGCAACCCTTCGAGTGACGCTCGAGCCGGTGGTCAGCAGCCCGATGGCCAGCCGGCCGGCCGGGCGCAAGGCGGCGGCGAAAAAAGCCCGAGCGCACAGTCCGGACAGGGCGCCGGATCGGGCCAGAGCTCTGAGCTCGACGGGCCTCCCGGGTCGAGCGACGACGTTGCGCGGCTGCGCGAGGATCTGAGCCGGGAGATCGCCGAGGTTTGGGAGCTGATACAACAGATGCAGCGCGACGACCGAACGTTCGCGCGGGGAGGCGCGGGGCGAACGTTCGAAGGTCAGGGAATGACCTTGTCCGCGCCTGGGACTGAAGGGTTCAAGCAGGACTTCGCCAGGTGGCAGGAGCTGCGGCGTCAGGCGACGCAGGCTCTCGACCTGGCCGAGTCGGCGCTTTCGAAGAAGCTGCAGGAGAGGGAAGCGAAGGATCGTCTTGCGGCCGGGGTGAACGACAAGGCGCCTGCCGCTTACCAGCAACAGGTCGATAACTACTTCAAGGCGCTGGCGACGAGGAAGAAACCCTAACCACATGTATTTCGCCTCGCCTCTGCCCTTGTGGCTGGTTGCCGTGGTGGCGGTCGGCCTGGGTAGCCTGGCATTCCTTTCGTACCGGCGCCCGCTGGCGCCGCTCGGTGTCGCCGAGCGCGGGACGCTCATGGCGTTGCGCGTCTTGACGCTCGCCATCGTCGTCTTCTTCCTCTGCCGTCCGATTGTGCTCTTGCCGCCGGCCTCGGTCGGCGACGCGATCGTGCCGGTGCTGGTTGACGTGTCGCGCAGCATGCGTGTGCCGGACGCGGACGGTGAGGCACGCATCGATCGGGCGGCCGCCATGCTGCGCGCCGATCTCCTGCCAGCGATCGTGCAGCACGGGAAGCCGGAGGTGATTGCCGTCGGCGACGCACCGGTCGAGGCCGACCCGACCGTCCTGATCGCCGACGCCCGGCGCACCGATCTCGCAGGCGCCGTCTCCGCCGTTCGCGATCGGTATCGCGGCCGACGGGTTGCCGGAATCGTCCTGCTGTCGGACGGCGGCGACACCGGCCGGCAGGGATCGTCGCACGCCGAGCCGTCCGCGGGGCCGCCCGTGTTCACGATTGGGCTCGGCTCGGCCGAAGGGCCCCCCGATCGTGAAGTGCTGGGTATCGACGCCGGCGATCCGCGGCTCGACCAGGCATCGGTGGATCTCCGTGTGTCGGCCGTGAGCCGCGGCTTCGGCCGTGCACCGTTTCACGTTCGCGTGCTCGCGAATGGACAACTGCTCGACAGCCGCCGGATCGTACCGGCCGTGGATGGATCCCCGATCGACGAGCTGTTCACGGTATCCCCCGATCCCTTGATTGCGACGGTCTATACGGCCGAGATCGCCGCCGAGCCGGGAGAGATGGTGGACGAGAACAACACCCGCAGCGTGCTCGTGAGCCCGGCCGGCCGCAAACGCCGCGTGCTGGCGCTCGAGGGAGCGCCGGGCCACGAGCACAGCTTCATGACCCGCGCCCTGGCGAGCGACACCGGGCTCGAAATCGACACCGTCGTGCGCAAGGGCAAGAATGACGAAGGCAGCGACACCTTCATCGTGCAGGCGTCCGGCGACCGCGCATCGGCGCTGACGTCGGGCTTCCCGGCGACGCGCGAGAACCTCTACGCCTACGACGCGATCGTGATCGCCAACATCGAGGCCGACTTCTTCACCAGCGCGCAGCTCGAGCAGGTGTCCGACTTCGTGTCGGCGCGCGGCGGCGGTCTGCTGGTGATGGGCGGCCGATCCTTCGCGCAACGCGGGCTGCTCGGCACCCCGCTCGAGGAGGTACTGCCGCTCGAGCTGAACGACCGGCGCGGCGGCCTGCAACGGGCCTCGATGGGCGATGGATTGTCGGCCCCTCACAACTCGGTCGTCGTCACGCCCGAAGGGCAGCATCATCCGGTGATGCGCATCGGGTCTACTCCCGATCAAACCAGCAAGCTGTGGTCAACGCTTCCTGCGCTGGCGTCGAGCGCTCCGCTGGGTGGCCCCAGGCCAGGCGCCTCGGTGCTCGCGCTGACCGCGGCGCCGAGCGGCGCCGTGCTGCCGTTGATTGCCGTGCAGCGCTACGGCCGTGGCCGGTCGATGGTCTTTGCCGGTGAGGCGTCGTGGCGCTGGCGGATGATGCAGCCCTCCACCGATCGGAGCTACGAGTTTTTCTGGAGGCAGGCCGCACGTTGGCTGTCGTGGGACGCGCCGGAGCAGGTGTCGATTGGCGTCCCGGACACGTCCGAGCCGGGTGACGCGATCGAGGTGACCCTCGATGCACGCGACCGCGCGTTTGCGTTGGTCCCGGAGGCCCAGGTCGAGGCGACGCTCACGTCGCCCGGCGGAGGCGCCGAGCCGCTCACCACCCGTCCGGCATCGGGGGGCGGCGGCCGATTCGTCGCCTCGTTGACTCCTGAGCGCCCCGGCCTGTACCACGTGCACGCCGAGGCACGACGCGGGCAGGTGCAGCTCGGTCGCTCGGACCGGTGGTTCTACGTTGGCGGCCACGACCGGGAGTTCGCCGATCCGCGGCTGAACGAAGGGTTTCTGCGGCGTCTGGCGCGCGAGAGCGGCGGCCGATACGTCCGCGCCGCCGATGCCGGGCGGGTGGTGTCGTGGCTGAAGGAGGCGGCGCCCGCCGATGTCGAGCCCGAGCGCCGCGACCTCTGGCACGGGCCGTGGGCCTTTGCGATCGTCATCGCCCTGCTCTCGGCCGAGTGGATCCTGCGGCGACGCTGGGGGCTTCGATGAGCGGCCCGTTGACGTCGTGCTTTCGCGCGTTCGTGGCTGCCGTCGGGATGCTCTGCGCCGGTGGAGTGTCTGCCGCTGAGAGGTACGCGTTGATTGTCACCGGCGCGTCGGGAGGTCCCGAGTACGCCGAGAAGTACGACGCCTGGCGCGCGCAGTTCGTCAACATCCTCCTGGAGAGCTTCGACTACCCGGCAGACCATATCCGGGTGCTGGCCGAGGACGACAGTGGAGGCGGCGGCAAGGCGACGCGGGAGAACGTGCGGCAGGCGCTCGCCGATCTCCGACGGGTCGTGGCGAAGGACGATGTCGTGCTGCTACTGCTGATCGGGCACGGATCGGGCGGCGAGGTGGACGAGGCGAAGTTCAACCTGGTCGGACCGGACATCGGGGCGGACGAGTGGGAGACCCTGGTGCGGCCGCTCGCCGGCCGCGTCGTCTTCGTCAACACGGCGAGCGGCAGCTTTCCGTTCCTCAAGGCGATCGCGTTACGCGGGCGGGTGGTGCTCACTGCCAACGATTCCGCTGCCCAGCAGTTCGAAACGGTGTTCCCGGAGTTTTTCGTGAAGGCCTTCACCGACCATGCGGCTGACCTCGACAAGAACGGCCGCGTGTCGATCTGGGAAGCGTTCACGTTCACGAGCGACGGCGTCCGCGGCTGGTACGAGTCGCGGGGGCAGTTGAGCACCGAGCGTCCCCTGCTGGACGACACCGGCAGCGGCGTCGGACGCGAGGCTGGAACCACCGAGGGGCTGGATGGACCGGTGGCGCAGGTCACCTATCTGCAGCCGGATGCGCCGATCGCTGACACCGGCGACAGCGAGCTCACGGGGTTGTTGCGCCGCCGCGCGGAGCTGCAATCGCAACTCGAGGAGCTCAAGGCGCGAAAGCCGAACATGTTGCCCGACGACTACGACGCCGCGCTCGAGGAGCTGCTGGTGGAGCTCGCCCGGGTCGACCGTCGCATCAGATCACGGTCCTGACCACCTTCAGACCCACCAGGCGTCCGGCTGACGCCGCTTCTTGAACGCCATCACGCCGATCATCCCCATCACGAACCCGGCGACATGTGCCATGAAGGCCACGCCACCGCCATGTGTGCTGGCGGTAATCGCGACCGAACCGGCGCTGAACAGCTGCATCACGAACCAGAAGCCGAGGAGCAGAATCGCCGGCAGCTCGATGATCTCCCACCAGATAATCAGCGGGATCAGCGTCAAGACCCGCGAACGCGGGTACAGAACGAAATACGCTCCCATCACGCCGGCAATGGCGCCGCTCGCGCCGATCACCGGCAGGGTCGACTGCGGATCGATGGTGATCTGACCGAATGCCGCGCCGATCCCGCAGAGCAGGTAGAAGAACAGGAACCGGCCGTGGCCGAGGCGATCTTCGACGTTGTCGCCGAAGATCCAGAGGTACCACATGTTCCCGATCACGTGCGACCATCCGCCGTGCAGGAACATCGAGGTGACCAGCGTCGGCGCGCTGAAGTCGGCCGGCACGACCCCGTAGAACTGCAGGAACACCGGCAGCACGTCACGCGGCAGTGCCAGCTCGAAGAACCACGCCAGCGCATTCAGGATGATGATGGTGACGGTGACGTAGGGGGTCGTCCGGGACGGGATGACATCCCGAAGCGGAATCATGCTCTACATTCTATGAGATTGCAGGATGGCAGAACGGTAGGGGACGACCGTTCTGCTAAGATCTGCGGTCGACGACCTGTCCACGAGGTCCTTATGTGCAAGAGCAAGCCAGGCTGGACGGCAGTCCTGACGGCCCGCTCGATGATCGCCGCCATCGCCCTGACGATGGCGGTCGGCGCGCCGCTGGCGCAGAACCGGCCCGCGTCCACCAGCGTCACCACCCCCAAGGCGCATTTCGGCCACGACATCGGCGACGACTACCACCTGGCCAACTACACCCAGTACGTCGAGTACTTGCGGAAGCTGGACCGGGAATCGGATCGCCTGACCGTCGTCGAGATTGGCAAGACGGAAGAAGGTCGCCCCGAGCTGACGGCGATCATCACCTCGCCCGGGAATCACCAGGAGCTGGCGCAGCTCAAGGAGATGAACCGCAAGCTGGCGCTCGCCGAAGGCGTGACCGAGGACCAGGCGCGGCAGCTCGCGAACGACGGCAAGACGGTGGTGTGGATCGACGGCGGGCTCCATGCCACCGAAGTGCTCGGTGCGCAGCAGCTGATCGAGACCATCTACCGCCTGGTGAGCAAGACCGATCCGGAGACGCTGCGGATCCTCGACGACGTCATCGTCTTGTGCACGTTGGTGAACCCGGACGGCATGGAACTGGTGTCGAACTGGTACATGCGCGAACCGGACGAGAAGAAACGGTCGACCGACGGCATTCCGCGCCTCTACCAGAAGTACATCGGCCACGATGACAACCGCGACTTCTACATGGCGACGCAGTCGGAAAGCATCAACGCCAACCGGATGATGTACCGCGAGTGGTTCCCGGCGATCATGTACAACCATCATCAGGCCGGCCCGGCCGGCGCGGTCCTCTTCGCGCCGCCGTTCCGCGATCCGTTCAACTACCACTACGATCCGCTGGTCGTCCTCGGCATCGACATGGTGGGCTCGGCGATGCACACGCGCCTGGCGGCGGAAGGCAAGCCGGGCGCCGTGATGCGCTCGGCGACCAACTACTCGACCTGGTTCAACGGCGGCATCCGCACGACGTCATACTTTCACAACCAGATCGGGATTCTGACCGAGACGATCGGCAGCCCGACGCCGGTCGAGATTCCGTTCGTGCTCGACATGCAGCTGCCGCGCGCCGACGTGCCCAACCCGATCGCCCCTCGCACGTTCTATTTCCGCGAGGCGATCGAGTACTCGATCACCAACAACTGGGCGATTCTCGACATCGCGTCGAAGCGCAAGGCCGACTTCCTCTTCAACATGTACAAGATGGGGAAGAACGCGATCGACAAGGGAAATCGCGACCACTGGACGATCCATCCCAAGCGCATCGAAGCGGCCCGGGCGGCGATCGCGGCCGGGCAGTCGCCGTCGTTCCGAGACGGCGACGTGTCCGGCGCCGGGCGTGGCGGCGCCGGTCTGGGCAGCGCGCC
>WHSN01000175.1 GCA_009380045.1 Luteitalea sp.
AGTTGGCTTTCGTTCGTCGTAAGAGCTCAGTGCAGTGACGGACTGCTCGCAAGGATCCCTGCCGGCGCTACGGGACCCAGCCGGGCAGGCTGGGAACGCCTATCGCGGCACATGGGCCGGTTCGCGCGGCTCCGCACAACGTTCAACTCTGCTCATCCATAGCGCGGCGTCAAGCGCAAGCCTCGTTCAGCTCGTTGCTGCGCTCCGAGGGGCCACAATTGTTCGAAAGGAGACGCGGTCATGCTGATACTGGTTGCGACCGACCGTGAAGTCGTCGTCATTGACGTTGAACGGGGTGCCGGCGCGCCAGCGCACGGGATCGATGGCCGCCCCACATGCCTGACCGCCGATCCGCTGGTTCAGGGGCGCGCGTGGTGTGGCACCCACCGGGACGGCGTGTTCAGGAGCGATGATGGCGGCAGGTCCTGGCAGTCGGTCGGCATCGCGGGCCGGCTGATTATGGCAGTCACTGCGAGCCCTGCGGATCGGGACGTGATCTGGGTGGGCACCGAGCCGAGCGAAGTGTGGCGCTCAGGGGACGCTGGAAACACGTGGGAGCAGACCAGCAAGTTGGAGACGCTGTCGTCGTCGTCCGAATGGTCTTTTCCGCCGAGACCGGATACTCATCACGTTCGTTGGATTGCGTGCCATCCGCTCGAACCGGAACGACTCTGGGTCGCGATCGAGGCCGGAGCGCTCGTGTCCACGATCGACGGCGGCCGCACATGGAGCGACCGCGTGCCCGGTGGACCATGGGACACCCACGAGCTCGCCGTTCATCACAAGGCTCCCGACACATTGCGCGTCTCCGCCGGGGATGGATATTTCGAGAGTGACGATGCCGGTGCCACCTGGCGCTCGCCAACCGACGGCCTCGAGGTCGGCTACTTGCGCAGTGTGGCGATCGATGCGGAGCAACCGGAGGTCGTCGTGGTATCAGCGTCGTCCGGACCGTACTCCGCGTACGTGGCAGGCCGCTCGGATGGCCGGTTGTATCGCCGTCTCACTCGAGAGCGTTGGGAGCGCGTCCGCGACGGCTGGCCGGAACCAGCCAGCACCATCGCGCCTCTGCTCTGCACCGGCGCGAAAGGCGGAGAGCTGTGGGCCGCAGATGAGCGCGGCGTGCACCGTTCGGATGATGGCGGGACGAGTTGGCGCCGCGCGGTCGGCTATGCCACGTCCCCACAGCATCTACGTGGCCTCGCGCTGGTACAGTAGCCGTCGACCATCCCGACGCGTCGAACGTGAGCCGCGCCGTTAGGAGATGTGTGGGTGGCGGTCCTGATGCCGCCGCTGAAGAAGGCTGAAATCGACGCGGTCAGCGGGTGCGATCCACCCACAGCATCAGGTCGGCGTTGTAGCGCTCTCCCGACACGGCACCGGGCGGGAACACCGCCTCGAGCTCGGCCACGTCGACGGGAGACAGCTCCAGATTCACCGCCGACACGTTGCTTTCGAGATACGTCACCCGCTTCGTGCCCGGGATCGGAACGATGTCGGGACCCTTCGCCAGCAGCCACGCCAGCGCGACCTGGCTGGCGGCGGCGCCGAGCCGTCCAGCGACCTGCTCGAGGCGATGGACGAGAGCCAGGTTCCGCTCGAAGTTCTCGCCCTGGAAGCGCGGGAGATGCCGGCGGAGATCGTTTGCCCAGAGCTGACCCGCGTCGGTCACGCGACCGGAGAGAAACCCTCGCCCGAGCGGGCTGAACGGCACGAAGCCGATCCCGAGCTCCCGGCAAACCGGCAGAACCGACGACTCGGGCTCGCGGAACCACAACGAGTACTCGCTTTGGAGCGCCGCAATCGCGTGGATCGAGGACGCGCGGCGGATCGTGGCCGGTGCGGCCTCCGAGAGCCCGAGGTATCTGACTTTGCCGGCGGCCACGAGCCTGGCCATCGCGCCCACCGAATCCTCGATTGGCGTCTTCGGGTCGACGCGATGCAGATAGAACAGGTCGATCGCGTCCACGCCCAGCCGCTTCAGGCTCGCCTCGCACGACTCGGCGATGTGCGCGGGAGAGCCGTCGAGTCCGCTGGGCAGTCCGCCCGTCGCGGCGACGATTCCGCATTTGGTCGCGAGCACGACTTCTGCGCGCCGCTCGCGCAGCACGCGGGCGAGCAGGCGCTCGTTGGCGCCGACACCGTACGCAGCCGCCGTATCCAGGAACGTGACACCGAGATCGAGCGCCCGGTGAAGCGTCCCGATCGACTCGTCGTCGTCTCCCGGCCCGTACCCTTGAGACATGCCCATGCAACCGAGGCCGATGGCCGAGACCGTCAGCCCGCTCGCACCCAATTGACGCTGCTTCACGTGATCGCCTCCCGCGTGGGCGATCGGAGCTTCGATCGCCGTCGCCGTCATTGTAGGGGAACCGGCGCGACCATCAGTTGCATGTACATCACGTCGAGCCAGCGGTCACCTTGTAGCCGACCTCCTTCAAGTGGCCGACGGTCGTGAAGCCATGCTTCGCGTGGATGGCCACGCTGGCGCGCTGGCTGGCGTCGACCCCTGCGATGATCGTCCGATGCCCGCCAAACGCGCGCGTCCGATCAGGTCGCGGAGCAGGGCGTCGCCAATACCCTGCCGATGACAGCGGTGATCGACGTAGACGGAGTTCTCGACGGTGAAGCGGTACGCCGAGCGGGCGTGGAACGGCGACAGCGCGCCCCAGCCGATCACGAGCCCGTCGCGCTCGGCGACCGTGACCGAGTGCTCCTGCCCCCTCCGCTCGAACCACGCCCAGCGGGACTCGATCGGCTCCGGCGCCTCTTGATACGTACACGTCGAGTGCACCACGTAGTGGTTGTAGATATCGTTGTCTCGACCCACTACCAACACTCCTGGGAATCGGCTACAGTTTGCACCCCTCGTCGGCCGGCCCATGCGACGCGAGCCTCCGCTGGAGCCGCCGCTCGATCGCATGCCTGAGGACGGGAATATGGGTCCCTTGGCGTCGACGTCAGGAGACCAGCGGACTTTCACGATCGGAGGACAGCATGTCCCAAGAGTCGACCGATTCGCCCACTCGACTGAGTCGCCGTGAACTGGCCAAGGTGGCCCTCGGCGGCGCCGCGGGGCTGACGCTCCTGACGTCGTCGAAATCGGCGTTGGCGGTCGTGCGGCCTCAGCCCCTCGGCATCAAGCTGGGATCGTCAGGTCCGGCGGAACCGACCGACGAAGATCTGCTCTTCTTCAAGCAATTGGGCGTGGACGTCGTTCAGTGCTCCGTCGGTGGGCGGCCCGAGTTGAACAGCGTCGAAGGCCTCTTGAAGATCAAGAAGCGCTACGCCGACGCGGGGCTCACGCTGCACAACGTCCGCAACCTGCCGGTCACCAACAACCGGATCGACTGCGTCCTCAATGGTCCGGGCCGTGACGCGGACATCGCCAACTACAAGACGTGGCTGCGCAACGTCGGCGGGGCCGGACTTCACTACACCCTGACGAACTTTAACGTGGCTCAGGTCGTCACGAGCGCTCTGGTCGAAACCCGCGGATCCCGGACGAGGGCTTTCGACGTGAACGCTCCGAAGATGGGGCTGCCTCAGGCGAGCGCTCCGAGGGGCTTGAACATCATGGGAGGTCCCAAGGACAACCTCTACGGGCGCGAGTACACACGCGAAGAGATCTGGGCGAACCTCATCTCGTTCCTGAAGGAAGTGATGCCGGTCGCCGAGGAAGCCGGCGTCATCATCGGGCTCCATCCCGACGATCCACCCGTCCCGTCGCTGTTCGGGGTGCCGCGTGTCCTGTGGTCGCTGGACGACTACACGAAGCTGTTCAGCACCATCAACAGCCCGAACCTGGGCATCTGCCTGTGCGTCGGCACATGGGCGCAAGGCGGGGCGGCGATGGGCATCGATCCCGCCGGAGCCATTCGCTACTTCGGCGGCATCAACAGGATCCACGAGATCCACTACCGCAACGTCAGCTCTACGCAGCCGCATTTCCACGAGACCTACGTCGACGACGGCTACTACGACATGTACAAGGCGATGAAGGCGCTCGTCGACGTCAAGTACAACGGCGTCGTGCACCTGGATCACGCCGTGCCGATGGTCGGCGGCAATCGCACGTATGAAGCGTTTGCGATGGGTTACATGAAGGCCATGCGGCAGCGCGCGCTGGCAGGGAACGACGCCTAGCGAAGCCCGGCGTGCCCGGCAACGCGGCCGGGTCGGGCCGAACCGGACGGCCCAGCCACCATCACCTGGATGTCCAGCCGAGTCGTGGGTGGGTGGAAGGCGTCACCGGTCTCGCGAATCGACAGGACGCGCTCTACCGGGTCCAGACGGCCGATGGCGTCGTTCTCTGCGCCGTCCTGCCGGGGCCTCGGTTCGCGGACCTGCAGCCTCACCTTTCACCGGCGCCGCCGCGCTCGCGTTCCGCTCGGCGAGCTCCCGGTGACCGCCGGCCGCAACAATCGACGTGGTCCGCTGGTCACGAGCCTTTGACGAATCTGTAGGCGACGCTTCCATCCGAGCTGATCACCGCGCTCCACGGCGACGCGTGATCGATGCGCCCGCCCAGCATCTCGTACAGATATTGAACATTGCTCGTCGGCGGCAAGCGGAAGTCGGTTCGAACGGTCCGCATCGGCTGCTGGCGCTTCTGGATCCGTTGGGCCGCATCAACCAGCACGGCGTACTGCGGCATCCTGTGCATCGTCGCCGCGAAGCGGATCCTCCCGGGCACGGCGGCCAGTGCGGCGATCAAGAGGACGATGCTGACACGGCGGGCGAACCGAGGCGAGGGAACTCCCGTCGCGGCAAGGACAACGGTGAGGACGGCGGCAGGCATCAGCGAGAGGAAGTAGTAGTGATCCAGGTCGTCGAGAAACAGGGCATACCCGACAATGGCGGCGGCTTGCGGCAACAGCGCCACCGACAGGAGCGAGACATCACGGCGATAGCGGATCGCCACGATCCCGCAACAGACCAGCAACGCCCATCCCGCGACCGGCAGCGGAACAGACAACGGGCTGGTTTCGATGAAATGGAACGCCCCGGCGTAGCCGCTGACGCTCTTGGCGAGCTGGGGTTGATCGCTTCCCGTAAAAACCCGCGCCAGGCTGCCCGACACCGCCGCCATCGCTCGATCGCCGAACTGGTTCGAGAATTGATGCACGACGTACGGCACTTGCAGCAGCGCGACCGCAATCGCGATCAGCAACGCGTTGCGCCGCACGGTACGCCATTCGCCGCGCGCGCCCGGGTCCGCGACCATGGCGGCGAAGACACCGACGGTGACGAAGATCGCGCCCGTGTAGGCATGGACGGCGCTCCAGGCCAGCGTCGCGAGGATCGCAACCCGGGCGGCCGACAGGCGATGCCAGTCGAGCAGGACCAGGGCGGTGGCAATCTTCGCCAGAGCCGTTCCCATCGTCGGATTCCAGACCAGCGCGGCGAGGCTGAGATCGTAAGACGCCGTGGCCACCAGCACGATCGTCGTGAGCGCGATCCAGATTGAACCGGTGCGACGCCAGATCGCGACCAGCAGAAGGGCGTCGGCGCCGGACTGCAGCATCGCCTGTCCGATTCCTCCGGCATGCGGCAGGTTCTCGAACCACGGCCCGACACTGACGCGCATGGCCCAGAGAATCCAGTAGAACGCCGGACCGATCGTGTAGCCGCCGACATGGGTCGCGGGTCCGACGAGCGGCAGGTCGCCGAATGGCCCGAGGACGATCGACCAGTCACGAATCTGGTCCCGGAGCAACCAGAAATGCGTGCTGATACCCCTGACGCGAATGATCAACGTGGACGCGAACGTGAGCGCCGCAATCAGAACGGTGACGCGACCGCTCGACGCACGCAGCCGTTCTGTGATTCGCCTGCCCAGTCGCATCCTACCGGAACCCGAGGGTCCGTTCGATGCGGGTGCCGGGGTGCTTCGCCACAACGCGATGGTAGGCTCCGGTGACTCTGCTGCTGAGATACGCGACAGCATACCGCATGCTGGGGTTCCCGAGGGCAGGGTCAGGATGTCCGGGCCGTTCCGCCAGCCGGCCTCGTGCGATGGCCGGCGACACGCTCGATGGCCAGACGCGGGTCGCCGTAAAACGTTCGCCACCTGCTGCAGCAACGCCGTCCCGATCGCAAAGACTCGCGATTTTCGCGGGGATTGAAAACGCGGCTCAGCCGGTTCAACCCCTTCGGGCGGCGGGACCTGCCGTACCATGACTCCGGTCTTTACCGGATGACGATCGGAGGACCGAACGGTTAACCTTGACAGTACGCCGTCCTGGCTGACTCAGTTACGGCGGGTCACGACGATCACCGCCAGGCTCGCAGAGACCGCCAGGGACGCTCCGAGATGACTCGCGCGGTGGTCGAAAGTTTCCAATGCGATTGAAGACGTGGCCGGTGGCGGCGCTTGGACTTGCCAGTCTCCTGCTGCTGATCGTGGTGTCGATGCTGGCCTCCTCACGGAAGGCCCAGGACATCTATACCCAGCTCGATGCCCTCAACACCCACCATCACAATGTCGATGCCAAGCTCCGCCGCCTTCGCTCCGACGTGAATCTCTCGGGAATCTTCGTCCGCGACTATCTGTTGGACATCGCCAGGGAGCGTGCACCTGACTACCGCGCCACTCTGGCCGAGTTTCGACAGACCAACATGGCGACGGTCACGGAGCTCCGGGCCCTTCTCGAAGGACACGACGAGCAGATTCTCAGCCTTCAGGCGAAGCTGGACGACTACTGGCAGACGTTCGATCCGTTGTTCGATTGGACGCCGGCCGAGAAGATTTTCCGGAGCGCCAGTTTTCTGCGTCGCGAGGTCGTACCCCGGCGCGAAGCGGTGCTGGCGATCGCCCAGGAAGTCGAGGAGCTGAACAACGCGAACCTCGCCGAACAGCGCGCGGAAGCGACGCGGCGTCATGCCGCCTTTCGCGACGATCTCGACCGGTTGCTGTGGCAGAGCCTCCTGCTTGGTCTCGCCGTCGCGCTCACCGTCGTATTCCGGTTGCGCGTGCTCGAGCGGCGGTCCGAAGAGCAGCGGATGATCGCCACTGAGGCCGAGCACCGGATGCGCGAACTGTCGCAGCGGCTGGTCGCGACGCAGGAGGAAGAACGAAAGAACCTGTCGCGCGAGCTGCACGACCATGTCGGGCAGGTTCTCACCGCCTTGCGGATGGAGCTTGGCCGCATCGAGCGCACCAGAGCGCCGTCGGACGTCGGAACCGGCCCCGCAGTCGGCGAATGCAGACGCCTCGTGGACAGCATGGTCCGCACGGTCCGGGATCTGGCGCTTGGCCTCCGGCCGAGCATGCTCGATGACTTCGGCCTGCAACCGGCGCTCGAGTGGCACGTCCGCGACTTCACGCGGCGGTATGGCGTCAACGTCGAATTGAATCTGCACGGAGACTTCGACGCGCTGCCCGACGAATATCGGACCTGCGTCTATCGAGTCGTCCAGGAAGCGCTGACCAACTGCATCCGCCACTCGCAGGCGCGCCTGATCGAGGTCACGGTCATCGGTCACGCCGATCGACTGGACGTGTCGGTCACCGACAACGGCGTCGGCCTCGATTCGGCTCGACGCGGCGAGGGTCTCGGTCTGCGGGGAATCGAAGAGCGCGTCAAGGAGCTTCACGGTGAGATGACGATCGCCACCGCGCCAGGGAAAGGCACGAAGCTCGAGATTCGCCTGCCGTTGCCGGCCGGAGCAACGGAGGTGGCGCTTGCGCGTGCTGCTAGCTGACGATCATGGGATCGTTCGCCGTGGGCTGAGAAGTCTGCTGGAAGAGGCCGGGCTGTCGGTGGTCGCTGAAGCCGCCGACGGCCTCGAGGCGGTGCGACTCTGCGAGGAGCACCGGCCCGACATCCTCATTGTCGACATCGGCATGCCAAAACTGAACGGCATCGAGGTCGCGGCGCGGGCGCAGAAGCTGGATCGACCGCCCGGCGTGATCATTCTGAGCATGCACGCCGACGAGTCGTACATTCTTCGCGCGCTGGCGGCGGGCGCACGCGCCTACCTGCTGAAGGACGCGACCGACGAGGACCTGCTCCCCGCCGTCCGCGCCGTCGCGGCGAGCAAACCGTATTTCAGCCCGGCCGTCACGGCGGTGCTGGTGGAAGACTACATGCGGCGCCTGCAGACGCGAGGTTTGACCGACTCGTACCATCTCCTCACGGACCGCGAGAAGGAGGTGCTGCAGTTGCTCGCCGAAGGTCGCTCGAACAAGGAGGTGGCCGCACTGCTCGATCTCGGGCTGTCAACCGTCGAAACGCATCGAGCGAACCTGATGCAGAAGCTCAATCTCCACAACACCGCCGAGATCGTGTTGTACGCCGTGCGCAAGGGCATCATCGTTTAGCAGCGGAGGTCCACCCTCCGCCCGACAGGGCCGGTCGACGCTTCGTCTCGCCGGCCGGCCTCCTGTCGAGGGGGGAGAGAACCGCCCTTGCGAGACCGTGCGATGATTCCGAGGCCGCTTCCAAAACGGCCGCCTCCCCCCCCGGCCCGATATCGCCACGGCCGCTGACGTGTTCTACTGGAGACGATCGGTGAGAGACGCAGCCGGAGGGACAGATGCAAACCGCTGACGAAATGCTGGTCCGTGTGCAACGTGAATGGGATGGGTGGCAGACCGCCGAAGTCCGGTTGGCCGATCTCCAGAGCATTCATTGGTTTCAGCCGCTGCGGGCGCCGCGGCCGCTCGCGCACGGCTACGTCTCGTGCGCCCACATCACCGCCGGCGACATTCCGCACGACTGCGAGCGCACCGACGGGCCGCACCGGTTGCTCGTCTGCGTCCTCAAGAAGCACAGCACCTCTTCCGTCTATGCCGAAATTGCCAGGCGCGCCGGCGAGCAGTGCTCATTGCTGCCGCACAACTTCCTGCCTTCCGCCGGAGAGGAGACGAACTTCGCGATGAAGGGCGCCTCCGAGAGGATTCGCCGACTGCGAAGTCGATGAGCCGCGGCTGACATCTCCGCTCTCCAGGCGCCACGACGAGACCG
>WHSN01000048.1 GCA_009380045.1 Luteitalea sp.
GTGAAACCGTGCCGGCGACCATGTATCTGCCCTTAGCGCAGCAGCCGGTGACCGGCGCGTTTTCGTTCGTGACGCTGAGCATGCGTGCCGTAAGCGGGCCGCCGACCTTGCTCGCGCGCAGAATCGGCGACGGCATCGCGCAGGTCGATCCCGCCATCGCGGTGACCTTCACGGCGCTCAAACAGCAGGTCGACGCGGCTCTCGTTCAGGAACGCCTGATGGCGACGCTGTCCGGATCGTTCGGCGCGCTCGCTCTGCTGCTGTCGGCGGTCGGCCTGTACGGCGTGACCGCCTACGCGGTCAACCGCCGGCGAACGGAAATCGGCATCCGCATGGCAATTGGCGCAACAGCCCTTCGAATTGTCCGGTTGGTGCTGGGGCGTGTCACGATGCTGCTAGGGATTGGTCTGGCGATCGGGGTCGGCGCGAGCGTGTGGACGTCTCGACTCGTCGCCGCGTTGCTCTACGGGCTTGAGCCGCGCGATCCGGTCACGGTCGCTTGGGCGGCGACTGTCCTGGGCATCGTAGGGGCGTTCGCTGGCTGGCTACCCGCGTACCGCGCCTCGCGCATCGATCCGGCGGAAGTCCTTCGGGAGGGTTGAACTGCGCTCGGTATCCGGGTGAGGGGATCTCCCCGCTGACAGGGTCGGCCAGTGATGATCACTACGTGCATCTCGGACAGCCAGACGTTGGAACCCTCACTACGCATCGGTAATGAGAAACGGTGAAGGGACGATCTGGCCAACGTAGAGCTTAAGCGTCACAGACCGCGGTGTGTCGCTCTGACGATGGCGCGACGGCCGCCCAAGCGCGTTCAGTGCGACAATCGTCGGCCTTTCACGCCCTGTTTCGCCCCCAATCTATTGACGAATTCGTGTGGCATCCGAAGCGGGACAATCACTTGTTTTTGAGATGCGGAAATCGCCGAGGGGGGCTGATGACCAGGAGACAGCCGCCGACGCAGCAAGACGTCAGTGTCACGATCGCTGGCACAACATACTCGGGCACCTACACCGTCGAGAGCGGAACTGTGACTGTCAGTTATTTCGGAGGGACCGCCCCAGCCGGAGCGCAGAACGCCGCGCAGGTGGGCGGGTCGTCAGCCAAACACGTGGCGCGTTGGCTTCTCATCGAGCTGGTGAATAAGCATCACAGCTGACCGCGACGTTGACGGAGGCCTCTCGGTTCACGGAGTCGCCTGGCGACAATCGACCTGCCGGCGTCACCACTTCGTCATCCTGCGTCACCTTTCGCCACTAAAACGATACGGAAATCACAGGAATGACGCACGTGACGCAGGATGACGCAAGAAAGCCCGCCTCGTAGAAGATGGCAGCAGCCTGGCGATTCTCCTTTTTCTCTCTTCTCTATCGACTTTTCAACAGAGGGAATGACGCAGAAAACGACGAACTGCGTCACTGCGTTGCGGCGATTGTCAGCGCGGCGGAAATCGCTCGATTCCGATTACTCACGAATTCCCAGACGCGATTCCCTGACGCCCGTCGAACCAAACACAGTGAGGCGATGCCCACGAAAAAGCGACGCAGCGGCGACAGTGGAGCGGCTTGAGCGGTAGGTGAAAGCGACCAGCTCTCCTGGGGGAAGAGCCGACCGAGGAAGGTATGCCGGAAATATGCCGGAGCATTTTGCGAAAAGTGGTCGGGATGACAGGATTCGAACCTGCGACCCCTTGACCCCCAGTCAAGTGCGCTACCAGGCTGCGCTACATCCCGACGCGGATCAACGAACTCTTGATTCTACGCCGAACGCTTCCGCCGAGGCGAAACCGGCGTCACCGCGGACGCGCGCCGGCTCCCGGATTCCCGCCGCGACGGGGCAACGTGCGCCGCCGGCGGCGCGAGGCGGAATTCGCCGGTGCCGATCCGGCCGGCCAGCAGATCCAGAATCGAGCGAAGCCCGCGCTTCACCTCGGTCAGCCGCTCCCGCGCGTTCTGCCCGATCAGCTCGTCAATCACCGGCACGTTCGGCGCCACCGGCGTCGACTCGTCGACCAGCCGCCGGCGCGCGCCCGCCAGCGTCAGCCCCTCGACCAGCAGGAGATGCCTGATCAGCATCACCCGCTCGACATCCTCCCGGCGATACACCCGCGGGCCATCGGCCGCCTTCGACACGCCGAGATCCGGGAACTCCGCCTCCCACGATCGCAGCACGTAGGGCTGCACCTTCAAGAGCTCGCACACCTCCGCCGCCTTGAAGAGCGCACGATTCGGAATGTCGATCGGCGGTGCTATTTCGGACACAGTAACAAAAGACGGTCGATTATACGACGATCGTCAGCGCGCCTGGCGCCTCCCCTCCGCTTTTCGCTGGAGGTCGCTCTGCGCCCGGCGCCGCACCTGGATGCGGATCGGCGTGCCGATGAACCCGAAGTGATCGCGCAGCTGGTTGATCAGGAATCGCTCGTACGAGAAGTGGAACTCGGTCGCGACATTGGTGAAGAACACGAACGATGGCGGCTTCACACCAATCTGTGCCGCATACAAGATACGGACGTGCCGGCGGCCGACACTGACCGGCGGGTTGGCGGAAGTCACCGATTCCACGAACTTGTTCAGCGCCGGCGTGGACACCCGCTTGCGCCGCGCTTCGGCAACCTTGTCGAGCGTCTCGAGCACTTTCGGGGCCCGCTCGCCGGTGAGCGCCGAAATATGCAGAATCGGCGCGTAGTCGAGAAACCGCATCTTGCGCCGCAGCTCATCATCGAACACCTTCACGAAGTTCTGGTCGCTGCTCTTCACCAGATCCCATTTGTTGGCGACGATCACCACCCCGCGCCCGGCGCGATCGGCCTCGCCGCCAATCGCCGCATCCTGATCGGTCGGCCCCTCCTTCGAGTCGACGAGCAGCGCCACGACGTCTGCGTCGAAGATGGCCTTTCTGGCGCCCGCCACGCTCACCGCCTCCACGAGCCCCCCTCCCCGCACACGACCAGGCCGCCGCATTCCGGCGGTGTCAACCAGCCGGAACTGCCGCCGATGCCACGTCAGCGGCACGTCGATCGCGTCCCGGGTGGTCCCCGGCGTGTCACTGACCAGCACGCGCTCTTCCTTCAACAACCGATTGAGCAGCGACGACTTGCCGACATTCGGGCGGCCGATGATGGCAATCGAGGTCTCGGTCCGGCCGGCGGCCGAAGGCTGCCCCGCCAACTCCCCCGGCTCACCCCCCTCATCTCTCAGCGCGACCCCGGTCGCCTTGAGCTGCTGCACGACGACGTCGAGCAGATCGCCCACCCCGATGCCGTGCTCAGCCGACACTTCGAGCACCGGCTCGAACCCCAGCTGATAGAACTCCGAAACCCCGGCCAGCGCCCGCTTGTCGTCCGTCTTGTTCACGGCGAGGACCACCGGCAACCCGGTCCCGCGCAGCTCACGCGTGATGGTCTCGTCACCCGAGACCAATCCCTCACGCCCATCTACAAGTAAAATCAGGAGATCCGCGCCGGCGATCGCCCGCTGCCCCTGCACGACGACGAGCTCGTGGAGCGGATCCTTGCTGGCGCCGTAGAGGCCACCCGTATCCGAGAGTTGAAAGTGCGCGCCCTGCCACGACACCGGCAGCGCCAGTGAATCCCGGGTCGTGCCGGCCATTGGCGCCACGATGGCTCGACGGGATCCGCTGATGCGGTTGAACAGGGTCGACTTGCCCACATTCGGGCGGCCGACCAGGACGACGGAAGCGAGTTTACGGGCCATTCGCCGGTCGTTCAACAGTCACTTAGACTGAGCCTTGACAGCGTAAGTGTCACAATCTATGATGGTTAGAAGCCGACAGGAGACCATAAGCATGATCAAGGTCGACATCGTCAACGAAGTGTCGAAGATCGCCGACATCACCAAAGTCAAGGCTGAGGTCGCGGTTGACGCCGTGTTCGATGCGATGCGGACCTCCATGCAGCGCGGGGAGCGAATCGAGCTCCGCGGGTTCGGTGTCTTCCAGGTGAAGCCTCGCAAACGCGGCATCGGCCGTAATCCTCGCACGGGCAAGGAAGTCCGGATCCCCCCGGGACGGACGATCCGTTTCAAGCCGGGCAAAGACCTGCAGAACATCGGATAATCGTCGGATTGGACCCCGCCCGCCCCGACTTCCGCGCGCCAACTCCGGATCCGCAGTACATCTGGCGTCCCCGTCAGAAGTTCCAGGACCGGATCGGGCGCCACCTGGCGCTGCTGCTGTTGACCATCGGCACCACGACGCTGGTCGGCATGAACCACTACGCGGGATTCCAGTCGGATTTCGGCACCCGCGATATCCCGATACCCTTCGCCGATCTCCTGCCGCGCGGCTTCTGGTACAGCGGAACCATCCTGGCGATACTCGGCTGCCACGAGCTCGGTCATTATTTTGCCTGCCGCTATTATGACGTCGATGCGTCTCTGCCGTATTTCCTGCCCCTGCCACCGCCATTTCCGCTGACCGGCACACTCGGCGCGTTCATCCGCATCCGCGAGCCGATCCCGAGCAAGCGGATGCTGTTCGACATCGGCATCGCCGGGCCCATCGCCGGGTTTCTCGTCGCCGTGCCGGCCCTTTTCTTCGGGTTATCGCTGTCGCGCGTGGGCCCTGTGCCGCCAGACATGAACGGCCTGTCGCTCGGCGAACCGCTGCTGTTCAAGCTCGCGGCGTGGCTGCTCTTCGGCAGTCAACCCGAGAACTACTCGCTGAACCTGCACCCGATCGCGTTCGCCGCATGGTTCGGGTTGCTGGCGACGGCGCTGAACCTGTTTCCCATCGGACAGCTCGACGGCGGACATATCTCCTACTCTGTGTTCGGGCGGAAATCCTCGTACATCACCCTGGCCATGGTTGCGGTCGCCATCGGGCTCACACTCCTTTCGTACAGCTGGCTGGTGTGGACGGTGCTGATGGTGGCGATGCTCTTCACCTTCGGGTGGCACCATCCGCGGACGTTCGACGAGCACGTACCGCTCGATCATTCCCGGAAGGTCCTGGCGGCGGTAGCCCTGATCATCTTCGTTCTGTGCTTCACCCCCGCGCCGATTCAGCCGCTGCAGCTGATTCGCTGAACCGGGACGACAGGATGGCAGGATGGCACGATTGAAGGATGGCAGGAATGCAGACAAGAAATGCGGGGTCGCGACAATGCGGAGGGGACCATCCCGCGATCCTGCAATGCTCAATTCAGAGAACACTGACCGGATCCACGTCCACTGAAACTCTCCGCTGGAGCTCGGGGGCGGCGGCAATCGCGGCAAGCAGGGCCTCCCGCATGCGCCGCCGGTTCGTGCTCTTGATCAGCAACTGCGTGCGGTACTCTCCCCGCAGCCTGCCGAGCGGCGCCGGCGCCGGTCCGAGCACCCGAAAGGCATGCCGGTCGCCGTCCGCTTCGCGCAGCCGTTCGGCCACGCCCGCCGCATCGTCCATCGCCCTGGTGAAGGTGCGGCCGCGGACGACGGCGTTAATCATCGAGACCAGCGGCGGATAGTGCATCGATTGGCGGAAGTGGATCTCGCGCTGGTAAAAGGCGGTGTAGTCCTGCCGGCATGCCAGCTGGATGCTGTAGTGATCCGGGTAAATCGTCTGCACGATTGCCTCGCCGAGCTCCGACCCGCGGCCGGCGCGGCCAGCGACCTGCGTCAGCAGTTGAAAGGTCCGCTCCGAGGCGCGGAAATCGGCCATCCCCAGACCGACGTCGGCAGACACCACGCCGACCAGCGTGACGCGGGGAAAGTCGTGCCCCTTGGCGATCATCTGGGTGCCGACGAGCACGTCGATGTCGCCGTTGCGAAATCGGGTGAGCAAGGCATCGAGTGAGCCCTTCCGCCGCACCGAGTCCCGATCGAGGCGGGCGATGCGGGCCGACGGCCAGAACCGTCTCGCTTCGGCTTCGACCCGCTCGGTGCCAAAGCCGGTCTGCTCGAGATACGGGCCGGCACACGCCGGGCAGGCCGGCGGTACCCGCACCGAGTAATTGCAGTAGTGGCAGCGCGCGCGCCGGGCCGAGCCCTCCCCGTGCACGACGAGCGACACGCTGCAGTTCGCGCAGTCGAGCGTCCCGGCGCACTGCCGGCAGAACACGGCGGTGGCGAAACCGCGGCGGTTGAGCAGGATCAGCACCTGCTCCCGTCGCGCCAGGCGGATCTCGATCCGCTCGCGCAGCGCTCGGCTCAGCACCACTTCCGGTCCTTCTGCGGCGTACGCCTCGCGCATGTCGACCACGGTCACCGCGGCGAGGGGACGGTCCAGAACACGCCGTTCGAGCACGAGCCGCTCATACTTGCCGGCGACCGCGTGGTGATAGGTTTCCATCGACGGCGTCGCCGATCCGAGAATCACCAGCGCGCCGGCGCGCTGGCCGCGGACAATCGCCACGTCGCGCCCGTGATAGCGGGGGCTTTCCTCCTGCTTGTACGACCCGTCGTGCTCCTCGTCGACGATGATCAGGCCGAGCTGCTGCACCGGCGCGAACACGGCCGAGCGCGTGCCGACCACCACGTCGATTTCGCCCCGCCGGATCCGCTGCCATTGATCGTGGCGCTCGCCGTCCGACAGTCCGCTGTGTTGAATCGCGACCCGATCGCCAAACGCCTGCCGGAACAGCGCCGCCACCGCCGGCGTGAGCGCGATCTCCGGTACCAGCATCAACACCCGCCGGCCCGCGGCGCGGACGATGGCAGCAACCCGAAGATAGATCTCGGTCTTGCCGCTGCCCGTCACACCGTGCAGCAGCGACACGCGAAACGTCTGCGCCGCCACCATCGCCGAGAGCCGCGTCACCGCGCTCTCCTGCTCTGGCGTCAGGTGCCGGCTCACGTCTGCTTCGTCGGCCGTGAACGCGCCCGCCTCGAACGGATCCCGGTCCACCCGCTCCTGACGAACCATGACGAAGCCGTGACCCGCCAGCCGGGAAACGATGTCGCCGCTGATCCCGCGGCGCGCGAGCTCGGCCGTCGCGATGCCAGCGGGGGCGCCGGCCAGGATCTCCAGCGCCTCGCGCTGTCTCCCGCTCAGCCTGCAGGAGGGCGCCAGGTCGGCGCTGCCGGCCTGGAGCCCGGCGACGAGCCCGGCGCCGGCTGCCGTCACCGACGCCACCCGTCTGGTCTTGTGCGCATCGGGGCGGTCACCGCGGGTCTTTGGCGGGAGGATCGCCGTAATCGTCTCACCGGCGCCCGCCGCGTAATACTCGGCCGTCCACCGCGCCAGGTCGACCACGTCCGGCGGAATGAACGCGTCCGAATCGAGCAGCTGCCGAATCGGTTTGATCTCCACGCCTTCGACCCCCTCCGCCACGGCGCGGCTCTCGACGATGATGCCGGTGACAATGCGGGAGCCAAGGGGAACCAGCACCCGCGCTCCGACCGCCGGCGTGACGCCGTCCGGAACCCGATAGGTCAACAGGTCGAGGCCGGGAACCGGAAGGGCGACGCGGATGAACAAGAAACTGGGAATCAGGAATGAGGAACCGCTGGTTCAGGAATTCGCGCCATCGCGCTGCAGCAGAGATCGAACCAGCTTCATGTCTTCCCAGACCTCACGCTTGGAAGCGGGATTTCTGAGGAGATATGCCGGATGGAACGTCGGCACGAGCTTTCCGCCGCGGTAGTCGAACACCCGGCCTCGCAGTCGCGAGATCGGATCCCCGGTTTGCAGCAGCGTCTGGGCGGCGAACTTTCCGAGGGCCACGACAACCTTCGGCTTGATGATGTCGAGCTGCTCGAACAGGAATGGCTCGCAGGTCGCGATCTCGTCGGGCTCGGGATTCCGATTCTGCGGCGGACGGCACTTGATGACATTCGCGATGTAGACGTCGCTGCGCGTGAGACCCATCGCCTCGATAATCCTGGTCAGCAACTGCCCGGCGCGGCCGATGAATGGCACCCCCTGCTCATCTTCGTCGGCGCCCGGCGCCTCCCCCACGAACATCAGATCGGCTGACGGGCTCCCCTCACCGAACACCACCTGCCGTCGTCCGAGCGCGTGCAACTTGCAGCGTGTGCACTGTGGTCCAACCTCAGCGCGCAACGCCGCGAGGGCATCGGCAGCAGTCCGTGCGAACGCGACGGGCCCGGTCGGCGTCGTGTCGTCCGGGTTTTCGAGTCCGCCGGTGGCATGGGGATCGGAATCCTCCGACGACCGAGCGCCGTTGCCGTGCGCCGCGGCCGCAGGATCGATGCGGGCTCGCCAGGTCGGATCGCGGCTGATGCCGGCGACCCCGAGCTCGGCGGCAAACCTCAAATGTTCGATCAGTTGATCGCGATCCATCGAAGGGCTGATCTAGGCGCGCACTTCGGCCGGCGCGAGCAGACGCTCGACACGGTCGAGGATCTCGGCGGCGACGCGAACTTTGGTCTCGAGCGGCAACGGGTCAACGCCGTCCCTGGACACCAGCGTGACGGCGTTCGTCGCCACCTCGAAGCCCGCGTCGCCCCGCGACACGTCGTTGGCGACGATCAAGTCCGCGTGCTTCCGGTGCAGCTTCTCGGCCGCCCGTGCCACGACATCCTCTGTTTCAGCAGCGAACCCGACGAGGACCGGACCGGTCCCGGCCGCGAGCCGCCGCGCGCCGAGGTCGGCGAGAATGTCGGGCGTCCTGGTCAGAACCAGTGTGATTGTGTCGGCGCCCTTGTGGACCTTCTGGTTCACACGCTGTTCGGGCGCGTAGTCGGCGACCGCAGCCGCCATGATCACGACCGCAGCATCGCCCGCCTGTTCGAGGACGGCCGCGTGCATCTCGGCGGCCCGCCGCACGCGCACGACCTGGTGCACCGATGGCGGATCGAGAGAGGTCGGTCCCGCGATCAGCGTGACCACCGCTCCGCGACGGGCGGCTTCCGCGGCGAGGGCGAACCCCATCCGGCCGCTGGAACGGTTGCCGACGTATCGGACCGGATCGAGGTCTTCGTAGGTCGGACCGGCGGTGACGAGCACCTTTCGACCGCGAAGCGGACCCGGCGGCCTGAGGACCGCTTCCGCCGCGGCGACGATCTCGTCCGGTTCGGCCAGGCGCCCTCTGCCGATCCAGCCGCATGCCAGATAGCCTTCGCCCGGCTCGACGAACCGCACGCCATTGGCCGCGAGCGTGTCGAGGTTCCGCCGCACCGCGTGGTGCGCGAACATGTTCGTGTTCATGGCCGGCGCGATCAACACTGGCGCGCGGGTGGCGGTATACAACGTCGACAGGAAATCGTCGGCGATTCCGTTGGCCAGCTTGCCGATGATGTTCGCCGTGGCTGGCGCGACGAGCAGCAGATCGATCGTCGAGGCGAGCGCGATGTGCTCGATGTCGGCGTTGGCGCCCGGCTCCCACTGATCTGAAATCACGCGGCGCCTGGTGATCGCCTCGAAAGTGACCGGGCCGACAAACCGCGACGCCGACGAGGTCATGATGGCGACGACCTCGTGCCCCTGCTTCTGCAGTCCGCGGGCAACCTCCACCGCCTTGTAGGCGCCGATGCCGCCGGTCACGCCGAGCGCGATCAGCATCTACGCGTCCGTCGGGATGGTCTCGATACCGTCACCCTCGATCGCTTCAACCCGCCGCGTCAGCACTTCCTGCTGCGCCACGGTCACCTTCTTGTGCTCCCCGACGGTGACGCGCGGGGTCGAGCCGGCCAGCAACTGGCGCGCGCGCGCGCCGGCGGTGACGACGAAGGCAAACGAGTTCGGGATCTTGCTGCGATCAATCATGAGAATGTCCTGCTGATTGTTTCGGCTGTCGTCCGCATCCGCGCGAGCCGCGCCCGCTCAGCCAGGACGATGCTCCGAAGCCGATCGACGGACGCACTGAGCCCATCGTTCACGACAATGAAATCGTATTCGGCAAACGAGGCGATCTCCTCCCGTGCCACCTGCAGCCGCCGTTGAATCGCCGCTTCGCTGTCCTTGCTCCGGCCGCGCAGGCGCTGCTCCAGCACTTCGTAGGACGGGGGCATGACGAAGATCGTTGCCGCCGGCCGGCTGCGGCGCCGCACCTGTCTCGCTCCCTGCACGTCGATCACCAGGACCACGTCGTCGCCGCCGGCGAGCATCCGCTCCGTGTCGGTCGCGCATGTGCCGTAGAGGTTGCCGAACACCTCGGCCCATTCGAGGAAATCGCCGGCAGCGATCATCGCTTCGAACCGGTCGCGCGTGACGAAATTATAGTCCACACCGTCGGTTTCTCCGTCGCGGGCGCTCCTCGAGGTGTAGGAACGGGACATCCTGAGGTGAGGGATCTGTTCGACGAGCCGCTCGACGAGCGTCGTCTTCCCCGCACCCGAGGGCGCGGACACGATCAGCAGCAGGCCGCAGCCGGGTCGTCCTTCGCGAAGCGGCGGCAGGTCACTCGACATTCTGAACCTGCTCGCGCATCTTCTCGAGCTCCGCCTTGGCGGCGATGATGAGCTCCGACACGCGAAGACCGTCGGCCTTGGAGCCCATGGTGTTCACCTCGCGGTTCATCTCCTGGAGTAGGAAATCGAGCTTGCGCCCGCACGGCTCCTGACCGTCAGCGAGCGCGATCCAGTGCAACACGTGACCGCGGAACCGCGCGATCTCCTCGCTGATGTCCGAGCGACCGGCGGTCCGCACGATCTCCTGCGCGACGGAGGTCTCATCGGCCTCCAACTCGGCTCGCAGCTGCGCGACCCGCTCCCTCAGACGCTGCTCCAGCGCGGCGCGCCCTTCGTCGGCCGCGATTGCGATCCGCTCGACGATGTCGGCCACCAGGGTGCGGCGGCGATCGAGATCCGCGCGAAGATAGCCGCCTTCGGTCGATCGCATGGAATCCAGGTCGGCGAGCGCGTCCTCGACCGCCTGCCGCGCCCGCGCCGCGACCTCGGCGATCACGACGGCATCCGACTCGGTCTGCCGTTCACGGATGGTGATCGCCTGTGGCAGGCGCAGGAGATCGCCTGGCGTGAGCGCGCCGGCGATCAGCCCCCGCGCGCGGGCGCGATCGAGCGCCGCTTCGAGCGCCCGGGCGAACTCCTCGTTGAGATCGACCTCCACGCCAGGCAGGTCGCGCAGCTGGACCGCCACGCCAAGCTCCACGCGCCCCCGCGTCACCCGCCTGGCAATCAGCGCACGAGCGTCCGCCTCGAGGGCTGCGAGACTCTGCGGCAGCCGCAGCTGCACGTCGAGATGCCGGTGGTTCAGCGCTCGAACCGTCACCCCCACCGATGCGCGGGCGTCGTCGCGCGTCACCGACGCAAACCCGGTCATGCTCTTGATCATGGGGCCAAGTGCTCGACGATTCGCCGTTCGCCTTTGCGTCCCTCGAGGAGCTGCATCTGGTAGAGCGCCGCATAGGTGCCAGACGGCCGAGCGAGCAGCTCGTCGTGGCGGCCAATCTCGGCAATCCGGCCGCGCTCGAGGACGATGATCGCGTCGGCGCGGCGGATCGTCGACAGGCGGTGCGCGATCACGATCGACGTCCTGTTCATCATCAACCGGCTCAGCGCGTCCTGTACGAGCAGCTCCGATTCGGCATCGAGCGCCGAGGTGGCTTCGTCGAGCACCAGGATCGGCGCGTTCTTGAGCAGCGCGCGCGCGATCGCCAGCCGCTGGCGCTGTCCGCCGGACAGGCGCTGGCCGCGCTCGCCGATGAATGTGCCATAGGCGTCCTTCATCTGCACGATGAACTCGTGCGCGTTGGCGGCGCGCGCCGCCACTTCGATCGCCTCGGGCGTGGCGTCGGGCGTGCCGTAGCCGATGTTGTTCGCCACCGTGTCGTCGAACAGCACCGTCTCCTGCGTGACGATGCCGATTTGCCGGCGCAGCGACGAGAGCGTGGTGTCGCGGAGATCGACCCCGTCGATGGTGATCGCGCCGCCGGTGACGTCGTAGAACCGCGGCAACAGGTTGACCAGCGTCGTCTTGCCGGCTCCGCTCCGCCCGACAATCGCGATCATCTGGCCGGCGCCGACGGTGAACGAGACGCCGCGGAGGATCTGCGCACCGGCCGCGTCGTAGCCGAACGTCACGTCGCGGAACTCGACTGCGGAACAGAACGGCGCGAGCGGGGCCGCGCCCGGGCGCTCACGCACTTCGGTGTGGGTGTCGAGCATGTCGAAGATGCGCTCGGAAGCGGCGATGGCCTGCTGCAGGTTGGCGTTCACCCGACTGAGCTTCTTGGCAGGGCCGTACATCAGGAACAGGGTGGCGATGAACGACGCCAACTCGCCGATCGTGAGCCGGCCGCTCGCGATTTCCCGGCTCCCGTACCACAGCGCCAGGGCCATGCCGACGCCGCCAAGAATCTCCATCAGGGGCGGCAGACCGGACAGCGCCGCCGTCACCTTCATGTTCGTCCGGAACAGGTGGTTGCCGGCGCGCGCGAATTTCTCGCCTTCCTTGCCTTCGGTGCCGAATGCCTTGACGATCCGGTGCCCGGTCAGCGCCTCGGCGCTGATGTGAGACAGCAGCTCGATCGCCTCCTGACTGCGACGGGTCGTCCGCCGGACCCGCTGCCCGAGCCGGACCAGCGGGTAGACGACGAGCGGCGCGCTGATGATGCAGAAGATCGCGAGCCAGGCGTCGTAGTAGAAGAGGAGGGCCGCGAAGCCGACCAGCGCGAGCGTCTCGCGGGCGAGGTCACCGACGGTTTCGGAGACCGCCTGCTGGACCTGTCCGACGTCGTTGTTGATCCGCGACATCAGTTGTCCGGTCGTCCGCTGCGCGAAGAAGCCGGCTGACTGGCCGAGGATGTGCCGGTAGAGGGCGTTGCGCACGTCCATCACCACCCGCTGCCCGACCCACGCCATCAGATACGACGAGCCGTACGAGCCGAGCCCCTTCAGCACGTTGAGGCCGACAATGGCCGACGCGACGAGCATCAGGCGATCGCGGTTGGGGAGAACGTTGTCGAAGATCGGCTTGATCAGCGCGGCCAGCCCGGCCGACCCGATCGCGTACACGACCATGCCCGCCGCGGCCAATCCGAGCCGCGTCCGATACGGAAGCGCATAACGGAACAAGCGGCCGAGCGCAGAGGCGTCGGTCACTGCTTCGCGCGCGCACCATAACCCTGTGGATGGCGCTCGTGCCAGGCCCAGGCCGTGCGGACGATCGATTCGATATCCGTGAAGCGCGGTTTCCAGTGCAGCTCGGTTTGAGCCTTTCGCGGCGCGGCGTAGAGCACCGCCGGGTCGCCGGCGCGTCGCGGTCCGAGGGTCCAGGGGACCGTCCTTCCGGTCACCCGTTCCACCGCTTGGATCACTTCCTTCACCGAGTACGGACGTCCGGTGCCGAGATTGTAGGCGGTGGACCGGCCGGTCTCGACCAGCGCATCGAGGGCCTTCACGTGGGCGTCAGCGAGGTCGGTGACGTGAATGTAGTCCCGGAGGCAGGTGCCGTCGGGCGTCGGGTAGTCGTCGCCGTAGATCTCCAGCCCGGGACCGCCGTTCGCAGCCTCGATGGCGCGAGGAATCAGGTGAATCTCGGGCGAGTGATCCTCGCCGATCTCGCCGTCCGGATCGGCCCCCGAGGCGTTGAAGTAGCGCAGCGCGACCGACTTCAAGCCGTAGGCGCGCTCGAAGTGGGGCAGCGCCCGTTCGACCGCGAGCTTGGTTTCCCCGTAGCTGTTGATCGGCTTCTGCGAATGCGATTCGGTGATCGGCGTTTCGATCGGCTCGCCGTAGGTGGCGCAGGTTGAAGAGAAGACGAAGTGCGAGACCGACTCAGCCGCCATCGCTTCGAGGACGCTGACCGCGCCCACGACGTTGGTGCGGTAGTAGCTGACGGGATCGCGGACCGACGCGCCCACGTCCAGGAGCGCCGCGAAGTGCATCACCGCCGAGATGCGGTGCTCGCGGAGCGCGGCACGCACATCGTCGACGCGACCGATGTCCCCCTCCACCAGGGGCCCGTAGCGCACGGCCTCACGATGGCCGGCGAGGAGATTGTCGTACACCACCACTTCGCAACCGGCGCCCGCGAGCGCCTTCGCGGCGTGGCTTCCGATGTAACCGGCGCCGCCGGTTACCAGCACGCGCCGCGCATCAGCGGCCAATGGAGAAGTAGGTGAAGCCGAGCGCGCGCATCTGCTCGGGCGAGTAGATATTGCGGCCGTCGAACACGACGGGCGACTTGAGCAGCTGGAGCATCTTCCTGAAATCCGGTTCGCGGAACTCGTTCCACTCGGTGACAATGGCCAGCGCGTCAGCCCCCGCCAGCGTGTCGTAGCTCTTCTCCGCGAGTCGGACCCGGTTGCCGAAGATCTGTCGCGCGGTCTCCGTCGCTTCGGGATCGTACGCCCGTACGGTGGCGCCGAGCTCGAGCAACCGCTCGATGATCGAAATGGCGGGCGCCTCGCGCATGTCATCGGTCCGGGGCTTGAACGCCAGCCCCCAGACCGCGATCGCCCGGCCGCGGACGTCGCCGAAGTGCTGGATCATCTTGTCGACCAGGCGCAGCTTCTGACGATCGTTCGCCTCTTCGACCGCCGTGAGAATCCGGAAGTCGTAACCCTTGTCGCCGGACGACCTGAGCAGTGCCTTGACGTCCTTCGGGAAACAGCTGCCGCCGTAACCCACCCCGGGAAACAGAAAGGATGCGCCGATCCGGCGATCGGCGCCGATGGCCTTTCTCACCTGATCCACATCCGCTCCGACCAGCTCACAGACGTTGGCCATCTCGTTCATGAACGAGATCCGCGTCGCCAGGATGGAGTTCGCCGCATACTTGCAGAGCTCGGCGCTCGCCGTGTCCATCATCATGATCGGCGCCCCCGTGCGCGTGAACGGCGCATACAGTTCCCGCATCACGTGCGCCGACCGATCGTCGTCGCTGCCGACGACCACCCGGTCGGGCTTCATGAAATCCTCGATCGCGGCCCCCTGCTTGAGAAACTCGGGGTTACTGACGACGCTGAACGGCTGTGTGGTCTCCGCGGCGATGGCGGCATGCACTTTTTTGGCCGTTCCGACGGGGACCGTGCTTTTGTCCACGACCACGGTGTACTTGTTCATCGCGCGCCCGACATCGCGCGCCACCGCAAGCACGTGCTGGAGGTCAGCCGCTCCATCCTCCCCCTGAGGTGTCCCGACGGCGATGAAGATGATCTGCGATGCCGTCACAGCCCCAGGGAGATCCGTGCTGAACGTCAGACGCTCCTCGGAGTGGTTCCGCCGGACCATTTCTGCCAGTCCAGGCTCATATATGGGCATCCGCCCTGCCTCGAGCGTTGAGATTTTCGACTGGTCCTTGTCCACGCAGATGACGTCGTTCCCGTTTTCCGCAAGGCAGGCGCCCACCACGAGTCCCACGTACCCTGTTCCGACGACGGCAATTTTCATTTCACAATAAGATACTGAGTCGGAACGACTTAAACAAGTGCGGGTGCTGATCGATTACCGTGCGGCCCTCAGCGAACGGAGCGGCGTGGGCGAATACACGCATCAGCTGGCCCGTGCGCTGCTCACGACCTTTTCGCCCGCCAGCGACAAGCGGCTCGATCTTACGCTCTTCTCCAGCTCATGGAAGGACCGGCTTGTGCCGGGAGCGGAGATCCGGACCGCTTCCGCCGTCGATCGACGCGTGCCGGTGCGGCTCTTGAACTTTGCATGGCATCGTCTTGAATGGCCATCCGCCGAGGCCCTGGCGGGTGGACGGTTCGATGTCACCCACTCCCTCCATCCCCTGCTGATGCCGGCGAGGAGCGCGGCGCAAGTGGTGACGATCCACGACCTCGACTTCCTGCTGCACCCCGAGCGAACCCGGGGCGAAATCAAGCGGGACTACCCCGCCCGTGCGCGGGATCATGCCAACCGGGCGGACCGCGTCATCGTGGTCTCGGAGTTCACCGCACGCGAGGTCGAGCGGCTGCTCCAGGTGCCGCGACACCGCATCTCGGTCTGTTCCCCTGGCGCGCCGCCATGGAATCCACGGCAAATTCAGCCTGCCCGTGGCTATGTGCTGTTTTTCGGTACGCTCGAGCCGCGGAAGAACGTGGGGGCCCTTCTCGATGCATATGAACGTTTCGCGATGGGCCGCCGAAGTGTGCCGCCTCTGGTGCTGGCCGGGAAGGCAGTCGAAGGCTCGTCCGGCTGGCTGGAGCGGATCGACCGCCCACCGTTGAAAGGCATCGCCAGGTACATCGGCTACGTCAATCCCGCCACGCGGCGGGAGCTGTATGAAGGCGCAAGGATCCTCGTGCAACCGTCGTTCGACGAGGGTTTCGGTTTGACGGTGCTCGAGGCCATGACCCTCGGCGTTCCCGTGGTCGCCGCCAACCGCGGCGCCCTGCCGGAGGTGCTCGGCGACGCGGGGGTGCTCGTCGATCCGAGCGATCCCGATGTCCTGGCCGCCGCCATGGCATCGCTCATCGACGATCAGGGCCTGGCGGAAACAGCAGCAATGAATGGCGTGCGGCAGGCGCAGCGTTACACCTGGGAACAGACGGCGCGCAGCGTCTACGCCGCGTATGAGGCCGCAGTCGCTCAGAAGGCGGCCACCGCGGGAGCGGGAGAGAGGTGAGGATTGGCATCGATGCGCGCGAGCTGTGCGGTCGGCCGACGGGCGTTGGCCGGTATCTGAGTGGGCTGCTGAGGCAGTGGTTGCAGTGCGACGAGGCACGACAGCATCAGTTTGTGTTGTACGCGCACGAGATCCCCGTTCTCCCAACCGACTCCAGTGCCCGGACCCTTTTTCCGGGTCGGTTCACTACGCAGATCGTCCCCGGCTCGGGAGGCACCTGGTGGGAGCAGCGCCGGCTGCCCGCGTCGATCCGGCACGACCGCCTCGACGTCTTCTTCGCGCCTGGCTATACGGCCCCTCTCTGGTTGCCGGTCCCGTTGGTCGTCGCGATTCACGACGTTTCGTTTGCGGCCCACCCGGAGTGGTTCACGGCGCGCGAGGGATTGCGGCGCCGGTTTCTCAGCCGCCGCGCGGCCGGCGCGGCCGCCGCGGTGATCACGATCTCGGAGTTTTCGCGCCGAGAGCTGGTCGAACGGCTCGGCGCCGACTCCTTGCGGATCCACGTGATTCCCCCAGGCGTGGACGCGTTCGGCACCGAAGGCGCCAGCCCGCGAGCCGTGAGGCCAGGCGCGCACGTGCTGTATGTCGGATCAATCTTCAACAGGCGCCACATTCCCGACCTGGTCCGCGCGTTTTCGGCCGTCATCAGGACGCACCCCGAAGCGAGGCTCGATATCGTCGGTGACAATCGGACCTGGCCCAGGCAGAGCATTGGCGACGTGATCGACCGCGAGGGCCAGACCGGACGCGTCCGGTGGCATCAATACGTCACCGATGCCGAACTGGTGAGCCTCTACAGCCGATCCCGAGTGTTTGCGTTTCTCTCTGAATACGAAGGGCTGGGACTGACCCCGCTCGAGGCGTTGGCGGCCGGAATTCCGTCGGTGTTGCTCGATACGCCAGTCGCACGGGAAAGCTGCGGCGCCGCCGCGCTGTATGCCGGCAAGGGCGACATCCACGGAATCGCTGTCGCGCTCGAACAACTTCTCTTCGACGAGCAGGTACGGCGCCGACTGCTGGCCGCCGCTCCGGACGTGCTGGCACGTTACAACTGGACACAGGCCGCCCGGCGGACGCTTGGCGTGCTCGAAACATCGGTGTGACCCTTTCCATCGTCATCGTCAGCTACAACGCACGCGCCGACCTCGAGCGCTGCCTCGGATCGATTCGCAGCGCTCCGCCGGACGCCCGATGCGAAGTGATTGTCGTGGACAACGCATCGACAGACGGCAGCGCGGCGGCGGCGCGCGAGTTCGGCGGGGTGCGGGTAATCGCGTCACCCACCAACCGCGGATTCGCTGCCGCGAGCAACGCCGGCATCCGTGCGAGCCACGGGGCGAACCTCCTGCTCCTCAACAGCGACACACTCGTTCCGCCCGGCGCCGTCGATACGCTTCTTCGCGAGCTCGATCGACATCCCGATGCCGCGGTGGCCGGACCGCGGCTGGTCGATGGTTCCGGCCGTCCCGAGCTCTCCTTTGGACGCATGATCACGCCCGCAAACGAAATCCGTCAGAAGCGGCTCCTGCGCCGATACCAGCGCGGGGACCCGCGCAGCGTCGGCCTTGTTGAATCGCTGACGCGGCAGGAGCAGTGGCCCGACTGGGTCAGCGGCGCCTGCCTGCTCGTGCGGCGGGACGACGCGGAGGCGGTTGGACTGCTCGACGAACGGTTCTTCATGTACACCGAGGACGTCGATTTCTGCGCCAGCATCCGCGCCCGCGGCCGCAGGGTGCTGTTCACGCCCGCCGTCGAAATCGTCCACCTGCGCGGACGGTCGGGCTCGTCGGCTCCCAGCGCGACGCGCGCGGCCTACCGCCGGAGTCATCTCGCCTTCTACGAGAAGCACCATCCCGCGATCGCTCCCTTGCTGCGCGTCTATCACTGGCTGAGAGGGTAACGGCCGAGCCCTGCCGCGCCGACATACTGTTTGATGGGCAAGGACAAGGCCGTCTCGTCGCTGGCGCTGATTGCCCTGGCGGTGGCGATCGGCGCCGCCGGCGCCACCTGGTTCAGCGGCAGGGAGGCAATCCGGCCCGAGGCACGACCCCGAATCCCGCCCTCCGCTTCGTCCTTGGAAACCGCGGCCGCCGCTTCCGTTCCAGCCGGAGTGCCGGGTCCACCGCCGATCGATCGTGTCATCACCGCGCCCACCCTGACTGGCGGTGCTCCGCAGCCTGTGGTGGCCCCAGCGCCGGATCCCGCACTCCCCTCTGAAGCCGCAACCTCGTCTCTCGAGGATGTCGTCAGCCGGGTCATGCCGGCGGTCGTGGCGATTCAAGCCGGGGACGCCCGTGGGAGCGGGTTCTACATTCAACCCGACACGCTGCTCACAAACGCCCACGTCGTCGGCAGCAGCAGTACCGTCACCGTCAGGCGCGCTGACGGCACCACGACCTACGCGCGTGTCGAGCGGCTTGCGACCCAGTACGACATCGCGGTCCTCAAGGTTTCCAACCCGCTCTTGAACCAGGCGGTCTTGCGTCTGGGCTCAGCGCTGACCGTGCGGCCGGGTCAGGAAGTCATTGCCGTCGGATCCGCGCTCGGCACCCTGCAGAACACCGTGACCCGCGGCATCGTGAGCGCCCTGCGCCAAAGCGGGAGCGCGATGCTCATCCAGACCGACGCGGCCGTGAATCCGGGAAACAGCGGGGGGCCGCTGCTCGATCGCACCGGCACGGTTCTCGGAATCGCGACGATGGGCTATCCCGATCGGCAACGACTCAGCTTCGCCGTCGCCATCGATCATGCGCAGTCGCTGCTGAGCGATCGGCCAGCGTCCCAAGCCCCGCCAGCCTGGTCAGCGTCGGGGGGCGACCTTCAGGGGCTGTCGCCCGCGATCGCCTCGGCGCGCGACCAGGCGCGTGCCTCGGGCGAGAAGACAATGCAGGAGAGCCTGGCGCGGCTGGCGCAGCGCGCGGACGCCCTTGACGACTATTGGCGCCGGTTCCGCGAGTCCTGCTACCCGGGACCGGTCACCGGCAAGTTCGGACGCGAGTGGTTTGCGGTGTTCGACCGCGGCGCGCTTACAGGCCCGGTGGCGCCCGGATGCGGCTCGACCTTTGACGAAATCAAGGAGTACGCTTCCGACATCCGGGACGCGGTGCTCGCAGCCGAGGAGGCCGCACGACAGGCCGATGTCTACCCCGGCGTCAGGCGGGACGCCAGGCAGAGCCGCCGTCTCGACTACGCCGGGTGGGACCGGTGAGTGAGCCGGGGTCACCGTGTGGCTTCGAATCCGGGGGCCGCAACCTGACCCGGCCGGGCAGTTGTGGATCAGGTCGGACTGGTATGATGCCCCCGTGCGCATCGGCATCGATGCTCGAAAGCTCCACGATTTCGGCATCGGCACCTACATCCGAAACCTGCTCCGGCAGCTCGCCCGGCTCGATCGCGACACCGAGTTCGTGGTGTTCTGCGGCCCGAACGACGTCGCTCAGCTGAAAGGTCTTGGACCGAATTTCCGCCCGGTCATCGAGCTCGCCGGCAACTATTCGGTTGCCGAGCAGGTCCGTATCCCTCTGGCGGTCCGGCGCGAAGGGGTGGCGCTGTTCCATGCGCCTCATTACGTGCTGCCGCCCCTGGTGCCGTGCCGGTCGGTGGTGACGATCCACGATTGCATTCACCTGATGTTTCCCCAGTACTTGCCCGGCCGGTTCGCGCTCGCCTACGCGCGCACGGCGATGTCGCTGGCGTCCCGGCGCGCGACGCGGATCCTCACCGTGTCGGAGAGCTCGAAGCGCGACATCGTGAGGTTCTTCGGGACCGAGCCGCAGAAGATCGACGTCATCCCCAACGCCTTCGACGACTACTTCGGCGTCGAGCCGCGCGAAGAGGACATGATCAGGGTGCGGGAACGGTATCAGCTGCACGACGAGTTCGTTCTGTATGCCGGAAACGTGAAGCCGCACAAGAACCTCGAGCGGCTCATCGAGGCCTTCCACCTTGTGCGGAAGCGTGGCCTCGACCACCTCAAGCTGGTGTTGATTGGCGACAAGATCTCGAAGTACGCCGCGCTCCGGCGCGCGGTTCACCGCCACCAGCTGCACAAGTACGTTCGGTTCCTCGGCTACATGCCGCAGGAGACGCTCGCGGTGATGTATCGCCTGGCGGGGGTCTTCGTGTTCCCGTCGCTCTATGAGGGCTTCGGCCTCCCACCGCTCGAAGCGATGGCCAGCGGGACCCCGGTCGTCACCTCGAACGTATCGTCGCTACCAGAAGTGGCGGGAGACGCGGCGCTGCTCGTCGATCCCTACGATCCGCAGGCGATCGCCGACGGCATCTACCAGGTTCTTGCCGACGCCGGCCTGCGGCGCGATCTCCGGGCCAAGGGGCTGGCGCGAGCGCGCCAGTTTTCGTGGGAAACCTCCGTCCGCCGGATCCGGGACATCTACCGGGAGGTTGGCGCAGAGCCGCTGCTTGCCGGGGCCGAAACCAGGGCCGCGGCAGCCGAGCACCAACGGCGTCCGTGAGGATCGCGCTCGTCCACGACTGGCTCACGGGCATGCGCGGCGGCGAGAAGGCGCTCGAGGTGATGTGCGAGCGGTGGCCTGACGCCGAGCTGTTCACCCTGTTCCACCTTCCTGGCTCGGTCTCTTCCATCATCGAGCGGCGGCCGATTCACACATCGTTCATTCAACGGCTGCCTCGGGTGACCGATTACTACCGGCACTACCTGCCGCTCTTTCCCATGGCGGTGGAACAGTTCAACTTCGACCGCTTCGACGTGGTGTTGAGCACCAGCCACTGCGCTGTCAAGTCGGTGGTCACGCCTGGTCGCGCGAAGCACATCTGTTACTGTCTCACGCCCATGCGCTACGCCTGGGATCAGTTTGCCGCGTACTTTGGCCCGGAGCGTCTCGGCCGGTCGGGCAGTGCGCTGATGCGGCCGATCATGGCCAGGCTGGCGCGCTGGGACCGCGACACCGCGGACCGGGTGGACCGCTATGTCGCTATTTCACATTATGTTGCGGGGAGGATAGGGCGATACTATAATCGCGAGGCTTCGGTCGTGTATCCACCGGTGGACACGACATTCTTTCGTCCAGACGACCCTGCACCCGAGCGCGGTGGCTTGGTGGTGTCCGCTCTCGTGCCGTACAAGCGGGTGGACGTCGCAATCGACGCCTGCGCGCTGGCGGGAGTGCCGCTGACGATTGTTGGAGATGGGCCCGAGCGGGCAGCGCTCGAGCGGCGTGCCGGGGGCCGGGCCGAGTTCCTTGGCCGCCTGGCCGACGACCAGGTGCGTGAGCATTATCGCCGGGCGGGCGTGGTCCTCCTCCCTGGGGAGGAGGACTTCGGGATCGTGCCGTTGGAGGCCCAGGCATGCGGCAGGCCGGTGGTGGCACTTGGCCGGGGGGGAGCTCGCGAAACGGTGATTGACAACGAGACCGGGCTGCTGGTGGAGGATCCGTCGCCGCAGGCGTTTGCGAAGGCAATCGACGACGCCCTCATGCGGCCGTTCGATCCCGCCGTGATCCGCCGCCACGCCGAGCATTTCAGCCGCGAGCGATTCGGCGACGAGATCGAAGCGCTCGTCCAGGCGCACGCGCGATGATCCGGCACAACCGGCTTCTCGTCGCCTTCCACGTCAGCGCCGACGCCCTGCTCGGACTGAGCGCGTTCATCATCGCGTACGCGTTGCGGTTCCATAGCGGGCTCATCCCGATCACGCGGGGACTGCCGCCGCTTCGCCAGTACATCAACCTTCTGCCATTCATTGCGGCGGTCGTGCCGCTCGGATTCTTCCTGCAGGGGCTGTACCGGCTTCGCCGGGGGCGATCCCGCGTCGACGATTTCTTCGCGGTCTTCGTCGGCTCCATTCTCGCCGTCGTCTTCGGCATCGTCGCCACGCTGTATGTGCAGACCTATTTCGCCACCGACGCGGCGAAGGAGACCGGCGCATTCGAGGTGTCGCAACTGGTCTGGGCGATCTTCCTGGTGCTGAATGTCGTCCTCTCGTATGCCTCGCGCGAGCTGATGCGAGAGGTGCTCGAGCGGCGCTGGCGCGCCGGCATCGGCCTCAAGAAGATTCTCATCGCCGGATCGGGCGAGCTTGGCCGCCTGATCGCTGACAAGATCCTCGAGCACCGGGAGCTCGGCTACCAGATTGTCGGCTTCGTCGACGATCGTGCCGCCGGCGATCATCTGGGGTACCGCGGCCTGCCGCTGCTCGGCACGCTCGACGATGCCGCCGAGATTGTCGGTCGTGACGCCGTGGATCATCTTTACGTCGCGCTGCCGCCGGAACAGCACGTGCGCATGCTGGAGCTGCTCGACAGCACCAGCCGGGAGATGGTCGACGTCAAGGTGGTCCCGGATCTCCTCCAGGTGATCGCGCTGCGGGCACGGCTCGAGGATCTCGACGGCGTGCCGGTGATCAACATCAACGATGTGCCGCTCCAGGGCTTCAACAGCATCGTGAAGCGGGCGATTGACATGGGGATCTCGGCGGCGGCGCTCGCGTGCCTCTCGGTGCCGTTCGCGCTCGTCGCCCTGCTGGTCAAGATCACCTCTCGCGGGTCGGTGTTCTACCGCCAGGAGCGGATGGGGCTCGACGGCAAGTCGTTCACCATCGTCAAGTTCCGGTCGATGTATGACGACGCGGAGCGGCACACCGGGCCGATCTGGGCGGTGCTGGACGATCCGCGTGTCACGCCGCTCGGCAAGTTCCTGCGCCGGTCGAATCTCGACGAGATGCCGCAGCTGTGGAACGTGCTCCGCGGTGACATGTCGATCGTCGGGCCGAGGCCGGAACGGCCGCACTTCGTCGAACAGTTCAAGCACAAGATTCCGCAGTACATGCTCCGTCACAAGGTGAAGGCCGGGCTCACCGGATGGGCCCAGGTGAACGGATGGCGCGGCAATACGCCACTCGAGAAGCGCATCGAGTACGACCTCTACTACATCGAGAACTGGTCGGTCCGCCTCGATCTCAAGATCATGTGGCTGACGCTGGTGAAAGGGTTCTTCCACAAGCATGCGTATTAGTCATCGCTCGCCGGCCGGCAGAGCCGAATTCACATCATGAAAAAACGCGTCGTGATCACTGGAGCGGCGGGCTTCATCGGCTCCCACCTGTCTGAAACCCTGCTCGATCGGGGCTACGAGGTGATTGGCGTCGACAATCTCCTGACCGGGGCGACGGCGAACATCGAACATCTGGTGAACCGGGATTTCACGTTCATCAAGCACGATGTCACCAACTACATCTACATCGAAGGGGCGGTCGACGCCGTGTTGCACTGGGCCAGCCCGGCCAGCCCCATCGACTACATGGAGCTGCCGATTCCGACGCTGAAGGTCGGTGCGCTCGGCACGCACAAGGCGCTGGGGCTGGCCAAGGCGAAGGGGGCGCGATTCGTCCTGGCGTCTACCTCGGAGGTCTACGGGGATCCGCTCGAGCACCCTCAGAAGGAAAGTTATTGGGGCAACGTGAACCCTGTTGGCCCGCGCGGGGTCTACGACGAAGCGAAGCGGTTCGCCGAGGCGATGACCATGGCCTACCATCGCTATCACGGGCTGGACACCAAGATCGTGCGCATCTTCAACACCTACGGCCCTCGCATGCGCGTCAACGACGGCCGCGCCGTTCCCGCGTTCATGTCACAGGCGCTGCGGAACGAAGACGTCACGGTGTTCGGCGACGGCAGCCAGACCCGAAGCTTCACCTACATCACCGACCTCGTGGACGGCATCATCAGGCTGATGCTGTCGAGCGAGAACGACCCGGTGAACATCGGCAACCCGCGTGAAACGACGATCGGGGAGATCGCCGAAACGATCATCCAGATGACCGGCGCGCGAAGCAAGATCATCTACCGGCCGCTGCCGACCGACGACCCGAAGGTGCGCCAGCCTGACATCACGCGTGCCCGCACGCTGCTTGGCTGGAAACCCTCGGTCCAGCTCGAGGAAGGGCTGGTCAAGACGATCGAGTACTTCAAGACCAAGGTTTCGTAGGCCGGCCGCCCAGACGGCTACCGCGTGAGCTTGCGATACTTGATTCGATGCGGTTGCTCGGCGGCGGAGCCGAGGCGGCGTTTGCGGTCGGTCTCGTAGTCCTGATAGTTGCCCTCGAACCAGACCACCTCGCTGTCGCCTTCGAAGGCGAGCATGTGGGTCGCGATCCGATCGAGAAACCACCGATCGTGGCTGATGACGACGGCGCAGCCCGCGAAATTGAGCAGCGCCTCCTCGAGCGCCCGCAGCGTATCGACATCGAGGTCGTTGGTCGGCTCGTCGAGCAGCAGGAGATTGCTCCCCTTCTTCAGCAGCTTCGCCAGATGCACGCGGTTCCGCTCACCGCCCGACAACGAACCGACCTTCCGCTGCTGGTTGGCTCCCTTGAAATTGAACCAGGAGACATAGGCGCGCGAGGCGACCGTTCGCTTCCCGAGCTCGACCTCGTCCTCGCCGCCGGTGATCTCTTCCCACACGCTGTTGTCCGCCCCGAGCGCGTCGCGGCTCTGATCGACATGGCCGATGCGAACGGTCTCGCCGACCCGCAGGGTGCCGCCGTCCGGCGTCTCCTGCCCGGTGATCATCCGGAACAGCGTCGTCTTGCCGGCGCCGTTGGGCCCGATCACGCCGACAATGCCGCCGCGCGGCAGCGTGAAGTTCAGGCCGTCGATCAGCAGGGTGTCGCCGTAGCCCTTTCGCAGGTTCCGCGCCTCGACGACGATGTCGCCCAGACGCGGCCCTGGGGCGATGTAGATTTCGGCGGTCTCGACCTTCTGGGCGGTGTCCTCGCGCAGCAGATCCTCATAGGCGTTCAGGCGCGCCTTGCCCTTTGCCTGACGGGCGCGCGGCGACATCCGGATCCATTCGAGCTCGCGCTCGAGCGTGCGCTGGCGCCTGGTTTCGGCCTTCTCCTCCTGAGCCAGCCGGTTCTGTTTCTGCTCGAGCCACGACGAGTAGTTGCCCTCCCATGGAATGCCGCGACCGCGATCGAGCTCGAGAATCCAGCCGGCGACATTGTCCAGGAAATAGCGATCGTGCGTCACGGCGACGACGGTGCCGGGATAGTCCTTGAGGAACCGCTCGAGCCA
>WHSN01000230.1 GCA_009380045.1 Luteitalea sp.
ACTCCGCGCTGAAGCCGGTGCGCTCGGCGTTGATCCTCAGCGAGAGCGGCGCGGTCGCCCAGAGCTACGCGGCAGCGGCGCAGGCGCTGCTCCTGCTCGGCATCGTTCCGCTCTACAGCGGCTTCGCGGCGCGGGTGAACCGCCTGCGCCTGACCGCGTTCGTCACGGTGTTCTTCTCGTCGAACCTGGTGATTTTCTACGTCCTCGGGCAGTCGGGCGTGCGCATCGGCATCCCCTTCTTCATCTGGATCGGCATCTTCAACCTGATGGTCCCGGCGTTGCTGTGGGCGCTGGCGAACGATGTGTACACCAACAGCCGCGGAAAGCGGCTGCTGCCGTTGGTGGGGCTTGGCGCGTCGCTTGGCGCGTGGATTGGCGCCGAGGTCGCGGCGGCCCTGTTCAGAATTCTCGGACCGTATCCGCTGATGCTGTATGCCGCCGGCGCGCTCTTTGTCTGCCTCGGGCTCACCTACTGGGTGCACCGGCGCGAGGGGGCAGCGAGCGAGGAATCGGAAGCGGGTCGGGCCGAGGCGCAGAAACCGATCGGAGGCGCTGGCGGGTTCCAGCTCGTGCTCAAGCAACGCTACCTGCTGTACATCGGCCTGCTGATGGTCGTCCTCAACACGGTGAACACGCTCGGCGAATTCGTCCTCGGCCGCATGGTCGAAATCGAAGCGGTTCGCGTGGTCGCGGCCAGCGGCGGATCGGTGAACGAGGCGCAGTGGATTGGCGGCTTCATGGCCAGGTTCCAGGCGAACGTGAACCTGCTCGGCCTCCTGCTGCAGTTGTTCGTCGCGTCGCGGGTGATCAAGTACATCGGCGTCCGCGGCGCGCTGTTCGTGATGCCGCTGGTCTCGCTCGCGAGCTACAGCATCATCGCGTTCATTCCCCTCCTGAGCATCGTGCGCGTCGCCAAGACGATCGAGAACAGCACCGACTACTCGATCCAGAATACGACGCGACAGGCGCTGTTCCTGCCGACCAGCCGCGAGGCGAAATACAAGGCGAAGCAGGCGATCGATTCCTTCTTCTGGCGCGCCGGGGACATGCTGCAGGCGGTGGTCGTCTTCGCCAGTACGGCGCTCGCCTTCGGAGTGCAGGGCATCGCGCTGCTCAACCTGGTCTTCGTCGCGCTCTGGCTGGTGCTGGTCGTCGCGATCACCCGCGAGCACAAGAAGCTCGTTCCCGTTGAAAACCCAATCGAGGTGGCTGCGTGAGTCGGATCGGGATCCTGATCGTCGTCTGCATGGCGTCAACAACTCCGGGCTGGGCGCAGCAGACTCGAGAGCAGCTGCGTGCGGCCGCGCAGGCCGAGAAGGCGAAGACGCTCCAGCCGTATGTGCCAGGTCCAGTCGAACGCTACTCGGCGACAATCCAGCAGGCACTGCTCGACCCGCCGCCGATCTATACCTTCATCGGCGGTGTCTTCCCGGGTGGTGCCTTCGCGCTGGGACCTGGAGCGCGCTACCGCTGGACGTCGGGGGCACTGGCGGACGTGCATGGCGCCTGGTCGATGAAGAACTACAAGATGGTGGATGCCTCCCTGAAGCTGCCGGCATTCGCCGGCCGCCGGATCGCCGTCGAAACCCACGCCAACTGGCTCGAGGCGCCGAAGGTGGCGTTCTACGGCCCCGGCAACACGTCGCTCGACTCCGATCGCACCTCCTTTCTCTACCGATCGACGACGGCGGGAGGCTCGGCCCGCGTGCAGTTGCTGCCCGTCGCGAGCGTTGGCGGCGGCCTCGACTACCTGGATCTGACGACCGGACCTGGCCGGCTGGGACCGTCCATCGAGCAGCGGTTCGGGCCCGTCACCGCGACCGGCCTGGGCACTGCGCCGACCTACACACGCTCGCACGCGTTTGCCGCGATCGACTGGCGCGACTCGCCTGGCTATTCTCGTCACGGCGGACTCTATCGCGTGGACTGGTCTTCCTATCAGCAGCGGCATGATGGTCCGTACAGCTTCACGCGGATCGACGCGGAACTGGATCAGTTCGTACCGTTGCTCAGGGAGAACTGGGTGCTCGCGTTCCGAGCGCTGGCATCGGTCACAGGTACCGACGAAGGACGCGGCGTGCCGTACTTCCTCATGCCGTCGCTCGGCGGCGGCAGCGAGCTGCGCGGCTACCCCAGCTGGCGCTTCCGCGACCGCCATCGGCTGCTGCTCACGGGCGAGTACCGGTGGACTGCCGGACAGTTCGTCGACATGGCGATTTTCCTCGACGCCGGCAAGGTCGTGTCGCGGCGCCGCGATCTGGATCTGAACGACCTCCAGACCTCGTACGGAATAGGCATCCGGTTCCATGCGCCGGCCGCCACCATCCTCCGTGCAGAAGTGGCCAGGACGATCGAGGGCATTGGGCTCGTGTTCGCCTTTGGCCCGAGTTTCTAGCCGTTCGGCGCATTGCTGGACGTTCGAGTGAGCCACTCATGAGAATCATGTTCCGCAGATTTGCTGGCGCAGCTTCGATCGCGGTCGCGCTCGGCGCTGCATCCGGTTCCGGCGCCGGCCCGCGCTTCTACGCCGACGACCCGGTGTGGGTGGAACGGGACCATCAGGACGCGTCGCAAACGAGGCCGTGGGAAATCAACCTGGTCGGCGAGATCGTCTACGCCCTGTTCGGCAAGCCGGGGGACCCGGCGACGAACGTTCGCGCCAAGAACGTCAATTCGGTTGACGAGGTGCCCGACTCGAGCTGGTTCACCAATCGCATCGGTCGTCAACCGTTGACGCCCGACGATGTTGCCAAGGGCCCCGACACCGCGACCGGCCCGGCAAGCGGCACCTGGACGATCATCTCGTCGAAGACCGATGGCATCACCCCCGGATTCACGATTCGCGATTCGGCCGGCCAGGTATGGTTCCTGAAGTTCGATCCCCCCGGTTACCGCGCCATGGCGACGGGCACGGAAGTTCTCGTCACCAAGCTGTTCTGGGCGGTGGGTTATCACGTGCCGGAGAGCTACATCGCGTACCTGAAGCCGGATGAACTCGTGGTGAGCGACGCAACGAGGTTCACGCCGGTCGGCGGTAAGCCACGGCGCATGGAGAGATCCGACGTCGCCGACCTGCTGCAGCGCGCCGACCGCGAGGCCGACGGCTCGTACCGCGTGATTGCGGGCAAGGCGCTCCCGAAAATCGGCGAGTTCCGCTTCTACGGCACCCACCCGGACGACCCCAACGACATCATCGCGCACGAGCACCGACGGGAGCTGCGCGGGCTGCGCGTGTTCTCCGCGTGGGTCAACCAGGTCGACACCAAAGGCAAGAACACGCTCGACGCGCTGATCATGGAGAACGGCCGCGGCTTCATCCGCCACTACCTGCAGGACTTCAGCTCGGCGCTCGGCAGCGCCTCGGTCCGACCTCACGCCGAGTGGGAAGGCTCCGAGTATCTCGCCGAGCCGGGACAGTCGATCAGGCAGGTGATCGGGTTCGGATTTCGCTTTCCGCCCTGGCTGGGGGATCAGTTCTACGAGTCGCCGAGCGTTGGAAGACTTCTCGAGGACAACTCGAGCTTCGATCCGGAGGCCTGGAAACCCCGCGTGCCGAATCCCGCGTTCGAGCGGGCGCGGGCCGACGACAAGTTCTGGGCCGCACAGAAGCTCGTGGCGATCACCGACGACATGCTGCGGGCCGCCGTGCGAACGGGGGCCTTCGGCGATCCGGAGTCGGAGCAGTTCCTCGTGAAAGCGCTCGGCGAACGGCGCGATGCCATTGCCCGGGCATATCTCCCGTCCGTCAATCCGGTGGCATCCCCTTCCCTCGAATCGGACGTGCTCACCTTCGAGAACGTCGCGGTGGCGAGAGGATTCGCCAAACCGCCGACCGCGTACCGGGTTGCCTGGTTCACCTTCGACAACGCCACCGGCGAGAGCCGGCCGATCACCGAAGCCACACCGGCGGACGCGCGGGTGCCAGCGCCTCCCGGCCTTCCCACTTCGGCTGGGGCCTTCATCAAGGTCGAGGTGAGCGCGACGGGAGCGGACCCGTCGTGGGAAAAGCCGGTACACGTCTATTTTCAGAGGCAGGCGGAACGCTGGAAGCTGGTGGGGTTCGAGCGGCTTCCTGACGTGCCGTCCGACTCGGCGTCCTGAGTCTCAGCGCACCGGAGGCGCCGCTTCAGGCACTCGCCTGCTGTGAGGCGAACGCCGAAGGCGAGCGAGACGGAGTCTGCGGCCCGTGGGCAGTAGCCTCGCCGCCGATCGTTTCTTCGCCCGCGTACAATGGCGCCAGACGTGCCTGGCCCTCCAACCGATCTCCCATCATTCGCCGACATTCGAAGCGCCGCCGCGCAGATCGCCGGCGTCGCGTCGCCGACACCGGTGGTCACCTCGCGCACGGTAGCGGCGCGGACCGGTGCGGAGGTGTTCTTCAAGTGCGAGAACATGCAGCGTGCGGGCGCCTTCAAGTTTCGAGGTGCGTACAACGCGATGTCGCGACTGTCCGCGCCGGAGCGCGCCCGGGGCGTCGTCGCATTCTCTTCCGGCAATCATGCCCAGGCGATTGCGCTTGCCGGAAAGGTGCTGGCCGTTCCGTGTGTGATCGTCATGCCCACCGATGCGCCGGCGGTGAAGCGCGCGGCGACGATCGACTACGGCGCCGAGGTCGTGCCATACGATCGCCACACCGGCGACCGCGAAGCGATCGGCCGCCGCCTGGCGGCTGACCGCGGGCTGACGGTGATTCCACCCTACGACCATCCACACGTCATCGCCGGCGCGGGCACCGTGGCGCTCGAGCTGTTCGACGAGGTCGGCGCCCTCGACCTGCTGCTGGTGCCGTGCGGCGGTGGCGGATTGCTCTCGGGAGCCGCGCTCACGGCGGCGGCCCACGCGCCCGGATGCCGGGTGATCGGCGTCGAGCCCGCGGCCGCCGACGATGCGACGCGCTCATTCCGGACCGGGGAGCTGCAGACGGTCCACAATCCGCCGACCGTTGCGGATGGCGCGCGCACGGCGTCGCTTGGGACGCTGACGTTTCCCCTGGTGCGCCGGCACGTCGACGACATGGTGACCGTGGACGATCGGGCGCTGGTTCGCGCGATGTTCTTTCTCTGGGAGCGTTTGAAGGTCGTGGTGGAGCCGACCGGAGCGTTGGCGGCAGCGGCGCTGCTCGAGGGCGTCGTGGACGTGCGGGGGCTGCGGGTGGGCGTGGTGCTCAGCGGCGGCAACGTCGATTTCTCGCAAACGGAATCCTGGAGGCAGCTGGCATGAACGTCTCGGCGCTTCGCGCACTGGTGCTGGTCGCCGCCGTGTGTGGCACGAGCACGTTCGCCGCCGCCCAGCGTGACGAGCCCGGCTCGCCGTGGGCCGACTCGCCGCTCACCATCCTGCAGTTGAACGACGTCTACTCGATCACGCCGGTCGACGGCGCGGGAGGGCTGGCGCGGGTCGCGACGCTGAAGCAGACGCTCGCCGCGGCGGGGCGCACGCCGTTTGTCATGCTCGCCGGCGATTTCCTGTCGTCGTCGGTTGAATCGACCGTGTTCAAGGGCGAGCAGATGATTGCATCGCTGAACGCCGCCGGCCTCGACATGGCCACCCTCGGCAATCACGAGTTCGACTTCGGCATCGATCTGCTGCTCCAGCGCATGGCCGAGGCGAAGTTCCAGTGGGTGGTCTCGAACGTCGTCGATCTGCGCACCAACCGGCCGATCGGCGGCGCCGAGCCGTTCGTGGTGCGAACCTTCGGTCACCTGAAGGTCGGTTTCATCGGACTGTGTCTGACGGAAGAAGGACCCGCCGAGCGGCTGAAGCAGGTCCGGATTCTCGACCCGGCCGAGGCGGCCGCGATGTACATCCCGATGCTGAAGGCGCAGCAGGTGGACGCGATCG
>WHSN01000067.1 GCA_009380045.1 Luteitalea sp.
CGGACAATGCGCGCTCACAGGCGCGCAGCTTCGCGACCATCCCGGCGGTCGCGGTGCCGCGCTCGATCATCCGGGCCATGGCCGGCGGATCCAACGTGTCGATCGTGGCGCCCCCCTCGTCGAGCACACCGGCGGTCGTGCCGGCGATCACCAGACGGTCCGCCTTCATTCCCGCTGCCAGGTGCCCGGCCAGCGTGTCCGCGTTCACGTTGTACAGCTGCCCATCTCGGCTCAGCCCGATGCAGGCGACAACCGGGACGAACCCATGGCCGACGAGCGTCGTGACCAGGCGCAGATCGGCCGTGGCGCTTGGAATGCCGACGTAGCCGAGATCGACACGCTGCCCATCCCTGGTGCGATGTGGCGGCGCCGGCTCGACGATGCCGCAGCCCGCGTCGGCGCCGGTGAGCCCGACCGCTGCGACGCCGGCGGTGGTGAGGGCCGCAACCAGCCGGGTGTTGACGGCGCCGGCAAGCACGCTGATCACCACGGCCAGGGTCGGTTGGTCGGTGACCCTCAGCCCCTCGACCTGATGCTTCTCGATACCGGCTGCCTCGAGCGCCGCGTCGATCTCCTTCCCGCCGCCATGGGCGATGACCAGCGGGCGTTGACGGGCGATGGCCGACGCCGCGGCGACCACGGTCTGCAGGCTCCGGGGATCTTCGAGCAGCTCTCCGCCGAACTTGAGCACCAACGTCGCGCTCACAGCAGTCCGGTTTCCTCGGCGGCGCCGATCATCAGGTTCATGTTCTGGACCGCCTGACCGGAGGCGCCCTTGAGCAGGTTGTCGATGACCGACACGAGCACGACGCGGCCCGACCCGTCCACCCGCCAGCCGATGTCGCAGAAATTGGTCTGCGCCACGTGCTTGATCTCGGGGAGGGCGCCGCCGACCAGCCGAACGAACGTCGCCCCGGCGTAGGCGTGCTGCAGCACGTCGCCAAGGGCCTCTTCGGTGGTGCCGGGCGCCACGCGAATGTAGATCGTCGCGAGAATGCCACGGTCGAGCGGCACCAGGTGCGGCGTGAAGGTCACCGTGCGGCTGAGCCCCTGCTCGATCTCGGCGCCGTGCCGGTGGCCGAGGACGCCGTACGCCGACATGCTGCCGTGCACCTCGGAGAAGTGGGTGCGCTCCGACGGGGTCTTGCCGGCGCCCGACACGCCCGACTTGGCGTCGACGATGATGTCGGCGCCGGCGACGAGCCGGCCGGCGGCCGCGAGCGGTACGAGCGGCAGCAGCGACACGGTCGGATAGCACCCGGGATTCGCCACCAGGCGGGCGCCGATCACGGCGTCGCGCTCGAGCTCGGTCAAACCGTACGCGAGCCCTTCCGGCAAGCCGCGGGTGTGGGGGTACCAACGCGCCCGGGCCGAGTCGTCGCGCAACCGGAAGGCGCCCGAGAGATCGATCGCCCGCACGCCCTGCTCGACCAGCTTCGGCGCCAGCTCCGCGGCGGCCTGGTCGGGCAAGGCGAGGAACACGACCTCGGCCTCGCGCGCGAGCGCATCGGGATCGAGCGCCGTGATGGTACCGTTCCACCGCCGGGCGAGCGCCGGCAGTCGCCGGGCCGCGGTGGCGCCGGACGACGTCGCGGCGGTGACGGTGACCGCCGGATGGCGCGACAGCAGCCGGAGCAGCTCCTGCCCGGTGTAGCCGGTGGCGCCGGCGATGGCCACCCGGACCGGTGTCGCGGCAGGGGGCGGTGGAACGCGCTTCAGAGGCCCGGCGACGGTATACATGACAAAGAATAACTATACAGAGAGGCGTCGATCCGGGCAATGAAAATCGATGCATAAATTGTTCTTCATCGCGCAACTCTCGTGTATCCTGAAGGCGGAACAGATCCGTGAAAGCGCGCCGCCAGGGAGTGATTCTCGAGCTGATCGATCAGGAGCCGCTGCACAGTCAGGAGCTGCTGCGGCGACGTCTGCACAAGGCCGGCTTCGAGACCACCCAGGCGACCATTTCGCGCGACATCAAGGAGCTCGGGCTCGTCAAGCGCGCCGGCGACGGCGCCTATCAGCGGCCCGGCACCGATGCCGTGAGCCCGGCGACGGTGCTCGCCGCGCTCGAGCGTGCGGCGGCCGAGTTCCTCCGCCACGTCGACCGCGTCCAGCATCTCGTCGTGGTGCGCACCGGAGCGGGCCAGGCGCAGGCGCTCGCCCTGGCGATCGACCGCGCCCGGCTGCCCGAAGCGATCGGGACCATCGCCGGCGACGACACCATCCTGGTGGTGGCCCGGGACCCCCGCCGCGCCTCCGCGTTCGTGAAGCGGCTGGAAGCGTTCGCGGGATTCTGACGCGGATGCGCATTGTTCTGGCCTACTCAGGCGACCTGACGACCACGGCCGCCATTCCGTGGCTGCGTCAGCAGTACCACGCCGACGTCATCACCACCACCATCGACCTCGGGCAGGGTCGCGCGCTCGAGGCGGTTCGAGATCGGGCGCTGGCCGCAGGCGCCCTTCGCGCGCACGTCCTCGACGGTCGCGACCAGTTCGCCCGCGATCACATCTTGCCGTCGCTCAAGGCCGACGCGCTCCACCAGCAGCAGTTCGTCATGGCGGTTCCGCTCGGCCGGCCGCTGATTGCCCGCAAGCTGGTCGAGATCGCCGAGATCGAGCGCGCCGACGCGGTCGCGCATGGCGCGCCCGCCCAGCCCGGCCGACCGACGCCGCTCGAGGTCCTGATCCGGTCGGTGAATCCGTCGTTCCGCGTCATCGCGGTGCACGCGCCGCCGCCGGCGGACCGTCTCGCAGACGCCGGGGCTCGAACTCTCGGTTTGCCCGCCGGCCAGCACGTGGAGGCGAATCTGTGGGGCCGCTCGGTTCGATGTGCGGAGCACGAGTCGGCACCGCCGGACGAGGGTGTCTACACGCTCACCCGAGATCCCGCCGAGTGCCCGGACGAGCCAGCGGTAGTGGAGATCGCGTTCGATCGCGGCATTCCACGGGCGATCAACGGCGTGTTCATGCCGCTGCTGGAATTGATTGCCAGCCTGGGCACGATCGCTGGTGCGCACGGAGTCGGCCGCGCCGCGGCTGACGGACGGTTGTGCGAAGCCCCGGCAGCGATCGTGCTTCACGCCGCGCACCGGCAGTTGCAGGGGCAGGCCACCGGCGGCGACCTCCAGGCGTTCGCCCGCGCCGTGAGCCTCAAGTACGTCGATCTGATCTGCGACGGACTGTGGTTCACGCCGCTGCGTGAGGCGCTCGATGCCTTCGTCGACAACGTGCAGGAGCGGGTCTCCGGCGGCGTTCGGCTCCGGCTGTTCAAAGGGAACGTGGTGCAACACCGATGACAACTCTGTGGTCCGGACGGTTCGACGCCGCGCCGCACGCCGCAACCTTCGAATGGGGCTCTTCGTTCAGCTTCGATCGCCGGCTGTTCGAAGACGACGTGACGGGAAGCCTCGCCTGGGCGAAGGCGCTGGCGTCGGCGGGCGTGCTGGCACGTGACGAAGCGGTTGCCATTCAGCGCGCGCTATCGGACATTCTCGCCAGCGGCCGTGCCGATCCCTCGTTCGTCAACGGCGAGGACGAGGACGTGCACAGTTTCGTCGAGCGGTTGCTCGTCGCCGAGCTCGGCGATACCGGGAAGCGGCTTCATACGGGCAGGTCGCGCAACGAGCAGGTGTCGCTCGACCTCCGGCTGTACCTGCGGCGCCGTATACCCGCTCTCCAGCAGCGCGTGGCCCGGGTAATCGCCGTCCTCACCAGCCAGGCGCGGACGGCCGCCGATGCTCTGATGCCCGCGTACACGCACTTCCGTCCGGCGCAGCCGGTGCTGATCGCCCATTTCCTGCTGGCACACGCGGCGCCGCTACGGCGTGACCATGGGCGGCTGGCGCTGGCCTGGAGCGAAGCCGACGCGCTCACGCTCGGCTCGGGCGCGGTCGCCGGTACCAGCTACTCGGTCGACCTCGAGGCGCTGGCGCGCGATCTCGGCTTCACGCGGATCGTCCCGAACAGCATCGACGCCTCGTCCGACCGCGACTTTGCCGCCACGTTTCTCTATGCCTGCGCGCTGACGATGGTGCATCTCAGCCGGCTCGCCGAAGATCTGATCGTGCTCTCCGGCGACGAGCACCGGTTCTTCGAGCTGTCCGACGCCTTGAGCACGGGCAGCAGCATGATGCCGCAGAAGAAGAATCCCGATCCGCTCGAACTGGTGCGAGGCAAGACCGGACGCGCCATCGGCGGCCTGATGGCGCTCTTGACGATCATGAAGGGGCTGCCGAGCGGCTACAACAAGGATCTGCAGGAAGACAAACACGCCGTCTTCGATGCGGAGGATACGCTGACCGGTTGCGCCACGGTGACCGAAGCGGTGGTGGCCGGTCTGTCGATCAATCGCGAGCGTGCCGCGGCTGCCGCATCCGGGTTGCTTCTGGCCACCGACGTCGCCGATTATCTGGTGGGCCGCGGCGTCCCGTTCCGTCGCGCTCACGAGATCGTCGGCGCGCTGGTGAGAAAGCTGGTGGCCGACGGCCGTGAGTTCGGTTCGCTCACGCCGGCGGAATGGCAGGCCGCCAGCGAGCTGTTCGAGGCGGACATTATCGACCGCGTCACGCCCGCGGCGTCGGTGTCGTCGAAGCGGACCTCGCAGTCGACGGCGCCGTCGGCCGTCAGGGCCGCCATCGCCGAGAGCGAGCAGTGGCTGGCGAGGATTGCCGGATAACGAGGACGTTGCCAGAGGGAAAGTGCCTCTGCTATGATGACATTGCCCATCGCAATTTTTTCCCGCCAGCGAGGATCCTTCGGGAGTTAGTGGATGCAGCAGCGCCAGCTTCGGCTTGGTGACATTCTGGACGATTACTGCCCGCGTGAACGTCGGGTGACCAACCACGCCGTCGTCGCGATGGTCGGTCTCGACGTGAAGCAGACACGTTGCACGACCTGCGACGCCGAGCACGACTACAAACACGCGAAGGTGCCGCGGCAGCGGAAGAAATCCGATTCGCCGGCGCTGTTGTATGCCCAGGTGCTGGCTGGCGGGCCGAAAAAGGTCACCCACGACCCCCCCGGCGCTGTTGCCGCCGCGGTCCCGGTCGCCGACGAACCGGACGAACGGGATGAGCAGGATGAGCGGCCGGTCGGCTCGGCTCCGGCTCCGGTGCATGAAATGACGACGGCCCCAGCACATCGGGAAGCCCTCGTCGACGAGGATGACAGGGTCGGTCAGAAGCCTCACGAAGATGGACCCGTGCACCGGCGTCTCATTCGCGCGCAGCTTCCTCGGATCGAGGGCCAGCCCCCCCCGGCGCGTCAGGCTCCCGATTTCACCATCCGGCAGCCAGCCGGCCGTGTCAACCGCTTCCGCCCGCGGCACCAGCGCGGGGGCGGCGATCCGTTTCAGGGACCCGGAAGCCGACCGAACAACGGCAACATGACCGGCGGACCCATGCGGGGGGGCTCGCAAAGCCCCCAAGGCTCGCAGCGCTCGCCCGGGCACAACAGCGGCGGCCGGCCACCAATGATGTCGCGCCTGGCAAAACGTCAGGGTCCGGGTCGCAAGCGCTCCAAATAGCCTCGGCGCTCACCCCACATCACTTATGTCCTCTCTCGCGGGAAAACAGGGCCTCATCGTTGGTGTCGCCAACAAGCGCTCGATCTCGTGGGCGATCGCGCAAGCGGCGGCGGCCGCTGGCGCCCGACTGGCCCTGACCTATCCGAGCGCACGTCTGGAAGAGAACGTGCGCGAGCTGGCGGGGAAGCTGGAGCACCCGCTGGTGCTGCCGTGTGACGTCGCGAGCGACGATCAGGTGGCTGCGCTCGGCCAGGCGCTCGACGAGGAGTTCGGCGGGCTCGATTTTCTCGTCCACGGCGCGGCCTTCGCCCCCGCGGAGGCCTTGAGCAATCCGTTCGTCGAGACATCCCGCGAGAGCTTTCGCGTCGCCCTCGACATCAGCGCCTACTCGCTCATCGGCTTGACCCGCGCCGTGGCGCCGCTGATGACGAGACGCGGCGGCGGGAGCATCCTGACGCTGACCTACATCGGCAGCCAACGCGTGTTCACGAACTACAACGTGATGGGGGTCGCCAAGGCCGCGCTCGAATCGACGGTCCGTTACCTGGCGGCCGATCTCGGCCCGCAGAACATCCGCGTCAACGCGATTTCGGCGGGCGCGATCAAGACGCTTGCGGCGGCCGGAATCTCGGGCTTCTCGAGCATCCTGCAGGTCTACCGCGATCGCGCACCGTTGCGGCGCGGAGTGGACCAGAGCGAAGTGGCCGACACCGCGGCGTTCCTGCTCGGACCAGGTGGACGGGGCATTACCGGCGAAATCATCATGGTCGACGCCGGCTATCACATCGTCGGCATCTAGGACCACTCCTCGATTCTGATTCGTTCGCGCGAGACGCCCAGCTCAGCCAGCGTCGCCAGCATGTCCTGTACGAGAGCGCCTGGACCGCAGATGAAGCACAGGGTCTCGCGATGGTGCACGAGCGGCGTGAGATCGCCACGCCCGATTCGGCCATGCCCGCCGATCCAGTCGCCGGGCGCCACCTCGCGCGTGACCAGCTGTTTCAGCTCCATCAGTCCCGCCGCCGCCAGATCGCGCAGCTCACGCTCGTAGGCAAACTCGCTCAGGGTGCGGGCGCTGTAGAGGAGGCCGATCGCCTCGTGCGGCACGCGCAACGCGTGCCGGAGCATCGCCCGCAGCGGCGCGATGCCGGTGCCGCCGGCGATGAACAGGAACCGTCGCTCCTCGGGTGCGTCTGGGAAGGTGAAGCGCCCGAGTGGCCCCTCGACGCCCACGAGAGCTCCGGAGCGGAGCTCGAGGTGCGAGCCCGCTTCGCCCTGCGCGTCCACGCCAACGAGAAGCTCGATGAAACCGCCCTCCTCGGACTCTTCCGGGGACGAAGCGATTGAGTAGGGGCGTCGCCGCCCGTTCACCCCGACCATCACCGCCTGCCCGGCGCGGTACGGGAATGCCGACCCGTTCAGGTTCAAGCGCACGATGCGCGCCCGGGGTGTGGCAGGCAAGACCTCACGAATCGACAGCGTCAGGAGCACCGCGCACTATGCTACCAGCAGCAAACCATGGCGATCATGCGACGCGCGCGGGGCGCAATGCTGCGGCTGGTTCGAAGACGAACCATGGCGATGACGCTCGGCTTGGCGCTGATCGCGCCGGCCGCCGTTGTGGAGTTCGGGAACTACGACGTCGCGTGGTGGGGCGAAGGCCTGGCCCTCGTGGTCGGGGCCACCGGCATCGCGCTGTTCTGGACCGGACTGACCGGCGGCAGTCCCGATTGGGTCGAATAGCCCTCAGGCTTCGGCTGGCTGTCGGCGCCGGACGGCGGCCGATCGCGGTTCCGGCTCGAGACCGTACTCGACAATCTTCCGGTACAGCGTGCCCCGGCTGATCTCCAACACGCGCGCCGCTTCCTTCTTGTTCCACCGTGTGGACTCGAGCACCCGCACGACGTGCGCCCGCTCGGTCTCGGCGAGCGACGCCAGACGGTCGCTGGCCGGCGCCGTGCTGGGCGTCGAGGCGTTCAGGAACTCGATGTCCTGCGCGCGAATCGTGCGGAGCGGCGCCGACAAGGCGGCCCGTGAAACGGTGCTTTCGAGCTCGCGGATGTTCCCTGGCCACGGGTACTTCACGAGCAGGTCGATCGCCTCGCGCGAGAACGCCTTGTTGTCCACCGGCAGTCCCTGCGCCGCGCAGTAGCGCGTCAGAAACCGCTGTGCGAGCACCGGAATGTCCACCTGCCGCTCGCGCAGCGACGGCAGGCGAATCGCGAACGCGTTCACGCGGTAGTACAGGTCCTCGCGGAACCGGCCATCGCGGACGAACTGTTCGAGCGGGCGGTTGGTCGCGGAGATCAGGCGGAAGTCGACCGAGATCGATTTCTGCCCACCCAGCCGCTCGAATCGCCGTTCCTCGAGCACGCGCAGCAGCTTCGCCTGGGCGAGCATCGACATGTCACCGATTTCGTCCAGGAACAACGTCCCGTTGTTCGCGAGCTCGAGACGTCCCGGCTTGCGGTCGTGTGCGCCGGTGAAGGCGCCCTTCTCGTAGCCGAAAATCTCCGACTCGAACAGCGTGTCGGGCAGCGCGGCGCAGTTCACGGCCTGGAACTTGGCTTCGGCGCGCCGGCTCAGCTCGTGAATCATGCGTGCGACGACCTCCTTGCCCGAGCCGGTCGGTCCGAGGATGAGCACCGAGATGTCCGATTTGGCCGCAGTGCGGATCCACTCGAAGACCACCAGCATCTTCTCGTCGCGGCCGATCATCTCGCGGAATCGTTGCACCGACGGCGACTGATCTTCGTTGCTCACGGCGGCGCGCCGCTCGAGGAACATGTCGAGCAGGTCGGCTCGCGGGTCGTCGTCGGGCGGACGCTCGGCGGCGTACTGTGGTGGCACGGTCGGCAGCTGGCGTGCGACACCGTAGTCGACCAGCTCCCGGACGCAATTCTCGACGTCGAGCTTCAGCCGCCCGAAGGTCTGCGTCAGCGACTCGACGTCGAACGATCCGGTTGGCTGTGAGTTCAAATAACGCAGGATGCCGGAGCGCAACGGAGACTGCACCAGTGTGCGGAACCGTGCATCCGGGTCCGGACGATCCGTCGGGCGAGTCGCTCCGGCCGTGCTCGCCCGCCTGGCGTTGAATGTCAAATCGTCCATCGTGGCGATGACGTTATCGGCCGGTGGCGTCCGATTCGACAGAGCCCTGCGGCCACCCCGAGCGAGCGGGTCTCTTGTCAGAGAGACGTTCTGGCGCGGCCAGCCAGGCGGCCTCATGCACAGGGGTAGTGCCCTCTCTGGAGTGACTACGTCGCAGCCGATCGGGCGGGCCCTGCCGCTGTCTCGATCACGCCACTCGAGGGCATCGTGCCGGTGGCGTCGATGTTAAGCTAACTTCGACCAAGGAGATCGCCTCGTGCCGCACCGCGCGCCCGGCTCGCCCAAGCAGTCCCGCCAACAGATCCTGTCGGGGAGACCGATTCGCTACTACCGGCCGACGGGCAGCGCCGAGATCCGCCACCTGATCGACAACGGATTCCAGGCGTTCAACGCCGGCCGCCTGTCGGAAGCCTGCCAGATCTACTCCGAGAAGATGCTGGCGCCCGAGAACGACACGACGATCGGGCTGACGATGGCGGGCGCGCTGACGCCGGCCGGCCTCGGCGGATGCGTCATCGAGATGATGGATCGGGGCCTCGTCGACTTTGTCATCTCCACCGGCGCGAATCTGTATCACGATCTGCACTACGCGCTGAATTTCACGCTGCACCGCGGCTCTCCCTTTCTGGATGACGTCGAGCTCTACGATGAAGGCGTGATCCGGATCTACGACGTGCTCTTTCCCGCGACGGTGCTGCTCGAAACCGACTCCTACATTCGCGAATTCATCTATCGATCGGGGTTGAACGAAGCGGTCGCGACCTCCGAGCTCCACTACCGCCTCGGTCTCGACCTGCTCGAACGGTATCCCGGCTGTGAAGAGCACTCGGTTGTCGCCCGCGCCGCCCTTGCCGGAGTCCCGATCTACACCTCGTCTCCGGGCGACAGCTCCATCGGCATGAACGTCGCCTACCACGAGCTCATGAACGACAGCCGCCTGATGATCGATCCCAACAAGGACGTGAACGAGGTCTGCGCCATCGTTCTTGCCGGGAAGCAGAACGGTTGCGTCATCCTGGGCGGAGGATCTCCCAAGAACTTCTACCTTCAGGCGCAGCCGACTCTGTGGGAGGTCTACGGTATCCCGAAGGGCGGCAACGACTATTTCATCCAGATCACCACCGACTCTGTCGTCTGGGGTGGGTTGTCGGGCGCCACCCCCTCGGAAGCCGTCAGCTGGGGCAAGGTGAACCCGGGCGTCCTGCCCGACACGGTGGTGGCCTACTGCGACTCGACCATTGCGTTCCCGCTGTTCTGCGAGTACGCCGTGGGGTCGGCGAACGGCCGCCGCCGGCGCCGCGAGCTGGTGCATCAGCGCGACCGTCTGGTGGCGGATCTCACGCGCGAAGCAAAGGCGGCGCGCGCGAAGCCACAGGACGAAGCGAAAGCCTGAAGGCCGATGGGTACCCTGTCGTCCGAGTTGGCCGCGCACGCGGCACGGCTCACACCGAGGCCGCGTATCTACGCCGACGCGAACGTCCCAGCAGGTCTCGTGGCATACATGCGGATGTCCCTTGGATGGGATGTGCTCTTCGTCGTCGAAGCCGACGATCTCAGGCGGGCGCCGGACGTGAAACACTACCGGCTCGCGCAACAGCTCCGGCGCACACTGATCACCATGGATCGAGACTACCTTGACGATCGGCGGTTCCCTCCCGAGCAAGGCGCCGGTGTGCTCGTGATCCAGGCGCCAGACGAGCGGCAGCTGGCGGCGCTCGTCGCCCGAGTCGATCGTGTGCTGTTCCAGTCTGGCCACGAGTCGCCGGCGCTGCCGCTCGAAGGGCAGAAGCTTCATGTGCACACCGATTGGCAGCGTGGCGCATGATCGGTCTCGAAGTCCGTGAGGACGACGCGGTGGCGGTCGCCCTCGACAGCGACGGCCGTCTCGTCGCGCAGGCGGATGCGCGCGAGCCAGGCGACGCCGCGGCCGCAGCCGTAGCCGCCCTCGGTCGCCTGGGTCCACAGGTTGGGCCGGTGGCGATGGCGAGCCCGGCGCCCGAGTCGGATTGGTGCGTGGCGGCGATTGCCGCCGTGGCCCGCGACACCGGAACGGGTGTGACCGGCCCGGTCGTCGCATCTGGCACGGCGGCGGCCATCGCCGAGGCGTCGGCCGGGGCGGCGCGCGGCGTCAGCAACGTCGTCTTCTTCGGGATCGCGGACCACGTGTCGGCCGGCATTCTTCGCGACGGCCTGCCGCTGACCGGCGCCGGCCGCGCACCGGCGCTGGCCTGGCTCGGCCTCAATCCGGTCGAGCGCGACGATTACCGGCGCATCGGGTGCCTGGAGGCGGAAGTGGCGTCGGCCGGCATCGTGCGGCGACTGGTCTGGCGGATCAAGGCCGGCGATCGATCGCGCGTCGGAGATGCCGTTGGCGGCGAGCTCTCGGCGATCACGCTCGAGCACATTCTGGCGGCGGCGCGCGGCGGGGACGGGGTGTCCATCTCCGTCATGCGTGATACCGCCAGGTACCTGGCGATGGCCGCGGCCAATCTGGCGCTGATCGTGGAGCCCGACGTGCTGGTGGTCGGTGGCATCATGGCCTCGGCGGCCGATCTCCTGCTCGACGCCATTCGCCTCGAGGCCGCGCGCCGACTGCCTCCCGACATCACGAGAGCGTTGACGATCGTTCCGGCCATGTTCGCTGTCGAAGGCCCGGCCATCGGGGCGGCGCGGTTCGCTTCCGCCGCGCCCCAATGATTGTGCTGTCCGGCGCCGAGCTCGTGCTGCCGGACCGTATCCTCAGCGCCGGCACGCTCGTCGTCGACGAAGGACGCATCGTCGAGATCAGGTCGGGCGCCGCCCCCGGCACCGCGCCGGCGACGTCGCCGTTCGCGTTCCACGACCACTACATCCTGCCTGGCTTCATCGACGTCCACGTGCACGGCGTCGAAGGGTTCGACACGCTCGGGCCAGGCGACGCGATTGCGGAGATCGCCGCCCGGCTTCCGCGCTACGGCGTCACCTCGTTCTGCCCGACGACGATGGCCTGCGGTCCGGCAGCGCTGCGCCGGGCGCTCGAACAGGTTCGCCGCGCACGCGAGTCACCGCGCGCCCGTGCCGCTCGAGTCCTCCCGGCGCACCTCGAGAGCAACTTCATCAGCCCGCACTTCCTCGGCGCGCAGCCCGTTGGCTGCCTGAGAAACCCCGGGGAGAGCCTGGCCGGGCTGGCGACGGTGCACGAGCCCGCCGCTGCCTTCACCGGCGCCGACATTCTGTGTGAGATCTCCCGGGCGGCGCCCGACGTCGGCATCGTGACCGTGGCGCCGGAGCTCCAGGGCGGACTCGAACTGGTGGCGTGGCTGCGTGCTGGCGGCCACCGTGTGTCGCTCGGGCACTCGGGAGCCACCTACGAGGAAGGGCTTGCGGCGATCGCGGCGGGAGCACGCCACGCCACACACCTGTTCAACCGGATGCCGCAGCTGCACCACCGGGCGCCGGGCCTCGCCGGCGCCATTCTCCAGAACGAGGACGTCGCGGCGGAGATCATCTGCGACGGCGTGCACGTGCACCCAGCGCTCGTCAGGATTGCCCTCGCTGCCAAAGGCGCCTCGGGCCTGCTTGCGATTACCGACGGCACCGCCGCGGCGGGCCTGGCGGTGGGCGCGAGGGCCATGCTCGGTGAGCAGGAAATCATCGTCGGTGAGAACGCCGCGTTTCTGCCCGACGGCCGGCTGGCGGGAAGCACGGTGACGATGAGCGGGGCATTCAAGATCCTGGTCGACAGGATGGGCCTGTCGCTGGTCGACGCGGCGGCGATGTGCGCGACGACGCCGGCGCGGGAGTTGCGGCTGGTCGGCCACGGGATCCTGGCGCGCGACGCCGTGGCCGATCTGGTCGTCCTCGATCCGCAGCTCTCGGTCGTCCAAACCTATGTCGGCGGCCGTCTCGCCTACGCGCGGATGAATTGAGTGTCGTGGTAGTCGGTCGGGTCGGCGATGGCCGCTCCCACGAACGCGTCGTGGCGTTCCCGGCACTTGCTGCAGCGCCCGCAGTGGCGTACCTCCCGCCGGGTGGGCGGGGGATTCATGCACGACAGGGTCAGTTCGAGGGGCAGCCGCAGGCGGTTGCCACGCCGGATCACCTCCACTTTGCTGAGGTTGGAGTACGGCGCATCGATGTCGAGCGTGTGCGCCAGCCCGAGTGATAGCGCCACCGCCATCGCTCCGCGAAACGCCGGGGTTGCGTCGGGGAACGGGTTGCGGCCAAGCGTCCCGAGCACAAGGCGCGAGATCCCTTCGGCCGCGCAGAACACGGCCGCTTTCGAGAGCAGAATCACATTGCGCCCCGGGAGGTATACCTTTTCGTCAGCGGTGTGATAGCCCGGTGGGTTCCCGGCGAGCGCCCAGTGCTGCTCGGGGTAGACATCTCGCATGTCGACCGTCAGTGACGCCAGCGGCCGGAGGCGTGGGAGCGGCGCCGCCTCGAGGAAACGCGTCACCGCGATGCGCTCCGCGGCTTCCCATGCCAGGCCGGCGCTCACGTAGATGGGTTGGACGTCTCCGACCGCGGTCTCTTCGGCCAGGAGCACCGCACTGTCAAGGCCGCCGGAGAGGAGGACTGCGGTCGTAAATTTGGTCATCGGGGAATCTGGTAATCTGATTATTCCAGTCCGATCAATGAACGACTAGATTACTAGATGACCAACTGACCAATGTATTCCGTCACCAAGCGCATCGACTTCTGCTACGGCCATCGCCTCCTCGACTACGACGGCATCTGCAAGCATCCGCACGGCCACAACGCGGTCGCCGAAATCCAGGTCCGGACCGATCAGCTCGATGACCGCAACATGGTCTGCGACTTCAGCGATGTCAAGCGGATCGTCAAGGGATGGATCGATCGCGAGCTCGATCACAAGATGGTGCTGCGGCATGACGATCCGCTGGTCAAGCCGCTGCAGGAGCTGAACGAACCGATGTACCTGCTGGACAGCAATCCCACGGTCGAGCGGATCGCGCGCTTGATCTTCGACTATGCCAGCAGCCAGGGTCTGCCGGTGGTCCGCGTGAAGGTGTGGGAGACGCCGACCTCGTTCGCGGCGTACGGTGAGTAGGTCCCGGTTCCGCCTGATGGTGTTCGACCTCGACGGCACGCTCGTGGATTCGAAGCGCGACCTGGCGGAATCGGCCAACGCCGTGCTCGTCCACTACGGCTGCCGGATTCATTCGGAAGAGGCCATTGGCCGAATGGTTGGAGACGGAGCGGCAACCCTGGTTCGCCGCGCGTTCGCCGCGGCCGGCTGTTCTCAGCCGACCGATGCACTCGATCGATTTCTGGAGATTTACAACCGCCGCCTGCTGACGTTCACACGTCCCTACGAGGGCGTGATCGAGGCGCTGACCGAGCTCGCCGGGCGAGCGCTGCTGGCGGTGTGCACCAACAAGCCCCTGAAGGCGACGCAGACGATCTTGACCGGACTCGAGCTTGCGCGGTACTTCGGCGCGCGAGTGGTCGGAGGTGATGGGCCGTTTCCGCGGAAGCCCAATCCGGCCGGCCTGGCGTCTTTGATGGGTGCAGCCGCGGTTTCCCCGTCGAGCACGATTCTGATTGGGGACTCGATCATCGATTGGGAGACGGCGCATGCGGCGGCGGCGCACGTGTGTATGGCTCGGTATGGATTTGGCTTCGAGGGCTTTCCGTCTGAACGCCTGACCGCAGACGACCGCGGGGTCGATCATCCGCGCGAGCTCCTCGCGACTCTGTAAAGAACCGCTGCGGTGCGTGGGCGATGACTGTTGGGCATTTCTTCGGGGATCGCTCCAAACACGTTTATTTCAACGAAACCATGATGGCATTGTCATTGCTACACTCTGCCCGATCCCTGGGTCCTTCCGAAGGTGTCGAGGGCGCGCGTCCGGCGGCCCGGTCCCGTAGAATACCCGCACTATGCCGATGCCACTAGGTGAGGGGCACGGACGCTCGACTGGCCTTGTCGACGTTCTCGATCGTGTCCTCGATAAAGGTCTGGTCGTTGCCGGCGACATCAAGGTGTCGCTGGCGGAAGTCGAACTGCTCACGATACGTATTCGTCTGCTCATTTGCTCGATCGACAAAGCCGAACAGATTGGTCTCGACTGGTGGAAGTTCGACCATCACCTGTCCCCGGGGAAACAGGCGCTATCGGCCGAGAACGACGAGCTGCGCAAGGAAATCCGGCTTCTCGAGCGAAAGCTGGCGTCGTTGACACGACGTCGATCGACGGCGGGAGCCCTCAGGTAACCGGAAGGCCGACAACCAGCCCGCGAGAGGTAGGAGATCGATGCCCGTTGAACGAGCCGCAGGCGGCACAAGTCTTATCGACGTCCTCGATCGTGTACTTGACAAGGGAATCGTCATCGACGCGTGGGTACGCGTCTCACTGGTAGGTATTGACCTCATCACCGTTGAAGCGCGCGTGGTGGTGGCGTCAATCGACACGTATTTGAAGTACTCCGAGGCGGTGGGCGCGGCGTCCAGTGCGAGCCGGCCGACCGTGGACTCCAAGGCGTATGAGGAAGTTATTGCCGAAAACGCGGCACTCCGAGCCCAGCTCCAGAGGCGCGTCGCTGCCGGCGCCGCTGTTCGTACCCGACGCCGGACGACAGCGCGCAGCTGAGCCGGACGGCGGCACCAGGCGCAGCGTGGCGGACGGTCCCCGCGAGCGGCAGTTGACGGAGCGTTTGCGGCTGCTCGAAGGCTTTCTCGGCCGCACCGAGGTCGCCGACTGTGCCGGTCACGCCTTGCAGTGGCTCGGAGACGTCCTGGGCATCAGACAGTCGCTGTGCCTCATCCGTCCCGTCGGCGAGCAGGCGCTGGTCGTCGTCTCGTCGCAGGGCCTGCCGGCCGTAACCGCCAAGTCGTTCTCCGTGTCGCTCGACGATTGGGCGAACCCACTCCTGACCGCTCTCCACACGCGCCGGCAGGTCTACCACGCGGCCGTTCATTCAGCGGCTGATCGACGCCGGCGTCCGGCGACGCCGTTCGAAGACAACGGGTTCCACGTCGTTCCCCTTGGCGTGTCTGGGTTTTCCGACGAAGCGTTCGGGCTCCTGATGTTCTCGGCGGCGGCGCCGCTCACGCCGGAAGTGCAGTGGTTCAGCACGGTCTTCGCCCAGAAGCTCGATCTGCTCGTCCGCCAGCATTCGATCGCCGAGGGGGACCGGAAACAGGGGAGGGAGCGCTCGCTGCTGTACAGCATCATCAACGCAGTGACCGATCCGATTCTGCTCACCGACACCGAAGGCCGCCTGCTGATCGCCAACGCGCGAGCGCTGACGCTGTTCGCCGCATCAGAGGAGGAAAGCGACGGCCGCCGCAGGGCGGTGCGGATGAACAACATGCTGTTGTCGTCCGCCTTGTCGAGTGAGGCGATTGAAGAAACTGGCGGCACCCGGCGCGAGCTGCTGCTGGTGAACCCGGTGGATGGCTCCGACCTGCTGTTCGAGCTCCTCAGCACGGTGACCGAGGACGCGCGGCAGGGGACCGGTGTGGTCTCGATTCTCCGCAACGTCAGCGACCTGCGCCGGGCGAGCGAGGAAATCGAAGAGAACTACCGGCGGCTGCGGATTGCCGAGGTGCAGGCGCGCGCCGAGCGCGACCGCCTGAACCTGATCATCGACTCGGTGGCCGACCCGATTGTGGTGACCGATGCCGGCGGTGCGACCTCGCTGATGAACGAGCCGGCCGAGCGGCTGTTCACGACCCCGCCCGGGGCCACTGCCCGCGAGCAACGTTCGGTGCAGGCCAACGACGCGTACTTCTCGACGTTCATCGCCGGCATGCTGGTCAGCGCCGACCAGCGTCGGGTCGGCGAAATCGCCCTCCTGGAACCGGCGAACGGACTGGCGATGCCGGTGGAGGCGATCGCCGGAAAGATCGTGTCCGAACACGGGGAGCTCACCGCTGTCGTCACCATCCTGCACGATCGCCGCGAAGCGATCGAGAAGGCGCGGCTCTACGAGCAGTTGAAGCAGGCGTCGGACGAGCTCGAACGCAAGATTCAGGCGGCGACCGCTGATATCGCGCAGCAGAACGAGCTGCTCCGGCGGCAGGCGATCGAGCTCGAGCAGGCCTCGGCGCTGAAGTCACAGTTTCTGGCCAACATGTCGCACGAGTTCCGGACGCCGCTGAACGCCATGCTGGGCTATACCTCGATGCTTCTCCAGGGGGTCGCCGGTCCGCTCGAACCGCCGGTGAAGCGTCAGCTCGGGCGGATTGGATCGAACGGCCGCCACCTTCTGACCATCATCAACGAGATTCTCGACATCTCGCGCATCGAAGCGGGACGGATGCCGCTGCAGCTCTCCCGGTTCGACGTCCACGATCTGGTTGCGGAGGTGCGCGCTGAGCTCGAGCCGATTATCATTCGGTCGAAGCTGAACGTCACGCTCGACCTCGCAACCGATCTGCGGCCGCTCTCGAGCGACCGGCAGAAAGTCAAACAGATTCTGCTCAACCTGCTGAGCAACGCGCTCAAGTTCACCCATCAAGGCGGCGTGGTGCTGAGCGCACGAAAGGACGCCGCCGAGCGCGTCGTCTACATCTCGGTCAGGGATACCGGCATTGGGATTGCGCCGCCCGATCAAATCCGCATCTTCGAGGACTTCCGGCAGCTCGATAATTCTCCGACCCGCGCCTACGGTGGGACCGGCCTCGGGCTCTCCATCTGCAAACGCCTCGCGCTCATGCTCGGCGGCACGATTGCCGTCGACAGTGAGGTGGGCAAAGGCTCAAGATTCACCCTGACGCTACCCAGTCAAGGACGCCGATGACCAAAGGAAATGCCAACCGACCACGGGTGCTGCTCGTGGACGACTATCCAGACGCCCGGGAAATGTACGCCGAGTACCTGGACTTCTCTGGCTTCGACGTCGTCGAGGCGGCGAACGGCATGGAGGCGCTGCAGCGTGCCGCCGACACGGCCCCGGATATCATCCTGATGGATTTGTAGCTGCCGGTGATGGACGGGTGGGAAGCGACGCGCCGTCTCAAGGCCAACACCCGTACGGCGAACATTCCTGTGGTGGCGCTCACCGGGCATGCGCTCGCCGGAATTTCGGAGGGCGCGAAGAACGCCGGATGTGACGCCTTCGTCACCAAGCCCTGTCTGCCGGAAGATCTGGTGAAGGAAATTCGGAAAGTTCTCGAGGCGCGGTCGCTCGCGGCATCCAGGAAGGGGCGAAGGAGCGCAAAGTATGCCAAAGCCAACGGCTAACCCTCGCCGGTCCCGGAGCGCTGCCGCGGCCCCGCCATCCTCGAAGCGGACATCGAGGAGCCCTGGTCCAGCCGCGCGCGGCGTGAAGAGCGGCGCCGCCATGCGGCGGAGCACGCCGGCGAGGACCAACGGCAAAGCCGCGTTTGCCGGGCCGCCTCGAGTGGCTGTCGCCGAGCCCAGGCCGGAACAGGGTCTGATTCCCGCCGCCACCGCCGCCACCGCCGCCACCGCCGAGACCGACGGCGCCGTGGCCGTCAGCCGCGGGAAGTACGTCTACTGCATTATCGAGGCTGCCGACCCGCTCAAGTTCGGCCCGATCGGGATCGGCGCCCATCCGTCCCCGGTGTACTCCGTGCACTACAGAAATCTGGCCGCCGTCGTCTCGGAGGCGCCGCTCGAGGTGCTCGACTCGACCCGCGAGAACGTGCTGGCGCACGAGCGGGTCAATGAAACGGTGATGCGGGAGCACACCGTCATCCCGATGTCCTTCGGCACCATCTTCAAGACCCGAGAGGACATTGTCGAGCTGCTGCGGTCGGCAGCGGAGGCATTTGGCGACGTGCTGAACAAGATGCAGAACAAGCTCGAGTTCGGCCTCAAGGTCCTGTGGGACCGCGACCAGGCGATTCGTCAAATCGAAAGCGAAGACGACGACATCAGCCGGCTGAAAGAGGAGATCTCGGGACAGAAGGGCTCGACATATTTCGCCCGCATGCAGTACGGCCGGCTGGTCGATGCCGCGCTGCAGGCCCGCTCCGAGCGGTATGTCGTCGAGATTCTCGAACAACTGCGCGACGTGTCGGTCGCCTCGCGCATCAACAAGCCGATTGGCGACAAGATGATCATGAATGCCGCGTTCCTGATCTCGCGCGATCGCGAAGTCGCCTTCGACGGCAAAGTGAAGTCGATTGCCAGCCGCTTCGATCGGCTCACGTTCAAGTACACCGGCCCTTGGCCGCCGTACAACTTCGTGAACATCCGGCTGAAGCTGGAACGAGCCTGATAAATCCTCATCTCAAATCCTGAAATCCTGAAATCCTGAAATTTAGCTGATGTTCATCCTCGACTCCCTGCTGATCGGCAGCCTGCGGTTCGTGCTCGACAAGGTGGTTGCGGCCGCCGAATCGGAGTCGCAAGACGACGCTTCGCTGCACGGCGAGTTGCTCGAAGCGCAGATGCGCCTCGAGCTGGGCGAGATCTCGGAGAACGACTTCACCGCCATCGAATCAAAGGTGCTCGCCCAGATCCGGGAGATCAGGGGCCCCCAGCGCGGCGCCCTGACGATGTCCTCGGAAGACACGATCACCGGCGTCGAGGTGGAGAGTTTCAAGTCTGAAGACTGAGCGCCTCTCGCCTCTCCGGTTCCATTTCTTCGGCGGCAAGGGCGGCGTGGGCAAGACCACTTGCGCCGCCGCCCACGCCATCGCCGCCGCACACGACGGACACCGGGTCCTCCTCGTTTCCACCGATCCGGCGCATTCCCTCGGCGACGCGCTCGCCACGCGAGTGTCGTCGCGTCCGGTCCATGTTCCGGTCGGGGCGCGTCGGGCGCTGTTTGCGGTGGAGCTCGACGCCGCCAAAGCCCTTGCTCGCTGGTTGCGTGAGCACCGGCAGGCGTTCGGGGACGCGGTCGAACACGGCACCTGGCTCGATCGACCGGATGTGAACGCACTGCTCGAGCTCCCGATTCCAGGCATCGACGAGCTGCTCGGGATGCTCGAGATCGTGCGCATCAGCGCCGCCGGCCGCTACACCCGCGTCGTCGTCGACACCGCGCCGACCGGCCATACGCTGCGGCTGCTGGCAGCGCCGGCGACCGTGAGCACCGTCGCCCACGTGCTGGCACTGCTGCAGCGAGAGCACCGCCTGATCCGAGAGCGGTTCGCGGACAGGGCGACGCCGGAGGTGGCCGACCGGTTCGTTGCGCTGCTCGCGGCCCAGGCACGGGCCACCGGCGAACTGCTGCGTGACGCCCGGCGCGCGGTGTTCTACTGGGTGCTCCTGCCCGAGGCGCTCTCGCTTGCCGAAAGCACTGACGGCCTTGCGGCGCTTCGAGCCGCAAGGATTGCGGTCGCGCAATTGACCGTGAATCGTGTCGTGCCGCCGGGCGGACGTTGCCCGATCTGCGACCGGCGGCGGAAGATCGAGCGCGGCGTGCTGCGACAGGTCGCACGGGGCATCGGGAGGAGGCGTGCCGTCGCCGTCGTTCCCGAGCAACCAGCGGAGCCCAGGGGCGTCGCCGCGCTGGCGCGGATTGCGCGGACGATTGGGCCGCTCGATCGGCAGATCCGCGGCGTCTCGAGGAGCGTTGCCGGAAGCCTGATCACGTCGGGTCGTCGAAAGGGCGACCCTCGGCTCGTGGATGTGATCGGCGAGGCACGGCTGGTGTTCTTTGGTGGCAAGGGCGGCGTTGGGAAGACGACAATCGCCGCCGCCGCC
>WHSN01000164.1 GCA_009380045.1 Luteitalea sp.
GCAGACACCTGAATTGGAGGCTCTCGCGGATCACCGAATCGTCGCGGTCCCGATGGAGGGGACGACGGTTCGCGTGTTGAAGGGGCAGGCGACGATCTACGGCCGGCACGTCGTGATTGGTGTCGCGCGGTCCGAAGCCTTGATGCGGCAGCAACTGAACGAGCTGGTCGCGCTGATGCTGCTCGGGCTGCCGCTCGGCGTGGCCGCAGCCGGCGCCGGCGGCTACCTGTTGGCTCGCCGCGCGCTCGCGCCGATCGAGCGGATGGCCAGCCAGGCGCGCACAATCACCGCTGAGCGGTTGAGCGACCGGCTGCCGGTAGACAACCCGAACGACGAGCTTGGCGGGCTCGCGTCGGTGTTCAACAGCACGCTCGGACGCCTGGAATCGTCGTTCGATCATATGCGCCGTTTCACGGCAAATGTCTCGCACGAGTTGCGAACGCCGTTGACGGCGATGCGGAGCGTCGGCGAGGTCGCGTTGCGCGAGCGCCGGGATCGACCCGCCTACCGCGCCGTCATCGGCAGCATGCTCGAGGAGGTGGAGCGCCTCGGCGCCCTGGTGGACCGGCTGCTGGCGTTGTCGCGCGCGGCAATCGGGCCGACGAAGCTGTCGCGTGAGGCGATCGACCTGCGGGCGTTGGCCGAGGAACTCACCGCGCAGCTCGGCGTGCTGGCCGAGGAAAAGCAGCAGACGCTGACCATCGACGCGCATGGTTCCGGCAGGGCGGTCGGCGATCGGATCGCGCTGCGGCAGTCGCTCATGAATCTGCTCGACAATGCCATCAAGTACACGCCGAATGGCGGCGAGATCGGCATCCGCGTCTGGGAGACCTCGACCACGGCCGCGCTCGAAGTGCACGATACGGGACCGGGGATCGATGCCGAAGCCAGGCCGCGGATCTTCGATCGGTTCTATCGGGCCGGCTCGGTCGACCGAGGCGGAGAGGCCGATGGGTTCGGCCTTGGCCTGTCGATCGCCAAATGGGGAGTCGAAGCGAGCGGCGGCACGCTCGCGCTCGACCCCACGCACGGACCCGGCACGACGTTTCGCATGACGCTGCCGCGCGCGGCCGAGCAGGCGGCCCCGGCACGTGTCCCGTCGCTCAACACGATGTCCTGGGGGAGGCACACATGAGGCCGCGAAATACTCCTTGGCTCGTCGTCGGAGCGGTGCTTGTGGTGACGGCGTCGACAGCCGCCCACCACGGGCGCCTTGACTACCGCGACGATCAGATAGAGACGGTGAAAGGCACCCTCGTGAAGATCGACGTGAGCAATCCCCACTCAATCGTCTACCTCGACAACCGCGACCCGCAGGGAGCGCCGGGGCAATGGACCATCGAGTGGGTCGCCGGGCTTCAGCTCAAGCGCCAAGGCGTGATGGACGGCATGCTGAAGCCAGGCGATCAACTGGTGATCACCGGATATCCATCGCGCAATCCGGCCGAGCATCGATTGAAGCTGCGAACTGTCGCCCGACCCGCCGACGGATGGAGATGGGCCGGCACCTTCCGGTAGTTGGGGTTTCGCCTCGCCTGACGAACGAGCGACGCGATCACCCCGCTCTACGCCGTTTCCCTGCCGCTGATGTCGAGCGCCAGCCGTTCCCGGTCCGCTGCGCCGTTCCGCCCTTATGGCAGTCCGATCACGAGCTCAGCAAGTCTCACGCTGAACGGACGCATCCTCTGGCGGAAGGTCACCGGACTCGAAGCCGGTTATACGATGTCCGCACCGCGTTTTCGGGGTGGCTGGACGACCGAGCTGGCCATTCCGTGCAACGGGCAGCCGATGAGGCTGAACCGATAGCGTGGTGGACCACCGGCTCATCGACGCTTGAACAGAGCCGTGCGGACCTCGGTGCGGCCGGATCGTCACCCCTTCGCCGCAGCACGAATCGAGGGTGCCTGGGTTCGTCGCGGACTATTCGAAGCAGAGCCGGCGCGGTTCTGTCCTCGGCGAAGGCGCTGAGCGCCGGCAGCGGTGGCGCGGCCGACCCGGGTAGAATGAGAAACGGACGTACCTACCAGTGAGATTAGGCGGCCCAACACCGCACCTGCGAATCATCTTTGCCGTGCTCTGCCTGGTCGGGGTGGCCGCCTGCCAATCCGTGACGTCCCCCCCTGCACGTCAGGAAACGACCTGGCGCCGTGTCGGCAGCTGGTCGGGACGGGGGAATCAGCTGCTCGAAACGTTCCCGATCGAGGCATGGATCTGGCGAGTACAGTGGGAGGCGCGCAACGTCTCACGGCCGGGCGGCGGTACCCTGAGGGTGGCGGCGCTCAGTGCCGACAGCGGGCGGGAAATCGCGGAAATCACCGACGTCCGCGGCGCAGACCACGACACAAAATATCTGTCGGATCTGCCACGCCGGTACTATCTGGTCGTGACCTCCGAGGACGTGGACTGGTCGCTCGTCGTCGAAGAGCCAGTCGACTGACGATCGACGGCCAGTCGATGGAATTGGGGATGACGGCGGCGCCACGATGGTCCGCCGCCGTCGTCACGTCCGGTGAGTCCAGCCTGTTTATTTCTTGATCGCGTCGCCGACGTCCTTGACGAACTCCCCGACCTTGCGGCGTCCCTCGCCGATGGCCGCCTGTGTGTCGCCCGCGGCCTCGTCGGCCACCCCTTCGTCGTGCAGGTTCTGATCGTCGGTCAGGTCGCCTGCAGCTTGCTTGACTTTTCCCTTGAGCGCTTCAGCCTTGCCGTCGAGTTCATCGCGATTCATGGGACCTCCTATACAACCGTGCGCCGGCCGCTAATCAGGCCGACCAGGAACAAGACGATGGCGATCACCAGCAGCAGGTGCACAAGCGACCCGATCGCGTAGGTGCCGACCAGGCCGAGCAACCAGGCGACCAACAGGATGACAGCGAGCGTGTACAGCATCGTTTCCCCCTCATTCGCCGGCGCCTGTGGGCTCCGGCCCTCAATGTCGGGGCGAGGCTGCAAGTGCTGCGCCGGACGTGCCCAATGTTGAGTTGATGGGGGAACCAGCCGCGTGCCGCCTCGGCCATTTGGATCCCGCGAATGAGGGATGAAAAAGGATCAGGAGCGCCAGGGCGTCCTAGACCGGGCCGGATTCAGTTGTCGGCTGCGGCAGCACAACCCTGAATTCAGTGCCGGATCCCACCGTCGACTCGACGCTAATCTGTCCGCCAATCGCCTGCACGCAGTCGGCGACGATTGACAACCCAAGCCCCGCGCCGTCGACCCCGAGCTCGTCGTCGCGGTCGACGTGTGCCCGGAAGAACTGTTTGAAGACCGCGTTGACGCTCTCGACCGCGATGCCGATGCCGTTGTCACGGACAATCACCGTGCACTCGCGATCGGTGACCGGTCGCACCACTGACACCTCGACGAACCGTTCAGCCTTCGACGGATCGGAGTACTTGATCGCGTTCGACATCAGGTTGATGAAGATCAGCTCGAGCCTGGCGACGTCGAGGACGAACGAGCATGGATCGGGCACGACGCGGATCTCCACGCCGCGCGGCTCGGCCATCTCCCGCAGCTGGCGGGCCGCCTCGCCGGCGACCGACATCAGTTCGACCGCCTGACGCTCGGCGGGGTCGGCGCTGCCCGCACGCGCCCGTGACAACGACTCCAGCTTTCGGGTGAGGTCGATCAAGCGCGTGACATTCCGATCGATCACCCCGATTACTCGCGCGCGTCTGGTGGCGTCTTCCAGGCCTTCAGCCGTCTTCATCAGCGCCACCGCGTACTGCAGGGTGCCGAGCGGCTGCCGAAGCTCGTGGCTGATCAGGCGATTGAATGACTCGAGCCGCTTGGCGTGCTGCTCGACCTCCCCGAGGTACTGTCCGACGAAGGTATCCAGGGTGGTCTGGAGCAGAAGGCCGACGCAGTCATTCAGGCGCTGCAGCACACGAATGCACTCCGAGGGGCTCACCTGAAGCGTGATGCGCTCGGTTTCCTCGCGCACGAACGTGGTAAGGATGCTGCCCAGTATCCTGTACTCCTGCGTCACCTGATGAACGGAGGCCCGCTGCGAGTGCCGGAGCTGCCCGAGCTCTTGCGCCTTCGCAATCACGGCCGTGTTCGCCGCAATGGCCTGTTCTTCGGGCGCGCGAAGGTAGCGCGCCATCTCGCGGATCAGCTCGGGGATCTGGTCGAGGAGCGCCTCGGTCGGGAACACCTCGTTCTTGTCGACCGGGACGAGCTCTGTGAGCCGTTGCAGCCATCGGCCGGCGATGGCTCGATGCTCGGCCGCGATGCGGGCGGCGAGAGTATCGCCGAAGTCTGTTGCGACGTACGAAGACACGTGCGCCTCCACAAACGGTCCGGCTGTGTGTTTCAGTGACAACGTGGGGACGCGTCAGCTTAACTCATCCTTGACATCGGCACAACGCCACGAAGGGGCCCGTCGTGCCTCCGGAACCCATCCGAAGCAAGGACCACACAGTACATCTGGACATCTGGCACCGAGCGCGACAGTAAATGTGAGGTACGCTGAGGGTTTCTCCTCGAGACCATGATGACCGCCAGTACAACCACAACCACAACCACTTCCGCCTCTGCGTTCCACAAACTCGGGCTCCAGACCGAGCTTGCCGACGCCGTCTCGGCCCTCGGCTATGAGGAGCCGACGCCGGTGCAGCGCGAAGCGATTCCGCTGCTGCTCCAGGGCCGCGATCTCCTCGGCCAGGCGGCCACGGGCACCGGCAAAACCGCAGCGTTCGCGTTGCCGATGCTCCAGCGCATCTCGCAGGCCCGGCCGAAGCCGCGCGAGACGTGCGGACTGGTGCTCGTGCCGACACGTGAGCTGGCAATGCAGGTTGCGGAAGCGATCCACAAATACGCCAAGAGGGTCGGCAGCACCGTGCTGCCGCTGTACGGCGGCGCGCCGATGTACCAACAGGTACGGGCGCTCGAACGCGGCGCACACGTCGTCGTCGCGACGCCCGGTCGCGCGCTCGATCACATTCGCCGGGAATCGCTGCGCCTCGACTCCCTGCGCATGCTGGTTCTCGACGAAGCCGACGAGATGCTCGACATGGGGTTCGCGGACGATCTGGACGCGATCCTGAAGGCGACGCCGGAGAATCGCCAGACGGCGCTGTTCTCGGCGACGATGCCGGCGCGGATTCTCTCCATTGCCGAGCGGCATCTGAAGAACCCGGCGCGCGTGACGATTGCCCGCGAGAAGACCGCCGCCGGCAAAGTGCCGCGGGTTCGGCAGGTGGCGTACGTGGTGGCGCGGGCGCACAAGCCGGCGACGCTCGGCCGCGTCCTCGACGTCGAAGATCCGGTGGCCGCGCTGGTGTTCTGCCGTACCAGGCTCGAGGTGGAATCGCTCGTCGAGACGCTCAATGCGCATGGCCGCCGCACGCAGGCGCTGCACGGCGGCATGCAGCAGCGGGAACGCGACCGCGTGATGGGGCTGTTTCGCGCCCAGAAGGCCGATCTGCTCGTAGCCACCGACGTTGCGGCGCGCGGGCTGGATATCGAGCATCTCTCGCACGTCGTGAACTACGATGTGCCGGCCTCGCCCGAGGTGTACCTGCACCGGATTGGGCGCACCGGCCGCGCCGGCCGGACCGGAACCGCGATCACGCTGGCCGAGCCACGCGAACATCGGCTGCTGCGGGCGATCGAGAACTTCACCAGGACGAAGATCGAGGTGGCGACGGTGCCGACCGTGGCCGACCTGCGCCGACGACAGCTCGACGTGACGCGGGCGACGCTCCGGGAGGCGCTGCTCGCTGGCGACTTCGATCACGTCAAGGTGGTCGTGGAAGCGCTGACCGAGGAGTTCGACATCGTCGATGTCGCCGCGGCGGCGGTGAAGCTGGCGCACGCCGCCGTCGCCGGCAATGGAGACGACCGCGAGATCCCCGCGGCCATCGTCCACGCGAGCGCCCCCGACCGGCGCACGGCCGGCGGACCGGCTGGCGACAAGCGGCCCGCCTCACGGCAGCGAAGGTCCAGCCGGGCAGAGGGTCCAACGGTGCGTCTCTTCATCGGCGCCGGCCGTCAGGCCGGCATCCGTCCGGGAGACCTGGTTGGGGCGATCACGGGCGAGGCCGCGGTGGAGTCCCGCCTGCTCGGCGCGATCGAGATCGCCGATCGCTTCTCGCTGATCGAGGTTCCGGACACGCTCGCCGACGGGATCGTCGAGGCGCTGAAGGCGGCGACGATTCGCGGCAAGAAGGTGACGGTCCGGCGCGAGCGGTGAAGCCATCGCGTGCGGGGGCGAACCTCACCGGATCGGCAGGTCACAGGGGGTCAGAGTCGCGGTTTTCCGTGTGGCTGAGGAGATTTCGGGGCATTATTTCTGGGTCAGCGGCACCGGATACGGGTCGCACGGGGAGAACAGGGCGCCAGGCATGTCCATGCACACCGATCGCCGTCACTTCATCGGTCTCTCGCTGGCGGGTCTTGGCGGCCTGACCGTCGCGAGGCCCGCTGGGCAGGCGCAGACCGGAGCGCAATCGACCGAGCCGGCGGTTGTCCCGGATGTGACACGCCGGTTGGCGTCGTATGTCGTCGCCGCGACCTACGACGAGCTTCCCGCGGCGGTCCGGAAGGAGGCGCAGCGGACGCTCGTCAACTGGATGGGTTGTGCGGTCGGCGGCTCACGTCACGAGACGCTCGATGCCGCGCTGGCCGCGCTGGCCCCGTTCTGCGGACCTCCCCAGGCGGCGGTGCTCGGTCGTCGGGAGAGAATCGACATCCTGAACGCCTCGCTCATGAACGGCATGAGCTCGCACGTGTTCGACTTCGACGACACCCATCTGAAAACAGTGATCCATCCCGCAGGACCGGTGGTGCCGGCGATCCTCGCGCTGTCAGAGTACCGGCCCGTGTCCGGACGGGAGTTCCTGAACGCGATGGTGCTCGGGATCGAGGTCGAATGCCGGATCGGGAATGCGGTGTATCCGGCGCATTACGATCGTGGGTGGCACATCACCGGCACGGCGGGAGTGTTCGGCGCCGCCGCCGCCTGTGGCAAGCTGCTCGGCCTCACGGCGCCCCAGCTGACCTGGGCGTTCGGGTTGGCGGCTACGCAGCCAGTGGGGTTGCGCGAGATGTTCGGATCGATGACCAAGAGCTTCCATCCCGGCCGCGCGGCGCAGAACGGGCTGACGGCGGCGCTTCTCGCGTCACGGAACTTCACGAGCACCGAGGTCGGGATTGAGGGTCGGAGCGGCTGGGCGAACGTGCTGAGCACGAGCCAGGACTTCGGCCAGATTACCGACAACCACGGGCGCAGCTACGAAATCGCCCTGAACACCTACAAGCCGTTTGCATGCGGCATCGTGATCCATCCCGCGATCGACGCCTGCATCCAGTTGCGAAACGAGCATCGGCTCACCGCTGACCAGATCGATCGGATCGACCTCGGCGTCCATCCGCTGGTGCTCGAACTGACCGGCAAGAAGACCCCACGGACCGGGCTCGAGGCCAAGTTCAGCGTCTACTTCGCCGCCGCGCTGGCGGTCGTCCGCGGCGCTGCCGGCATGCGCGATTTCAGCGACCAGAATGCCAGGGATCCGCAGATCGTGGCCTTGCGCGACCGGGGTGACCGCCACCATCGATCCGGCGATCGCGGAACAACAGGTGCGCGCCACGATCGTCCTGAACGACGGCCGGATGCTGCGCAAGCAGATCGACCATGTCGTCGGCAGTCTCGAGCGGCCGATGAGCGACGCCGATCTGGAAGCCAAGTTCACGGATCTGCTCGACGGCGTCCTGCCGGCGGCACAGGGCCGGAGGCTTCTGGACCTGTGCTGGAAGGTGGAGGCGCTGGCGAGCGCCAGCGACCTGGCGGCGGCGGCGCGGGCCGTCTAGGTGACGCAGGACGCCGACCATTCATGGTTTCGTGCATCGCGGCCGGGCGGCTGACCGTTGCGGCTCGTGATCCGCGTGTGTGATTCCGTGTTGGACAGGTGCGCCCGATTTAAGTACAACAGCCCGCATGAGTCGATCTCCCAGATACGTCCGAGCGCTCCTCGGTCTCATCTTCGCGCTCACCGGTGTCGATGGAGCGCTGTCCGCGCAGGGCGCGGCGCAGGACCATCCTGGCCAGTACAGCGCCGCGGACATCGAGACCGGATCGCGCCTCTACGCCGGCCAGTGCGCCCTGTGCCACGGCACCAATGGTGAGACGGTGGCAGGCGTCGATCTCCGCCGGGGACAGTTCCGCCGCGCCGTGTCCGACGAGGACATCGCCGCGGTGATTGCCAGCGGAATTCCAACGGCCGGGATGCCTGGCTTCAGATTTCAATCGTCCGAGGTCGACGGCCTGGTCGCGTTCATCCGGGCGGGGTTCGACGTCAGCGGCACCGCGGTGAAGGTGGGGCACGCGGGCAAGGGCCGGGCCGTCTTCGAGGGGAAAGGACAGTGCGGCACCTGCCATCGGGTGAACGGTAACGGACCGCGCGTGGCGCCGGATTTGAGCGACATCGGCGCGATCCGGACGCCGGCGGCGCTTCAGCGATCGCTCCTGGATCCGACGTCGGCGATGTTGCCGATCAACCGGCCGGTGCGGGCGGTGACTCGCGACGGCCGGACGATTCGCGGACGCCGCCTGAACGAAGACACCTTCACGGTGCAGCTGATCGACGAGCAGGAACAGCTGGTGTCGCTGAACAAGGCCGACCTGCGCGAGCTCGAAGTGGCGGCTTCGTCGCCGATGCCGTCGTTTGCCGTGACGCTGACCGCCGACGAGCAGGCTGATCTGCTGGCGTATCTCCTGTCGATGAAGGGGCTGTGATGGCAATGCTCGCCCGCCGCGCCCTGCGGCTGTTCGTGCCGCTGCTGGTCCTGCTCGCGTCATACCAGCTCGACGCGCAGGTGACCTACGATCGCCTTCTCAACGCCGCTGCCGAGCCGCGCAACTGGCTCACCTATGGCGGCACCTACGCCAGCCAGCGTTACAGCACGTTGACCGAGATCACCCCGGCGAACGTCACCAACCTCGAACAGAAATGGGTGCTGCAGAACCAGGTCTTCGGGGCGTGGCAGTCGAATCCGCTCGTGGTCGACGGCATCATGTACCTCACCCAGCGGCCCAACGACGTAATGGCCGTGGATGCGAAGACCGGACGGATGTTCTGGCTGTATCGGTGGACGCCGTCTCCCGACGCGCGGGTGTGCTGCGGCTCGAACAACCGCGGCGTCGCCATGCTCGGCGACACGCTGTTCATGGGCACGCTCGACGGTCATCTGATCGCGATCGACGCGAAGAACGGCCGGCCGATCTGGAACATCACGGTGGCCGACGTGAAGCAGGCGTACTCGATCACGATGGCGCCGCTCATCGTGAAAGACAAAGTGATGGTCGGCGTCGGCGGCGGC
>WHSN01000085.1 GCA_009380045.1 Luteitalea sp.
GGCGCACGCTCGCGGAGCTGGGGCTGACGAGCGATCTCGAGGTGGCTGGCGTGTTCGTGAAGAGCCCGGTCTTCCCGTTCGTCCGCTTCCCGGGTGTCGACACCATTCTTGGACCTGAAATGAAATCGACCGGCGAGGTGATGGGCGGCTCCTCGAGTTTCGGCGTCGCCTTCTCCAAGGCGCAGCTGTCGGTCGGACAGCGCCTGCCGCAGGCCGGAACCGCGTTCGTCAGCGTCAACAACGACGACAAGGCGAACCTGGTGCCAATCGCGCGGGACCTGGCCGAGCTCGGATTCAGGATCGTCGGCACGCGCGGCACCGCCGCATACCTCCGGGCCTACGGCCTGAGCGTGGACGTGGTGTTCAAGGTGAACGAAGGCCGGCCGAACATCGCCGACGAAATCGTCAATGGCACGGTCCACCTGATCGTCAACACGCCGCTCGGCCGGGAGTCGTTCTTCGACGATCGCGCGGTGCGCCGCGCCGCGATGATGCACGACGTGCCGTGCATCACCACGCTCACCGGCGCCGCCGCGGCCGTGAGCGCGATCCGCGCCATGCGCCAACAGGGCGTCGTCGTCCGCGCGCTCCAGGACTACCACGCAGGAATTGCCGCTGGGAAAGCCTAGACCGAAGGCAATCTCTTCATATCCCTGCAGCCTCATCACGAAGACGCGACGAGCACGAAGGCCACTAAGTTCTTTTCAAGAAAGAGCTTTGTGTCCCTCGCGTACCGTCGTGCCTTCGTGAGGAGGGTCTGTCGGCAGGTTTGCAGTTGCTGGCTGTGTGCGTGTGGTCGCGGCGATTCCAGCGAGCGGTCTCCTCGCCGGATGTGCAGTGGGCCTGCAGTGGCCCGGCGTCCCGCACGCGTTGCTCTTCGCCCTGCTGATCGGGTTGTTCGCCGCCGCCGTCATGGCCTTCCGTGCCGGCCGGGCGGCGGTGCTTGCCGCGAGCCTCGCGACGGCGTTCGCGAGCGGGGGAGCGCTGCTGGCGTCGAACGCGTGGCACGCGGCGTGGCGGCCGACCCTGCGGGCCGTCTTCGAGTCGGTTGCGCGCGCCGAACGGCGCCAGGCTGCGCTGCGCGGCCGTCAGTTGCCGCTGGACGATTCGGCTACCGTCACGCTGGCCGGCGTTCTTCGCGAGGACGCGGCGCCAGGCGGTGCGGGCGTGTCTCTGAGCCTCAACGTCACCGGCGTCGCCGCGCCTGCCGGGTGGCATCCCGGCACGGGCGACGGCCAGGTGCGTGGCGGCGTCGTTCTCAGCGTCGGCGGTGTGCTGGCCCCCGATCACCTGCACGCGTGGCGCCGCGGGCGGAGCATCGCCACGACCGCCACGCTCCGTCGGCCTTCCCGCTACCTCGATCCGGGCGTGCCGGACCACGAACGTGCGCTCGCCCGGCGCGGGACGACACTGGTGGGGGCGGTGAAGAGCGGCGCTCTGGTCGAGGTGACGGCGCCCGGGAATGGCGCATCGGAGGCAGCGGCGTCAATCCGCGCCTTCGCCCGGCGGGCGATACGGGACGCAGTCGGGCGCTGGAGCCTTCGATCCGCCGCCATCGTGACGGCGATTGTCATCGGCGATCGCGGCGGGCTCGAGCACGAGGTGGAGCGCCGACTGCAGGAGGCCGGAACCTATCACGTGATCGCCATCTCTGGTGGCAACATCGCGATCCTCACGGCGCTCACCTTGACGCTGTTCCGTGTCGCCGGCCTCCTTGGCCGCGGCGCCATGGTGTGCGCGATTGCCGGCCTGGTCGCGTACGGCTACGTGGTCGGTGGTGGTGTGTCGGTCGATCGGGCGACGCTGATGGCGGTGATCTATTTGGCCGGGCGAGCGCTCGATCTGCGCGGACCACCGCTCAACACGCTGTCGCTCGCCGCTGGCATTCTGATCCTCTTGGACCCGCTCGCCATTTCGGATCCCGCCTTTCTCCTCACGTTCGGCGCCACCGTGGGCATCCTGCTCGTCGTGCCCGCACTGCCAGTCTGGCGCCTGCCTCGTGCCGCGGCGCCGGTCGTCATGATCGTGGCCGCGTCGGCGGCGGCCGAAGCAGTGCTGATGCCGGTAGGCGCCGCCTTCTTCTCGCGGGTGACGTTTGCTGGCCTGCTGCTGAACCTTGCGGCCATACCGCTCATGGCAGTGGCGCAGGTCGCCGGCATGGCGGTCCTGCCGCTGTTCGTCGTCTCCGGGAGCGTGGCGGCGGCCGCAGGATGGATTGCGCATGCGGGCGCCGAGGGGCTGGTCCGGAGCGCCGGGATCGTCGAGTGGGCGCCAGCCGTCACGTGGAGGGTGCCGCCACCGTCAGCCGCGACGCTGGCGATCTATTACCTCGCCCTGATCACCGCCTGGAGCGCATGGCGATGGCGGCGTCGGCAGCCCCAGCGTTCGAGGTCGCGCGGCATCGTCGGGAATCTCGAGCGCGCCGCCGTGACGGCCGCGATCGCATCGGCGCTGTGGATACTCGCTGCACCGGTGTCGCTCGCAGCCCTCCGCGGCGCCCCCCGCCTGCGCGTCACCTTCATCGACGTCGGTCAAGGCGACGCCGCGCTGGTCCGTTTCCCGAACGGCTCCGCGCTGGCTGTCGACGCCGGCGGGCCGGGCGGCGCGTCCTTCGACATCGGCGACCGCGTGGTCGCGCCGGTCCTGCGGCATGAGGGTCTGCGGCGGCTCGACACGATCGTGCTCACCCACGGCGACGCCGATCACATTGGCGGCGCGGCGGCGCTGGCGCGCGAGTTTCGGCCATGGGACATCTGGGAAGGGGTGCCAGTGCCGCGCTTCGAGCCGCTTCGGACACTGCAGGTCGAGGCCGCGCAGCGGCGAATCCGCTGGTCCACCGTGCAAGCCGGCGACCTGGCCGTGGTGGACGGAGTGCGTCTTGCGGTCCGCCATCCGGATCCGGTGGACTGGGAGCGCCAGGAAGTGCGGAACGACGACTCGATCGTGATTGAGCTGTTGTGGCGGGACGTGTCGGTGGTGCTGACCGGCGACATCGGCAGTGAGGTGGAGCAGGTGATACTGCCGCGGTTCGCGGCGTCGCCGCTCCGGGTGGTCAAGGTGCCGCACCACGGCAGTCTGACGTCGAGCGCCCCCTCCTTCGTGCGCGCCCTCGCGCCGCGCGTCGCCGTCGTGAGCGTCGGCAGGAGCAATACGTTCGGGCACCCCGCGCCGGCTGTGCTCCGGCGCTACCGCGAGGCCGGCGCCGAGGTCTTCCGCACGGACGAAGATGGCGCCGTGACCGTCGAGACCGACGGCACTTCATTGGAAGTGCGAACCTTCACCGGACGGAGGTCCCTCATCGTGCGGACAACCGCCGATCACGAAGTCACGAAGGACACGACGGGCACGAACGACAGAGGGGTTGGAAACGGATGACTCTGAACCGGGTTGCGCCTGTCTTGCCGAAGGATCTCGAGTCGCTTGTCCAGAGATGTATCGGCTGTTGTTGCCGTCCACCGTATCCTTGGACCCGGTTACAACGAGGCGACGTACGTACGAGCGTGCCGCATCGAGATGCGGTGCGCCGGGCTGCTGTTCGAAGAGGAAAAGAGCGTTAGTGTCAGATACCGCGGAGAAGTCGTGTGTAGCCAGCGGATAGATCTATTCGTCGACAACCGTGTAGTACTGGAGATTAAGAGCGTCGATGCAATTCATCCGGTGCACATCGCGCAGACGGTGAGCTACCTGAGGATCACCAGTGCTCGCGTTGAACTCATTATCAACTTCAATGTGGCGCTCTTGAAGCACGGGATCCGTCGGGTTGTCTTATAAAAACGGTCCTTTGTGTGCCTCTGCGTGCCCTTCGTGTCCGTCGTGGCTTCGTGATGAAAGCGAATTATCTGGCGGGGCGTTCCTTGACCCGCCGCCACTCGGCATCGAGCTCTTCGAGCGTCATGTCGGACATCGTGCGGCCCGACTCCTCGACACGCCGTTCGAGGGTCGTGAACCGTTCGGTGAACTTGTCGTTGGCCTTCCGCAGGGCGCTCTCGGGCTCGATCCCGAGCTTGCGCGAGAGGTTGGCGACGGCGAAGAGCAGATCGCCGATCTCTTCCTCGACCCGGTCCCGGCTGATGGCGCCGGCTGCCGACACCACTTCGCGGATCTCGTCAACTTCCTCCTGCATCTTGTCGACGACCGCTGCCGCACCGGCCCAATCGAACCCTACGGAAGTCGCGCGCGCACCGATCTGTGACGCCCGCAGCAGCGCCGGGAGCGTCACCGGGATGCCGCCGAGCAGCGTCTTGCCTGTCGGCCGCGATCGGCGCTCCTCAGCCTTGATCTCCTCCCATCGCACCCGCACCTGATTCGCCGTATCGAGCGCCGCCTCGCCGGTGTCGCGCGCGAACACATGCGGGTGCCGCCGTACCAGCTTGTCCGCCACGCCACGAACGGCGTCGGCGATGCCGAAGAAGCCGGACTCGCTTTCGAGCTGCGCGATGAACACCGCTTCGAAGAGGAAGTCTCCCAGCTCTTCGCACAGAGCCTCGTGGTCCTGCCGATCGATCGCCTCGAGCAGTTCGTAGGTTTCTTCGAGCACGTATGGCCGAAGCGACGCGATGGTCTGCTCTCGGTCCCACGGACAACCGTCCCGGCCGCGCAGCGTCGCCATGATCTCAACCAGCCGTGTGAATTCGTCGCCAGCACTCGACATTTGATAAATTTACCTGATGTCCGACTTGTCGTTGACCACCTTCGTGCTCTCGCTGGCCGGTTCGGCCGCGATTCATTTCGGCGATCTGGCCGATCCGGCGTCTGGCGAGCGGGAGGAACCGAACCTCGAGGGGGCGTCGCAGATGATCGCGATCCTGTCGCTGCTCGACGAGAAGACCCGCGGCAACCTGACGGCGCCGGAGCGGCAGGTGCTCGAGCAGGTGCTGCACGAGCTGCGGCAGCGGTTCGCCGAGCTCTCAGCGGACGGGAACGGAAAGCGGCTGATTGCACCTTAGAGTCACGCTCCTCGGCACCGGCACGTCGCACGGTGTCCCGATGATCGGGTGCGATTGCCGCGTCTGCCGCTCCACCGATCCGCGCGACCGCCGCCTCCGCCCGTCGATTCTGATCCAGTTGTCCGGCGCCAGCGACGCCGGAGCGTCGCGGGTTGGCGGCGCCGTTCGCACGATCCTGGTGGACACCTCCACCGATCTTCGCGCGCAGGCTCTGGCGCACGACGTCCGCCGGGTGGACGCGATCCTGTTCACCCACAGCCACGCCGACCACGTCCTCGGGCTCGACGAGGTTCGCCGCTACAATCACCTCCAGCGCGAGCCGATTCCCGCCTATGCGGACGAACGCACGCTGGCGGATTTGCGCCGGACCTTTTCGTACATCTTCACGGCGGCGACGCCGATGGGTGGCGGCATTCCACAGATCGGGTTGAGCCGTATTGTGGGTCCGTTCAGTCTCGGTGGTGTCGAGATCGTGCCGGTGCCGCTCATGCACGGCGAGCGTCAGATCCTGGGGTTTCGCATCGGATCGTTTGCCTACCTCACCGACTGCAACGGCATTCCCGGGCCGTCGTGGCCGTTGTTGAGCGGGGTGCAGACGCTGGTGCTCGACGCGCTGCGCGATCGGCCGCACCCGACGCACTTCAGTGTGCGAGAGGCCGTGGAGGTGGTCGCCCGCCTGGCGCCCGAGCGGGCGTACTTCACCCACATCTGCCACGACTTGTCCCATGCCGAAACCTGCGCCCGCCTGCCCCCTGGTGTCGAGTTGGCCTATGATGGGCTGGTTCTGGAGATCACCGACAGGGAACGTCGAGTCCTCTGAGATCGCGGGGCAATCCGGCTCTGCGTGCGACGCGTTGTTCCCGGTTGATCGTCGTTCAGCATGGATGTCATCCACTTTCCCGACGACCATCGGCCGCCGCGCTGGAAGCAGCCGGTCCTGGCGCTGGGCAACTTCGACGGGGTTCATCGCGGCCACCGGAAGGTCCTGGATCGCCTCTGCCGGGTCGCGGGCGAACGAGGCGTCACCTCGGTCGTCATGACCTTCGACCCCCATCCGCCGCGCGTGGTCCGTCCCGACAAGGCGCCGCCGCTGCTGATGACGACGGCGCAGAAGCTCGAGGCGATCGCGGGCGCGGGCGTGCGGGGCGCTGCGATCGTCCGCTTCACCGCCGAACTGTCCCGGTGGGACCCGGAGACGTTCGTTCGTGCGGTGCTCGTGGACTGGCTGCGTGTCTCGGAAGTGTGGGTCGGAGCCAATTTCCTGTTCGGTCACGATCGCGCCGGCAATTTCTCGCTGCTGCGGGCGCTCGGGGCGCGTTACGGCTTCAAGGCCGAGAAGATCGACCCGGTCCGCTACAAGGATTTCGTGGTCAGCAGCACGCGGATTCGGCGCCTGATCAGCGAAGCTCGCGTTGACGAGGCTGGTGCGCTTCTCGGACACCAATACTTCGTCGACGGCAAGGTGGTGCCGGGTGATCAGCGCGGCCGGACGATCGGTTTTCCGACCGCGAACCTGTGCACCGAGAACGAGCTGCTGCCGCCCAGGGGTGTCTATGCCACGACGGCGACGATCGGCGGCGTGGTCCTGCCGTCGGTCACCAACATCGGCGTGCGGCCGACGGTTGAGGATTCGGGGCGGCTGTCGATCGAGACCCACATCTTCGATTTCAGCCGGGATCTGTATGGCGCCTCGGTGCGGCTCGGCTTCGTGCAGCGGCTTCGCGATGAGCGCGCGTTCGATTCACTCGACGCGCTGAAGCAGCAGATTGCCGCCGACTGCGGCCGGGCGCGCGTGCTGTTCGATCGGCTTTCGCTATAAGATCTCGCACACGTGCCAGGTCAACCGTTCTACTTTGCGCTCCAGTTCTCGAGCCACGATGTGTCGGTGGCGCTCCTCGACGATCTCGCGGCACAGGTGCTGCGACACGCCGGCTGCAGGCCGCACGACGTACCGGATCTGGATGGCGCGCTCGCCATGGCCGCGACCACTGCGGCCGGCTCGAGACGGTGCGACGTCCAGTTTGCGATCCGGGACGGAGCCCTCGAAATCGTCGTCTCGTCCAATGGTGGACGCCTCTTCCGGGCCTCTCATCCAATTTCAGATCGACCGTGACCATGCGTCTGTTCAATACATTGAGCCGGACCGAGGAACTGTTCGAGCCGGGCCCGGGGAACACGGTCCGGATGTACACCTGCGGGCTCACCGTGTACGCTCGCGGCCACATCGGGAACTTCCGGACGTTCGTCTGCATCGACGTGCTTCGCCGCACGCTCAGGCACCTGCTCGGCTACGACGTGCGCCAGGTCATCAACTTTACCGACGTCGACGACCGTACGATTCTGGGCGCGCAGAAGGCCGGGATGGATCTGCGCTCGTACACCGACCAGTACATCGCGGCCTTCCGTGAAGACGCGCGCGCGCTCGGTCTCGAGGACGCCGAGGAGACGCCGCGGGCGACCGATGCCGCCAACATCGCCGCGATGGGCGAGCTGGTCGGCGCGCTCGACCGCAACGGGCATACCTATCGCAGCGACGGCTCCGTCTACTTCAAGATCTCGACCCTGCCGGCCTACGGCAAGCTCGCGCACCTCGATCACGACGGCATGAAGCCCGGCGCCCGCGTCGACGCCGACACCTACGCGAAGGACGATGCGCGCGATTTCGTGCTGTGGAAGGCGACCAGGCCGGGTGAACCGACCTGGGACGTGGTCGACCCGCCGGGGCGTCCGGGCTGGCATCTCGAATGCTCGGCGATGGCGCTGCGGATTCTCGGGGAGCCGCCGATCGACATTCACACCGGCGGCATCGACCTGATCTTCCCGCATCACGAGAACGAGATTGCCCAGAGCGAGGCCGCCACCGGCAAGCCGTTCGCCCGTTTCTGGGTGCACGTCGAGTACTTGATCGTCGACGAGCAGAAGATGTCGAAGTCCCTCGGTAACACTCACACCATCCCGGAGGTGGTGACCAGGGGCTTCCGGCCATCGGCGGTGCGCTATCTGCTGCTGTCGGCGCACTATCGCAAGCAGCTGAACTTCACCTGGGCGAGCCTCACCTCGGCCGAGGAGTCGCTCCGCCGGCTCACCGATTTCCTCGTCCGCGCCGAGAACGTGAAGGCCGACGGCTCGCACCCGGCGATCGCCGCCCGTGTTCAGGAAGCGCGAACGGCATTCGGCGACGCGATGCGCGACGACCTGAACACCGCCGCGGCGCTCGGCGCGATCTTCGAGTTCGTGAAGGCGCTGAACTCGGCGATCGACGCCGGCGAAGTCGGCTGCGGCGACCTGCCGCGGATTCGCGAGGCGTTCGACGAGTTCGACGACGTGCTCGGCATCCTCTCGCTCCGCCGGGCGGAGGATCAGCAGCCGCCGGTTCCCGTTGACGAGATCGAGCGGCTGATCGAGGACCGTCATGCGGCGCGGCGTCGGCGCGACTTCGCGGCCGCGGACCGGATCCGGGACGACCTCGCCGCCCGCGGCGTGCTGCTGGAGGATTCGCCGGCCGGCACCCGCTGGAAGCGCAAGTAGCGCCGAAGGAGAGCAAGCCCCGGTGACGAGCGGACGCCCTGAAGGAGCAGGACGGATCGCCAGGTCCGCCGGAGAGCCCCCGGGATGAGGCCGGGGTCCGACACCGCCAAGACCATGCGGCAGACGCCTGACATCAGCACACCGCTTCCCGGGCCGAACGCCAGGGCGTTGATCGCCCGCGACGCCGCGGTCGTCTCGCCCTCGTACACCCGCGGGTATCCGCTGGTGATCGATCGCGCGTCTGGCGCGATGGTCGAGGACGTGGACGGCAACGTCTTCCTCGACTGCGCGGCCGGCATCGCCGTGAACTCGACCGGCCATTCGCATCCGCGGGTGGTGGAGGCGATTGTCGGGCAGGCGCAGCGGTTCCTGCACATGTCGGGCACCGACTTCTATTACGAGCCGCAGGTGCGCCTCGCCGAAGAGATTCGGTCGATCGTGCCGATTGGCGGCGCGGTGCGCTCCTTCTTCGGCAACTCGGGCACCGAGGCGGTCGAGGCCGCCGTCAAGCTGGCGCGGTATGCGACCGGCCGTCCGAACATCATCGCGTTCTTCGGGGGGTTCCATGGCCGCACGATGGGCTCGCTGGCGTTGACCGCGAGCAAGCCGGTCCAGCGTCGCGGCTTCGGCCCGTTCATGTCCGGTGTGTTTCATGCGCCGTACCCGGATGTCTATCGTTCGGCGACCGGTGTGACGCCCGAAGAGTGCGGCGCGGCCTGTCTCGACTTCATCGAGCAGCAGCTGTTCATGCACCTGGTGCCGCCCGACGAAGTGGCCGCCGTGGTCATCGAACCGATCCAGGGCGAGGGTGGCTACGTCGTGGCCCCGACCGGATTTCTCCAGCGTCTCCGCGAGTTGACGCGCCAGCACGGCATCCTGCTGGTCGCCGACGAAGTCCAGTCCGGCATGGGGCGCACCGGGAAGATGTTCGCGATCGAGCACGCGGACGTTGAACCGGACATCCTGGCGATCGCCAAGGGAATCGCGTCGGGTCTGCCGCTGGGGGTCGCGGCCGCCCGCGCCGATCTGATGTCATGGCCTGCCGGTGCGCATGCGTCGACCTTCGGCGGCAACCCGGTGTCGTGCGCCGCCGCGCTGGCCACGATCGCGCTGTTGAAGGACAGGCTGGTGGCCAATGCGGCCGAGGTCGGCGCCCGTCTGATGGAGGGGCTCGTGGCGCTGATGGACAGACATCCGCTCATCGGCGACGTCCGCGGGCGCGGTCTGATGGTTGGCGTGGAGCTGGTTCGGAGCCGCCAGACGAAGGAGCGGGCGATCGAGGAGCGGAACGCCGTGGTGAATGGCGCATTCGAACGCGGCCTTCTGGTGCTTGGCGCCGGCAAGAACGCGATCCGCTTCTCGCCGCCGCTGGTGCTCACGAGCGATCAGGCGGCGATCGCGATTCGGATCTTCGACGAGACGCTGACCGACGTCGAGGGACGGTCGTCGCGATAGTCAGATTGGGACAGGAATCGGGGATCCGTCAGCATCGCGTCGTGGGTTGTGGCGTCCTGGCCCGGGGATTGCTGGGTGCGCCTGGAGATGTCACAGGATCGGCAGGCGCTCGGTAAGATTGGCGAAGATCTCGCCTGCCAGGCACTGGAGCGGCAGGGGTACGCTATTGTTGCGCGGCGCTACCGTCGGCGTGGTGGAGAATTGGACATCGTGGCTCGAGACGGTCCGACCCTGGTGTTCGTGGAAGTGAAGACCCGCGATGGCCTCGAGTTCGGGAGTGGCGGGGAAGCGGTGACCGCCCTGAAGCGGCGGCGGATGGCCGGCGTGGCGGAGGAATACATGATGCGCCATCGCCTGACCGGCTGCGCCTGCCGGTTCGACGTGGTGTCAATCGATGTTCGGAAAGGCGGTCCGGTGGTCGAGATCTACCAGAATGCGTTCGACGTCACGTAGTGCCTGAGCTCCGCAAAGATCCCGTCACGGGCCGCTGGGTGATCATTTCCACCGATCGGAGCAAACGCCCGAGTGATTTCCGCATCGAGCGACCGGCGGTCATCGGCGTCGAACTGTGTCCCTTCTGCGCCGGCCGCGAGGACATGACGCCGCCCGAGGTGCTGGCCTTTCGCAATCACGGCGGCGCGCCAAACTCGCCCGGATGGGACCTCCGGGTGGTGCCGAACAAGTTCCCCGCGCTGCACGTCGAGGGAAACCTCGATCGCGAGGGAGAAGGGCTGTTCGACCGGATGAACGGCATCGGCGCGCACGAGGTCGTCATCGAGACGCCCGATCACGGCAAGACGTGGGCGACGATGTCCGAGCCGGAGGTCGAGCGGGTGCTGTGGGCGTTCCGGGAGCGCATTCTCGACTTGAAGCGCGACGTGCGGTTTCGCTACATCCTGGTGTTCAAGAACCATGGCGCCGCCGCGGGCGCGACGCTCGAACATACCCATTCGCAGCTCATTGCGCTGCCGATCGTGCCCGATTTCGTCCGCGAGGAGGTCGAGGGCGCCAAGCACCATTTCTCGGCCAAGGAGCGCTGCGTCTTCTGCGACATCATTCGGCAGGAGGTGGCCGCCGGCCGCCGGATCATTCACGAGAATGCGGATATCGTGGCGTTGGCGCCGTACGCGCCGCGGTTTCCGTTCGAGACCTGGCTGCTGCCGCGGAGTCATGCGGCGCGCTTCGAGGACGCGCCGCGCAACGTCTACGAGAGCCTGGCGCGCATGCTGAAGTCGGTGCTGCAGCGGATGAACCGCACCCTGGAGTGCCCCTCCTACAACCTGGTGATCCACAGTTCCCCGTTCTCCGAGCAGGCCACCGACTTCTACCACTGGCACGTGGAGGTGATGCCGAAGCTCACGCGGACCGCCGGCTTCGAGTGGGGGACCGGCTTCTACATCAACCCGACGGCGCCCGAGGAAGCGGCGCAGGTGTTGCGGAACGCCAAGCTGTAGGTTGAACGGCAGCGCGGCCGTGTGGTACGGTAAGGTTTCGGGCGGGCGGGAATAGCTCAGTGGTAGAGTGCGACCTTGCCAAGGTCGAAGTCGCGGGTTCGAATCCCGTTTCCCGCTCCATTTTTCTCGCCGGCAGACGGAGGCGGGTCTTCTCGACCCGCCGTTCTGCTTTTTGACTCCCGATCGGCGCCGTCGCCAAGTGGTAAGGCAGAGGTCTGCAAAACCTCCACCCCCGGTTCAAATCCGGGCGGCGCCTCCAAATTTCCTAAGGAATCAGAGGCTCACAGATCGGCGTAGGGGTCGATCGACGGGTCACTGTGCCCAAATTGTGCCCATCAGGTTTGCGCTTCGAGATGGCGTCGCTCGCCCCGGTTGCGACGTCCAGCATCCGCGCGGGACCCGCGGCGGCACAAAGCGCCGCCGACGTTTCGGGGATCGAGCGCACGCATGTGTGCGGTGCAAATGGGTTGGCGGTGCCTTGTTCGCGCGGCGGCCGCGTCAAGGTCGGCGATTGCGGCTTGATCCGGCCACGTTAAAGGGGACAACTCAGATTCTGGCGATTGTCCCCCCTTTTGTACCCTTACGCCCGCGAAGCCCTTGTCCTGACCCGGATCCAAGCTGCGACCAACTGGCGTGAGGTGGTCGCAGCGACCAGGGGTGGAGCCGCATGAAGCAGAGCGAGCCCGTCATTCAGAACGCTCCGGAAATCACGGGCGGTACCCCGTATTCGTCGGCGCCCGTGTGCCGCTTGCGACGTTGCTGAATTACCTGGAAGCGGGTCAGCCGCCTTCCGAGTTTCTCGACGATTTCCCGACCGTCCCGTGAGTACGCCGTAGCCGCCCTGGAGCACACCAAGGAGGCGCTCCTCGCTCGTCCGCGCGTCCCGCTTGACGAGGGCCTGTTCAGACGTCTGAAACGCGACCCGTCGGGACCAGGACGTCCGGTCGGATCGGCGGCCACCTTGGCCGATGTGACGTGTAATTCAGTGATCCGGTGAAGGGCTGCCTCGGGTGTAAAATTGCGCGAGGCAAACATGGGAACCATCCAAGTCGAGCTCGATCAGGATCTTGTTGATCTGCTCGAGGAGCTGCATCGCCCTGTGAAACAGGCGGCACGCGAGCTTATCGTGCTCGAACTCTATCGCCAGGGAGAGGTATCGAGCGGAAAAGCAGCCGAGCTGCTTGGCTTGGGACGTGAGCAGTTCATTCGACAGGCCTCCGACCGCGGCATTCCATATTTCCAACTCGATGGCGAGGATCTGCAGCGGGAGCTTGACGCAAGCAAGAAGCTCTGATTGGCCGTCGTCTCAAATTCCAGCCCGCTGATCGCGCTCGCCAGGATTCAACGACTCGACCTGCTGCCCGCCATCTTCGAATTGATCGTCATTCCGCCGGCTGTGGCTCGTGAGATCGTGCCTTCGATTCCGGTCCTCCCGACCTGGCTGCGAATACAGGCGCCGAGCGTCCTGCCGCCGGCGCCTTCGCTGCGCCGGCGCTTGGGTGCCGGTGAGCGGGAGGCACTGGCGCTTGCCATCGAGCTCAGGGCCGACTGGATCATCCTCGACGATCTACCGGCCCGGCGCTCGGCGGAGGACAGCGACTTGAATGTGATTGGCACTCTCGGTACGTTCCTCGCAGCGAAGCACGCGGGTTTGATCAAGGCGATTCGTCCAGAGCTCGATGCGCTTCTGCGCACGTCGTTCTTCCTCAGCCCGCAGCTCTACGACGAACTTCTTCTGGCGGCCGGCGAAATCGATTCGTAATTCTCCGTCGCGGCTGAACGATGAAAACGATCGCTCAACCGAGCCGGAACGACGCGCATGGAAGGGAGCGCCCAGCGTCAGTTGGCGCGCGCCCTTGAAGTCGTCGAACGGGCTGGAGTGGAAAACACTGCTCGACCCCGACATGGTCAACGAGTCCCCGGTTCAAATCCGGGCGGCGCCTCCAAATTGTTAGGAATCAGCTCGATGTCAGCGGTCGTACAACGCGCGAAGCGTGGCGATGTCTTCGCCGACAGGCCCGTGGCGGTCGCCGAGCCGATGTCGTCTGCTGATTGCAGACGCGCGCGATAGCCCGTGAAGTAGCGCTCGCCATCGCCGGGCCGGCTGAACTGGTACATGATGTACGCGAAATCGGCGTTGTGCTCGAGACCGAGCGCATGACCGAACTCGTGCAGGGCGGTCAAGCAAATGATCATGTGCCGCTCGAGAGCATTGCTCCCGGCATCGCCTGCAATCATCACATCGGCCGATGCGTGCTGCCGACCTGGCCGCGTCCCGCGGCGTCATCGCGACGCACCGGCGCGAACGTTCGCTGGCAGCGTTCGAGCTGCAGGCCGTCTGTGCGCAGCGCCATGAGATCGCGGGTGGAGGCGCTGGCGTTTGCGATAGACGGACGTGAAACGGCTGGGGCGGTTGCCCGAGTTGACGGGGCCGTCTACTTCTTGAATCTGGCGAGATCGTGCAGGGCGCGGCGCGCCGCCTCATCGATGGCCGCCTTCGTTAGTTGGCTTTCGTTCCGCATCCATGCCGCACATTGGCGCTCTGCCGCGCGCACGCGGACGGCGTTGGCCCCGCGCCATGCCAGCCATAGCAGCACACCGCCGCCAATGGCTGCAAGCAGGCACACGAACATGGGCACGAACACCTGGGCCATGCAGGAGAATCCCGCAACGTGTGCGCCTGCGCAACACGGCACTCGGCTGCGCAATATGGCTCTGGGTGTCTCCCCGACGACGATCAATTGGCGCGGAAGCCTCGACGTTCCGAGATATCGGAACGGCCCCACTCGTCGGTGTTCAGGTCCGCTGGGGCCGCGCCTTTCCGAGCTGGGCAGTCCGCGTTCGGGCACCGCATGTCAGACCACCTGCGCTTCGAACTCGGCGGCATCTGCGGCTGAGAGCACCGCTTTGCCGGCAAGCTCATCAGGCCGTTCCAGCGGCGTCAGGGTTTCATAGGCCCACAACCCATTCAGATCCGGACGGCCATCGGCCGTCCGGGGCACTTCGCCGCCCCGGGATGCTGACGGGTTCGCCTGGCCCCTCGCCGTTGCGACAGGCATCGACATCACCCCGATCGCCAAGACAGCGATGGAAACCAGCAACCGACCTGCCATTTCGACCTCATTTTCTGTAACCCGCGAGATCCTGAGGACTCCGGCAGCATCACCGGTAAACCTTCCTCGCACCCAGTCGACCAACGGCCCGCCGCGCGTGAGGCCAGCACGCCTCGTCTCCCGCCCTCGAGGACACTACTTACTGGCCGTACGCGGTAGAACGGCGACGCCAGCCCTGAACAGTTCGAGGTCGTGGCATTCGCCATCGCCTGACAACCGGCTTCACTCGGGTGGAGGTGGTCGCCCGAGTCGTGCTGCGGCAACATCTTCGTCGGGCTCTTCGGATCGCGAATGACGGGTCGAAATCGATGACGGCGTCGTACGCCTTGCCGGTCCGAATCCACTCGTTGACCCGCCTTGCGCTTCGCCTCGCTTTCGGGCGTGCAGTTGTTCGCTCCCTCACAAGGGAGCAAGGTCCCTCGAGCGGACGTCTCTGGCCTATTCAGTTCAGCCGGCAGAGAATCTCACGAACGGCCGCGACGCTTCCTATCGCCGACCGGCTTCGAGGGCGCGAGAGCCGGCGAGCATCGTCGGCAGGCTGTAATTCGCTTCGTGACAGGCGTACTCGTAGAGCTTTTCGGCGATCCTGGTCATCGGGATTTCTCCGGTCCATGGTTTCGTCCACGTCTTCGGATCCTCGATCGTGAACCGGTACTCGATGGTGTCGGCATCGACGCGCCTGAAGCGTTCGATCACGCGCAACGCGTCGCTCGGCCGTGTATTGTTGGCCGCCCGGATCACCATCTTGTCGGAGAAATTGGTGGTTTCGACAACCAGCGTGTCGCCTTCCCAGTGGCCACGCGGGTCGCCCAACCACGGACGCAGCCCCGGCGCGACGTGGGGACGGCCGTCGAGCGGGATGATGCGGACGTCGTGGATCATCTCGATGACAATGGCAACGTATTCGGGCGTCTGAAGAATCTGATAGTTGTTGTTGTAGGCAGAAGAGAGCATCGGCGGACCGGCGTTCGGCCACAGGATGCACCGGTCGTTCAGGTCGAGGTCTTCCCAGGTATCGATCAGACCGGTCCCGTTCCGGGCCTTGTCCAATCGTCGCAGCTCCGCCGGTGACGCGACCTTCTTCTGCGCCGCGGGCGTCAAGGAGGGCAGTCTCCCGTCGCGCGGATCGACGATGATCGACGTTCGCCTGGTCCCGACGACCGTTGTCCCCCGGTCGAACCAGTGCTGATTGTAGTTGCCGACGATATCGTCGGGGGTCCGTTCGTCCCGATCCGCGACGTCAGCGAGGTTGGCCTGCTCCAGGGCGGCGGCTTCGGCCGCGGTCAGGAATTCTTTCCCGGCAAACTCTTTCGGCCGCTCGAACGGCGTGATGGTCTTGTTCGTGTAGGTTCCCTGCAGGTCCGGATGGCCCCACTCCGTGCGGCCTGGCGCGACGGTCTGGGCCGCGAGCGGCGCCGCCACCAGCCAGACCAGCCCGAGCGTCAGGATACTTGCCGAGGCGAGAGATCGATCACACATCTGACCCTCCTTCCACGTCACAAGCAGACCGGATGAGAAGGTGCACCCGCTTCGCGGCGTGCGCACTCACGACGAGATCTTGCGTTCGCGGCATCACATAACGCTCAACAGGACTCGTACGGGCAAACAGCGGGACGTGCGTTCTGCGGCATTCCGGCGACGTTCGTCCGGCCTTGAACGGGCTGTGCGCATTCTTGTTCAAACCGCAGCCGATGAACAACCTGTTTTGACAAGAACAGCCGGACAGGACGAGCCGGAGAGCGCATCGCTGCCCGCGATGATCCATCCGATTGACAATCGGAAGTAGAGGTAGAGGATAGGAAACATTAGCGGATGTGGCGGGTTCCTCGGCGGACACCCAAAAGAGATTAGATGAAGTGGCTCCTCGCGCAGGGCTCATTTCTGAAGATCGATCAGGTGGCCTGGATCTGCTCGATCGCCACCAGTTAGTAGCCGACGCGGTGGGCCTAGCGTTCAAGGTTGGCTTGGCGTCGGCGGTCGCGTTTCGATTTCGCGAGCGGCCCAGAGCGTCTCGTCGCATCCAGCGTGCGGGTCCACCATCGTGGGAAAGATGATAGGTGTCTTTACTAAATATGCCGAACCTGTTGAGTTGTGAGGTTGCGTACGAGAGCCTGATCCTCTCCTCGGCCAAGTGAGCGCTATTCATCGCCCTGCCGGCCTCGTCTCTCGCCAGCCGACCTTGTCGCGGGCCCTCCGGCTTGACATGCTTAATGTGGGACGATACGGGGTCGCGCATGATATTGTTTGCGTCGTCATATACCCTTGGTGGTGCCCTACCAATCAATCAGTCTCGCTCTCTCACGTTCATTTCTCGGTGACGTCAGTGCAAAAACAACGCGCAACATGTACTGTGACAGCGTTCGCGATGATGGTCGCGATGGGATGCGGCCGAGCGGATTGGCGAACGACGCCTCTTTCACCCCAACCGTTGTCGTCTCCTTCATCCGGCAACAGTGTGTCGCCACAAATGACGATCTCCAGCCGCGGGCTGATTCTCAGTTGGCTCGAACGCACCGGAGAACGACGACGCTGAAGTTTTCGGAACGCTCTTCCTCCGGCTGGACGGCACCAGTCATGGTGACATCGGGGAAGCTCGTCACCAACTACGCGGACGTCCCATCAGTGATTCGGATGTCGGATGGCACGCTGGCGGCACACTGGACGACGGTGACCGACCCGAGAAGGGAAGGAACCGATCTGCTGCTGTCGTTCTCGAAGGACGACGGTCGGACCTGGTTTCCGCGTTTTTCCCCTCATCATGACGGGACACCGACGCAGCACGCTTTCGCAACGCTCTTCGAACTTCCGA
>WHSN01000163.1 GCA_009380045.1 Luteitalea sp.
CAGTGTAGATGCTATGCAGAGCGGTGTACAGACGGGCCGTGGCGGTTACGCTCATCGTGACGTTTCATTAAGGAGGAGCGTAACGATGATCACCACGACCCGTCCGACTGAGTCTACTGCACCGACTGGCGGCTTGTTGTTGGCGTTCGAATTGGGCCAGCGATCGTGGAAGCTGGGATTCACGGTAGGGATGGGGCAGCGTCCGCGCATTCGACAGATTCCGGCAGGCGCCGTCGGCGCATTGGCGACGGAGATTGAGCGAGCGAAGATGCGACTCGGCCTCTCGCCTGACTCGCCGGTGATGAGTTGTTACGAAGCCGGTCGCGATGGCTTCTGGTTGCATCGTTACCTGGAGGCGCACGGGATCACCAATTACGTCGTCGATTCCTCGAGCATCGAAGTCAATCGACGAGCCAGACGGGCGAAGACCGACCGTCTCGATCTCGCGGGCCTTTTGAGTTTGCTGGCGCGGTATGTCCTGGGTGACCGGCGCGCATGGCGCGTCGTACGCGTGCCCACGGTGGCCGAAGAAGATGCGCGCCACTTCCCGCGGACCTTGGAAGCGTTGACGCAGGACCGCACGCGGCTGGTGAGTCGACTGAAGTCCCTGCTGACGACGCAGGGCGTGTCGCTCCCGATCGATGCGAAGTTTCTCCATCGGCTGGACGCGGCCCATCTCTGGGACGGCACCCCGCTGCCTCCAGGCCTGCAGGAGCGACTGACTCGCACGTGGACGCAGCTGCAGGAGGTGGATGGACAAATGCGCGACCTGAAAGCGCTGCGACTCACGCGGCCGGAGCATCTGACCCCGGCGACGAGCCACGCCCTCGCGCAGCTCTTGACGATGCGGGCCATCGGACCGATCGGCGCGTCGGTGCTGGCGACAGAAATCTTCGGCTGGCGTCGCATTCGGAACCGTCGCGAACTCGGCGCCCTGGTCGGCTTGGTCCCGGCGCCGTATCAAAGCGGCGAGACCGACTACGACCAAGGCATTACGCGCGCGGGGAATGCGCATGTCCGTCGCGTGATCGTGCAACTCGCGTGGGGCTGGATCCGCCACCAACCGGACAGCGCCCTGACGCATTGGTATCAGCAGCGATTTGGCGCCGGCGGGAAGCGCGTCCGGAAGATTGGGATTGTCGCACTGGCGCGCAAACTGTTAATCGCGCTCTGGCGCTATCTGGAGACCGGTGTGGTCCCTGATGGCGCGCAGCTGAAACCGGCGGAGGTCTGACGGCACGACGCCCGATCGTCGGCCCAACGAGCTGGTGCGAGCGCCCGTGAAGTCGTACTGGGTTCACCTGTGAACCGTAGTGTAGAAGGGGCGCTCGCTTCCAGGCTTCACGAATAAGTCTCTGGTGTCCGGGGCATCGCCACCGGCACGGATAGAAGTGGCGCGGGAGCCATCGGCTCCGCGAACACGAAGCCGCCAGCTCTCGTCGGTGATCGGCGTGCGCCACGCGCCTGTGCGTGATCGTTCGTGGCTCGGCCGCCTGCGCGGGCCCCGCTCTTGGGGGGGCCTGCTCGGCGGCCTCGATGGAGGTTTGCTTCGATGGGACTGAAGAACACCAAGGCGTACGAAAAAGGAACGAACTTGACAGCGACAACTCTCATAGAAGTACTGTTGGCGCGTCCGCGCGCAGCGGAATCATCGACATGTCACAGACGATTACTCGGACACGCTCCTAGCTTAACCAGGTCGTGACTTTGAGCGAGCAGGGAGGCCCCAGGGGTTCTGCGCAAAACGTCGTGTGCGTTCGTACTGCTCCGGGGACGCTAGACCCGGATGAGAACCGCCGATGTCGGTTGCCCGGTCGCCCGTGCGATCGCCTCCGCGTACAGCGCGACTTGACGCCGATAGAGGCCATTCGAGGACATCGGGTCCCGATCCGTCTTGTAGTCGACCACATACCAGCAGCCCTGCTCTTCGAAAGCGAGATCGACGACCCCTTCAATCAGCCTGCCATCGGCGGTTGTATAGGTGATTGGGGTCTCACGCCGGCAGGCGTGGCGGGCTGCCGCCGCGCGGGCTCGCCCGACGATGTCGTGCGAGAAAACCCGCCCAACCGCGGCGATTGCCGCTTCCATATCCGCCTCGCTCCGTCCGAGCACCCGTGCGTGAAAAACGGCCACGCGCCGAATCTCCGCGGCGTCCGCTCCGAGCGGCGCATGCGCGAGCACCGTGTGAACAAGGGTACCAAACGCCGGCCCTCCGGCTTGTGACCAGGTCCTGCCGCCGGCAGCCAGATCAATCGTCAGCACCTCGGAAAGAGGCGCCGCGAGCTCAGCGTCGGGCCCAAGTTCAGCAGCCCAGTCGCTGACAGTGGCGAGTAATGCCGACGGCAACGCGCCCGACTCCCGCGCATCGGTCCGAGCGAGAAGCCACCGGTCGTATTGCGTGCGGCCGTCTGCGATCACGTTCCGGGGAATGTCCTTGACGATCAGCTCTTCACGCCGAACGCCGAATGGCGCCTTCTCGCCAAGGCCGAGTCCTCCGCCCGGTCCTGGCTCCCACCACACCACGTCGTAGCCTTCTGGAAAGGCATGGAGCCCGGGACAGACCGTTGCGGTTCCGGCCGGCTCGTCGCCGGGCCGCGCGGCGACCGAGTCCTTGGACTTGAAGGCGGGACATCGCGGTCCGCGAAGGGACGTCCGTCGGACCTCTCTCGCCGGGTAAAGTGCGGCGTTGAGCGGACTGAACCATCCGCCCTCCCATGGCTCGTCGCCGAGCGCCGGCACGACGAGCAGATCGCGCGCGCGGGTCGCCGCCACATAAGCCAGCCGCACTCCTTCCGCGTGATCGCGCGCAACTTCCTCCGCTTCGTGCTGATAGAGCTCGTGCGGCGCCCAGCCGCCGATCTTCATCGCACACAGGCCACGCTCCGGATCGAGGTGTCGGCTGGCGTCACCGCGTGAGATGCGGCAGGTGAGGTCGGCCAGGATGACGACCGGGAACTCGAGCCCCTTGGCCTTGTGCACGGTCATCAGTCGCACGCCGTCGCTGCTCTCCTCGAGGATCGGCGCTTCGGCGGTTTCGGACTCGGCCGCCGCGCGGAGCTCGTCGATGAATCCGCGAAACGAAATGCCCCCGCTTGCCTCGTACTGACGTGCGAGCTCGGCGACGTGAAGCACGTTCGCCAGCGCCTGCTCACCCGCGGGCCGCAGTATCAGGCCGACGTGCGCCCGAGTCTCGGCGAGCAGCCGGGTGACGGTATCGGCCACCGGCCGGTAATTTCGGGCTCGATGCAGCTGCTGCAACAGCCGGAGCGCATCGGCGATCGGCATCAACTGCGTGGTCGGTTCCGCGGTGAGGGCGAGCTCGTGCCCGGAGTTGCCGCCCAGCTCCTTCGGGATACGAAACGGATGGACCCTGCCGAAGCGGTGCCGGAACTCGAGGAGATGCTCGTCGTCGATCGCGAACAGCGCCCCCTTCAGGGTCGCGAAGACCGAGAGCTCGTCGTCGGGCCACTCGATGGCGGCAAGGGCGGCGCGGACGGTCTCCACCTCTTCCCGACCGTGAAAGGCCTTCCCGCCCACCAGGAGGTGCGGCACGCCGCGCGCTTCGATGGCATCGGTGTAGGCCCGCGTCACGTCGGCGCCGAAGCTGACAAAGCGACGGAACAGCAGCGCGATGTGACGCGGCTGAATCGGCACCTGTGCCTCGGGGCCATCCGGCGCCCGTTCGGCGACGGTCCAGCCGTTCTTTGGGTCGACCAGCCACGCAACAAACGCCCCGACGACGTCGGGCAGGGATTGCTCGATGGCCCGGCCCGACGCGCGCAGTGGACCGCGGATCGCGTAAGGCTTCGGCACCGGCAGCGCGACCAGCGCCGGCTGCAATCCGAGCGACGGGCGCGACTCGGATAACGGCACGTAGTCGGCTTGCAGGGTCCGAACGTCTGCCTTCATCTGGCATGAGAATGCGGCGTTGACGAACCGCTGAATCCCGGGAACGCTCCGGTAGCTGGTCGTGAGCTGCAGCAGCCGGCCCCCGTGCTCCTCGATTTGACGGCTGACGCGTTGATAGGTCGCGACGTCGGTGCCGCGGAACCGGTAGATCGCCTGCTTCGGATCGCCAACGATGAACAGTTTGCCTGGGGCGGGTGCGACCTTCGCCGCGTCGGTCTGGTCGTGGTCGTCGGCGGCCAGCAGCAGAAGAATCTCCGCCTGAACCGGATCGGTGTCCTGGAACTCGTCCACATAGATCCGGACGAACGTGTTCTGCAGGTGCTGCCGCACGGTCGCATTCGATTTGATCAGGTCGCGTGCGCGCGAGAGGAGGTCGGCGAAATCGAGCGCACCCGACGCGGTCTTGAGCGCCTGATACCGGTCGGCCGGCGCCCTCAGCTCCTGCTGCAGCGCCGCGGCGAGATCGGCGTCGGCGTCCCGGCGGAACTGCTGCAGCTCGGCAAACAGCGCGTCCCGGGCGGCGATCACCTCGGCGCGGCTCGCCGCCGGACCGAACTTGTGTCCCGAGCCCTTGCGCATTCGCGAGAACCCCCGATCGCGAACGAGATCGACCAGCCGTGCCTCCCACCCATCCAGATCACGCCCGCCGAACGATTGTTCCAGACGAATCTGCCGGCTCAGGCGCCTCACCGAATCGGTATCGACGAACAGGTTGTCGTGCGACCAGGACGGCTCTTCGGTGAGGTCCGCCAGGTGGTGCAGCGCGGCGACGAGGCGATCGATTCCGGCTTCGCGATCGAATGCCGGCCGGGACCAGGCGGTGGGAAAGTCCCGCGATTCGGCGAGGGCGCGGCCCGCACTTCGAAGACGATCGACAGGACCATCGCCTTCGCCCCCGAATGCCGGGGCGCTGGTCCGGCGCAGGGCGCGGCGCACGCCGTCGGTTGGACGTCGCAGCGCGTGCTGAAGCCAGCCGTGGAACGCCCGGTCATAGAGGCGGGCCGCCTGCGCCTCCGTCAGCACGACAAACAGCGGGTCGACGCAGGCCTCCACCGGCCGCTCTCGGAGCAGCTCGGCGCAGAACCCGTGAATCGTGTTGACGTGCGCCTCTTCCAGTTTTTCGAGTGCGCCCTCGAGCCGTTGCCGAACACCTTCGTCCGTCGCGCGGGCGCGGTCGTGTTCGAGCCGCTCACGGAGTCGCAGCTTGAGCTCGCCGGCCGCCTTCTCGGTGAAGGTGACGGCGACGATCTCCTCGATTCGGGCCCGGCCCGTGGCAAGCACGCGGAGGATGCGGTTCACCAGCTCGGTGGTCTTGCCGGTGCCGGCGGCGGCCTCGACCACGAGGGTGTCATCGAGGTCGTGCGCGATCGACCGGCGGGCTGTCTCGTCGCCCGGCGGCAGCGGGATCATCGCATCCCCCTGAGCGCGTGAAGATCGGCCAGGCGGTCCTGCGCTTTCCTTTTGATCCGTTCTTCTTCGCGGGGCCCGCACACCGGCCTGAAGTCGCACCAGCCGCAGGCGCGGTCATCGGGAGCGGCGACCAGGAACCCCTGCTCCACCGCGCGATCGATGATCTCGAGCACCTGGATGCCCTGCCGCCGATTGGCCTCGTCGATCTCGATTGGATGCGCGAGATAGCCGCCGGCCGTGGTGCAGTAGAACAGTCGTCCCTGGACGACCGGGGTGTTCAACGCCTGAGACACCGCGACGCTGTACAGCACCGGCTGCAGGACCGCGCCCTTGCCGACGACGAGCTCCGGGGTCGAGCGGTTCCTGCCGGTCTTGTGATCGGTCACCCGCAGCGCGCCAGAGTCCACATGACGCTCGATCAAGTCCACCGATCCGCGCAGGATGAACCTGCCGTCGATCGTGACCGGATCTCGCACGCTCCTCGGGTCGCGTCCCTCATCGCTCAGCCCGAAGCTGAACTCGAAATACTCCGGCACCCAGGTGGTCTCGTCCACCAGCTTCTGCACCCAGATTTCGAGATCACGGCGGATCTCGGCAATCTCGTCGCGCCAGACCCGATCGATCGCCGGCGCGAGCCGTTCCGCATACTCGTCTGCCACCCGATCCAGCACCAGGTGCAGCGTGCTGATGGCCAGAGGCAGCCGGTGGCGGGTCACCGGCAGCGCCTGCTGCGATTGCAGCGTCCGATAGAACCCGGCCTGCACGCTGTGAAACAGGCTGCCCCGCGTCAGCGGATCCATGCGGACCAGCGGCTCCGGCTCGTCCCAGGGTTCCAGCCGGTGGATCGTCGCCAGCAGGAACTGATACGGGCAGACGGAAAAGCGCTGGAGCGCCGACAGGGAGAACGCGCGAGCACCCAGCCGGTTCGCCGCAATTGCCGGTGCGACGCCGGCGCCGATCCTGATCAGGCCGTCACTCGGCGACCACTGCCCGCGGCCGCGCGCCCACCGGCTGATCACCGACCGGCGAAGTGCGTCGTTCAGCCCGAGCAGGTAGTGCGCGTGCCCTTTCACCGACAACGGCGACCGCGAGTCCAGCAACGGTTTCAAGACCGCGAGGTCGTGCTCCAGATCGTCGATCGCGCGATCTGGATCGTGTGGGGCCGGCCAGGCGAGGCTGGCGCCTGCCTCATCCGCCGCGTCGGCGGCAAGGACGCGGTGGTCCGGCACGCGACCGGTGACTGCGCGCATGACGTCAAGCGCGTAGAAAGAAGGCACGCGGGCCCGTGTCTCGCCGACGTCCATGCGCGGATACGACAGATAGAGCCGCTCGACGGCGGCGCCGATCGCCACCTTCAAGAGCAGCCGTTCCGCTGCGCCCCGGTCGTCCTGGCACACCAATCGCGAGTCGGTCTCACGCCGCCGCGCGTCGAGCAGCAGCGGGTCCTCACGCGGCCGTTGCGGCACCACACGCTCGGCCAGGCCTGGCACGAACACCACCCGGAACGATCGGCCCCGCGCCTGATGCGGGGTGCCGACGAAGAGCCGGCCATACCGGCGCGCCGGCGGATCCCAGTCGAGCGTCACCAGGCGATCGTGCAGCACGTCGCGTGCTTCCTCGAGGGTGACCGGGCCGACCTCGGACATCGGCCGCAGATCGGCGAGCGTCTTCAGCACCCGGGCCGGCCGTGAGAGCGCGCGCTCCGCGAGGACCGAAAATCGTTCGAGCCATTCCCCCCAGAGCGCCGCCTCTGGCCACTCCCCGAGGGCCTCCACGATCGGCAGCGCGAACGCGCGGAGATGCGCCAGGTTCTGCAGATCGCGTTCGTACCGCGGGATGCGGGCCGACTCGGGCTCGTCGCGCTTCAGCGCCGCGATCCGGTACTCGTAGTCGGCGGCGAGCCCGCTCAACCGGCGACGCCACCGCGCGCTCCCGTCATGCCGGGTTCGGCCGCCGACCACCGCGGACTCGACGATGAGCTCCTCCCATTTCCAGGGTGAGCGCAGGGTTCCGGCGACGATGGCTTCCTCGTCAGAATCGACGAGCGGCGCCGGCTCAGTCGCCGACGCCGGATCGTCGGTCGCCTCTTCGCCACGGAGCCCGCCGAACAGCTCGTCGCCGGGAGAAACGGGAAGGTGCGGCGTGCTGGATGCGGAGTGCGCACCATTCGACTGGCGAGGCACCTGGCCAAGCGACAGGTACTCGTCGAACCGCTTCGCCGACAGGCCTTCGACGCCGCACGACAGCAGGGCCACGAAGGCGCGCCCGGCCGGATCGGGTCGGCGCGTCCCGCGGTCGAAGTATCCCGGTACGCCGCCGCGCGCGCACGCGTGCTCGAGGAGACCGACATACTGCTGGGGCGATCGCAGGAACACCGCCATCTCGTCGAAGCGCACCCCGCGGCCCGCTTCATCGAGCACACGCCGGACGATCTCGACCGTCTCGCGCCCCTCGCCGGGAGCCGAGAACAACCGAACGTCGCCGCATTGCTCCCGGACCGGCGGCCGCTCGTTCGTGAAGACGTAGCGCCGCAGGTGCCACAGATCCGATTCGAGCGGCGCGTCGTCAGTGATGATGTCGGCGCCGACGTCGGTTCTGGCCTGGAGGCCGCTGCCAATCCGCTGCAGCGCAGCCCACGCGCGATGGTCGCCGTCGGGGACCGTGGCGAGGACGTCGGAGGAACCGCCGGCGATCGCCGCGACGAACGCTTCTTCCGCCCGCGACTCGACGGTGACATCGAGGAGCACGAGGGGAAGACCCGCCCATCGCACATGGGCGCCGGCCCACGCATCGGCGGCCGCGCGAAACAGCGCCGCGCGATCGTCCACCGCGGCGCGATCGAGCTGTTCCTCCACACGCGTGAGCAGCACGGCCAGGTCCGCACCGGCCGGACCGAGTGACGTCAGGCGATCGGCGGCGACGCCGGACAGGCGAAGCTCGTCGATCGTGCGAGCCAGGGCCTTCGGAAAGCCAGGCATGGCGGCGACCGGCTTGAAGTAGGTGAGCTCGCTTGCCGCGACCGCGTCGAACACGGCGCGCGTGGCGATGGCCTCGCCCGCCACCTGGCTCACGGGCGCGCGCGTCGTTTCGGCCAGATGCGGTGCGGCTGACCGGGCCGCCAGCTCAGTGAGGCTGAATCGCCAGAGACCGAAGGTGGCCCCGAGCCGCCGCGTCGCCGACCGCACCAGATCGTCGGCCGCGCCCCGCGACGCCCCGACGATGATCACTTCCGCGGATGGAGGTCGGTGCTGGAGGAACCGCGTGGCGGCGCCAAGTCTGGCCGCTGCGGACGTCGAGGTGATGACACGAAACATCGCGCGGGCTCTCCTTTCCGGGCTCCATGCCGGACATCCGGGACACGGCAACGCTCGCTGCCGTCGTGCGGATTCTACAGCGTTTTCACCTTCGCCGGAGCCGTCAGCCTCACGAAAGCGCGCGGCCGGCGAAGGACATGGACGTCTTGTTCGATCGAGGGTTGAGGGTCCCTGTCAGCGCTCGAACCGCACCTGAATGCGGAACTGCCGGTACTCCGAGTTGTAGAACGTGCCGAAGGCTGGCGAGGCAATGTTCGCCTGCACGTCGGATGGCAGGAACGAACTGAGCGCGTTGTCGGCCCGCACCCCGATCCACGGCCGGGTGTTGAAGATCTTGAACCGGTGCTCGACGCCGAGATCGACGCGCAGGTAGGACGGAAATCGGCGGTCATTGCGCGTGCCGACGAAGTCGAGCGCCTGATCCACGACTGAATAGGGCACACCGCTGCGCCAGTCGAGCACACCGACAAACAGCCACCGTGGGGTTGGCATTGCCCGCCCGCGCGCCAGCAGTCGATGGGGCGTATCGGTGCGCGCCGGGGCATGGGCGTTGCGGCCGACCACCGGCCAGAGCGCCGAGTCGAAGAACGTGGTGAAAGCGTTCAGGTCGGCGCGCGCCTTCGATCGCACGTAGGACACGTTCAGGTCGATGCCGCGTGAGCCCGTGAAGTGCAGGCCGAACTCCGCCTCGCGGTAGCTGGATCGGCCATTGCTGTTCAACTGCAGGGACGAGCCGCCCGACGTCACCA
>WHSN01000207.1 GCA_009380045.1 Luteitalea sp.
CCGTCCGCGAACGTCAGGTCGCGGCCGTTCGCGCGACGCGTGCCGTCCTTGGCCTGGTAGCCGTCCACCTTGATTTCGGTGCCGGGCAGCAGCGACTGCTTGGTGAAGCCGCGCCGGAACAGCACGTTCGGGGTCCCGGCCTCGAACGCCCATGTCTCGGTGGTGCCGTCGGCCTTCTTCACGTTCATGTGCAGCCAGACGTGTGGATTGACCCACTCCATCTTGGTGACGGTCCCGGTGAACTCGACCGGCTTGTTCGCGTCGAACTCCGCCGCGAACGCGTGATGCGCCACCACCGACACGGCGGTAGCTGCCAGACCCACGCCGATCGCCGCGATCCCGATAGCCAGCTTGACTCTCATAAGCGTAAACCTCCTGCTGTTGTCGTCAGATCCCATGTCCAGAGATCCCATGTCCAGCCCGGCGAAAAGACTTCGCGGCGAACTGGAAAAACTGTCGCCTATTGCACGTCCCCGCCAGGACCGAAGTCGGTGGCGGTGTCCTGCGATCTCGGATCGGGACCGCGGCCTTCTGCGAAGGCTTTCTCGTCCATCCGCGCGCCGATGAGCAGGGCCGGCAATCCGTAGTTCCCCTCATGGCAGCGCGGTTCGTAGTAGATCCGATTCTGCTCGTCCGGTTGCATCGTCAGTTCCTGCTTCACCGTCCAGGGGGCGGTCCAGACCGTCGGATCCGTGATCGTCGCCGCGTACTCCATCGTGTTTGCATCGACGCGCGTGATCCGTTCGACGAGCTTCCGGTTGGCGTCGGCCGTGCGGTACGGGAACTTCGGCGAGAAATTGGTCGTCTCGACCACCAGCGTGTTGCCTTCGAAGCGGCCGCGCGAGTCGCCATGGCGCATGCGGACGCTGCTCGGCGGATGGTTTCCGCTCAGGTATACGATGCGCTGGTATCCCTGGCCCTGGCCGGTGTCGATACCGATGGCGACGGAATCGGGCCCCTGGACGATGCGCTTGAACCCGTTGAAGTCCGGTGTCGCTCCCGACATGCAGCGGTCGCCGAGGCTCTGATCCTCGGGGCCGTTGTGACGGTTCATCCGCTGCGTGTTGTAGTAGGGCGCCACTTCGGCGAACCGCGGCGAGGGTGGCCCGAACTGGCCACCGTTGCAGGCCGGCGACTTGTTCTTGCAGGTTTCGGTGTTCTGCAGGAGCGCCAGACGGAACTCGCGATCGCGCCGGTTGCGTTCCTGCGCCTCGGGTGTCAGCGCCGGGATCTGGCCATTTGCCGGTTCGACCACCATCGACGTCCGTTTACCCGTCGGCTTCGCGGAGGTGAACACCGCGTTATAGGCGCCGGCGACGTCCTGCTGGCTGCCGCGCTCCACCCGGCGGTTGCGGCCGACGTTGCCGGATCTGACCGCATCCTGTTCAGCGCGCTCCTCGTCGGTGAAGAACTCCTTGTTCGCGAACTTGGCCGGCCGTTCGAGCGGCGTCGCGAACTCGTCGAGCCAGATTCCCTCGAGATCCGGATGGCCCCACGTGGTCTTCGGGGCCGGCCCGCTCGCCGCCGTCCCGGTCGTCCCCCGCGCCGAATCCTGAGCTGCAGCCGACAACTGCAGGAACATGACCAAGGCCATCATCACCGCCGCTATACCCAGCAACTCGAGAAGTCGTCGCCTCATCTCATACCTCCTCATTACCGGTTCTCCTGCGTGGCGCCATTTCAGCAGACCCGAACGCCGCACGTTCCCGAACCAGGCGCGTGCGACCGATGGCTACGCTCGCATGTCGCCGGAGAGCTTCCCGTGCATTTTACTATCACTACGGTTGTCACTTTCGATGTTTTCGGCGGGAAACGTCGCCTCGCCAGCGGGCAAAACGCGACGCCTTCGCGGCTCGTGGCCAAGCGTTGCGAAGACACGGCGACCCATGTAACTCAGCCATAAATCACGCCTCGTCGCCCTGGTCCTCGAACCAGCGACAGTCGAACTACAGCATCAGAACGGCGATTGCCCACACGAAACATGAGGAGCGGAACGTCCACAGGGCCTCCACACGCGCGGGAGGTTCTTACCGGGTCCCGCGATCGCCGCCGACACGCTCCCAGGTAATCGTGCCCTGCGCTGTCGTCCCGTCAGCGTTGTGGGTCGCGGGCGGCTGCAGCAACAGGCGGCTGCCGGTGAAGCGATAGAAGCGCTGCTGCGGGCTCGGGCTGTTGCGTCCGGCGCCGACCGATCCGAACTGGTCGTGGACGACGTAGCCGTCGGACTGGTGAACGTAAAACGGGCCGAAATCCCGCGGGATCGTAGATGATGATGTACCCGGTGCGGTTCTGCGCCGCATTCGCCGCCGCGGGAATCACCTCGCCCTTCGCGTTCCGCTGCTCGACGCTCACCAGCGTCCAGGTGCCGACGAACTTATCCTTCAGCCCGCCTGTCGCCGCCTGGCGATTGGCTGTGTTCCCCTGGGCGGAGGCCGGAGCGAATCCGGGCGGCGCGAGCAGGCCAACGGCGACGAGCAGGGCGAACAGGCTTCTCGGCATCATGTTCCTCTCCTTCCAGAGGCGCGTCGGGCTGATCAGGTGCGCAACGTCACATGTCGGCCGAGCATTTGGGGGTTTTTCCATCAAGGCAGGCCCGGCGCGAACTGGACACGAGCGTCCGGCGCCGAGTCGGCGATGATGGTGCAGCGGAGCGAAAGAGCCGAATCGACAACGGGTCGGGGCCTGGTTCGATGACCAGGCCCCGACGATCGATCAGAAGCGGTATTGGACGCCGACGCGCACCAGGCGCGGCGCGGAGATCTGTGTGACTTGCCCGAACGTGGGGCCGGACGCGCCGTTCAGGTTTTCGATCGATGCGGCATTGATGACGTTCAAGAGGTCCACGGCGAGATCCAGCGTGTGGCTGCCGATGGAGAACGCGCGTCCCGCGCGCACATCCCAGTACTTGCGCACCGGTCCCCTCGTCGCCCCAGGCTCTTCGAGTCGGAGGGTCGCGGTGCTCAGCTGCCTGAGCGGCGGGCCGCCGAGCGGATCGGCCGCCCGGAAGATGTAGGTGCGCGTGGTCTTGAACCCGCTGAGGACGTTCAGGCTCGTCCCGAGCGAGACTCTCCAGGGGAGCTCGTAGCTGCCATTGGCTCGAAACGCGTGTGACCAGTTGTCGGTGAGATTGTAATACTCGGTGTTCGGATTCTGGGGGAACCCCAACTGCTCCTGATGGGTGGCCCCATACGATGTCGTCACGCTCCACCGGTTGGACAAGCGCTTGGCGACCGAGCCTTCAAAGGTCGTTGCCGTGTCGGCCAGGTCGTCCGGTTCGTTGACGGCCTGCTGTTTCTCGAACGCGTTGCCTCGATACGCCGGATCGTAATCGTAGATTGTGACCATCGGGCCGTCATCCGGCGTGTTGATGTTGCCGTCCGGTCCGGGGTCGCGGCGCTGGAGCGGGATGTTGTAGGCGTCGTACGGGCGGGCGGGATTGATGTCCGTGCGGGGCCCGTAGCGCTTCTTCTGGATGAACAGAAACTTTCCGCCCATGCCGGGAATGATCTCGTGCTCCAGCGACAGGGCGAGCTCGGTCCCGCGCGGGACCTTGAAGTCCAGATCCGGCAGCCGGCTCAAGGTGTTGCCGCCGGTGACCAGCCGGAGGTAGTCGGGCCCGTTGAGGTCCAGGTTCACTTCGCCGTCGGTGTAGTTGTTGCTGCGATCCTGATCGCTCCACCTGTAGGCGTGGACGGTGCCGGTAACCGGATTGTGGTTCTCGGCATAGCTGTTGATGGCACCGAAGATGAGGTCGTTGTAGATGCCCCAGCTCGCCTTCACCACCGACTTGCCACTGCCGGTGATGTCCCACGCGGCGGCGAGGCGCGGCGCGAACGTCGTCCAGGCGCCGACCTCGATTTTCGCGTAGTCCTGCGCCTCCACGAACTGTCCCTCTTCCTGGCGTTGCGGCGGGACGAACGACCGCGATCGCTCCGCCCGCAGACCGAGGTTGAGCGTAACGCGATCGGCGGCGCGCCACGAGTCCTCGACAAACAGGCTGCTGACGTTGTCGCGGTTACGCGGCTTCACCGGCAGGGAGAAGATGTAGACTTCAGTCGGCACGCCCCGGTCGTAGATCAGCAGATAGTCCCCGGCGCGGTGGCGAACAGCTTCCGGGCCGATCTCCTTGACGATGATCTTGTAGCCGGCCTTCATGGTGTGTCGGCTCTGGAACACGCCGCCGGTCGGGACATACGTGACCGTGCCGGCCCCCATCCAGTGGGCGGTCTTGCCGGTCCGCTCGGCCGCGATGTAGGTGCCGTTCGAGATCATCCCACCCGTAAAGAGCTGCGAGTTGCGGTCGTAGCGGGTCGGAATCAGGGGATCGATCCCGGGCGCAAAGAAGTACTGCGTCTCGAACTGCGATCGCCCGGCGACGACGTAGTAGGACAGGTCGTTCCGCGGCGTGCCGCGAAATTGTCCGTTCCAGAAGAACTCCGGAATCGCATAGGTGGTGCTGGCTTCGAAGGGAATCGTCCGCGCGCTCGCGGGCAAGCCGCCGGTGGTCGCCGCGGTCCCATCGTTTTTGGCGTTGTCGTGATAATAGATTCCGACGATCTGATACTTGGGCGACACCTGCAACGAGCCCTTGCCCATCACGCCGTATTGCTTGTACGGTAGCCAGGCCGCCGGTTCGTCCCCGGTGAGGTACTGCCCGTCCGGCCCGGCGTTGGCGACGGTTCCGGCCTGGGTCTTTCGCGCCTGGCGCCACCGCCCGGCGCCAAAGAACCAGAGCTTGTTGGGAATGATGCGGCCGCCCAGCGACGCGTTGCTGTCGCTGTGATACTTGGTGACTTCGCCAACCGTGAGGCCTTGCGCCCGCAGATCGTCGGTCAGGTTGTCCGACACCATGCCCCGACCGAGAAATGAGCTCTCGAGCTTCCCGTGAAACTGGTTGCCCCCGGACGGAAAGATGTAATTGAGGGCGACGCCGGCCATGTGGTTCTGGGCACCGTTGCCGTACGACCGCACGTCCATCTGCTCGGTGGCGCTCGTCAGCGCGGGTTGGGTGATCTGGTGGATCTCGAAATCTTCGAGATACGCCGTCGTGCCGGACTGACCGTAGGCGGTGATGCTGAAGTTGTAGCCCTGTCCCATGCCGGTCGGATTGGCGGCTCGGGCGCCGACACCGCCCTCCAGCCCTGGAACCAGGCGCACCATGTCCGCCTGGTGGCCGAGCATCGGCAGTGTCTTGGTCGCCAGGTCGGTCGCGAGGGTCTGGCCGCCGCGGGTCGTCACGACGTCCACGACCGGGCTCGCGCCGCTCACCGTCACCGTTTCCTGCAGCGCGCCAACCTTGACGACGACATCCAACCGGGCCACGAAGCCACTGTCCAACTGCAGGTTTTCGCGGACGAAGCTCTGAAACCCGGCCAGCTCGGTCTGCACGCGATAGGTGCCGACGCGCAAGTCGGAAAATCTGTAGAACCCCTCGGCGTCGCTCACCTGCACCATCTGCGGCACTTGCAGCTGCGGACTGGTCAACGTCAACGTGACGCCGGGCATCACGCCCCCGGACTCATCCCGGACCGTCCCCTCAATCGCGCTGGATGTCTGGCCGCGAGGCGCGGCGGATGCGAGGAGCACCGCTACGAGGGCGGCTGCTGAGAACTGCAGCAGTCTTCGAAAATCGCGTACGAGCGCCGCAAACTGGCCGGCCGACTTCTCTACCATCGCTGCCTCCACGGGTTGAAAGGGATGAGGCCGCCGCCCCGGGGCTCGGAAATCGACACCATTCCAGATCGCGGCGCCCGCGGCTCGTGCGCCTGCGCACTCGAAGGTCTCCGACCGGTTGCTACCCCGGCTGTTTGTATGTCGGCGTATCCTGAACGCGTTGATTCCTACTGTCAAGCTGGTTCGCGTTCGAAACCTCCATCGGGCACGAGCGTGACTACGGCACGAGAAATGTCGCCGGCACCCCCGGGTCCTGGCGCGCCGGCAGGTCCTCGTCGCCGGCCGCGAGCCGAACCTCGGGGTCGAACGGCAACGCCAGCATCCTGGCCAGGCCAACGTCGCTGACGCTCTGAAACCCGGACACGCCAATCGTGATATCCATCTGCGGTACGTTGAGCCTCAGCGTGCGGTGCAACCGGTCCCATACCGACAACCCGCTCGACCAGTTGGAATCCATCTCGCGGCGCAAGACCGAGTGATGGATACCATGCATCCGCGGGGTGACGATCGTCCGGCTGAGACGTCGCTCGATCTCGAACGGCAGCTCCAGATTCGAATGGTGAAACAGAATCGAGGCAAGCAGGGCCGTCTGCCAGATCGACAACGCCAGCGGCGACGTGCCGATTGTGACGATCTGTGCCACCCGCCACGGTGTCGAGAGCGCGAGCTCGCCGAAATGAAACCGGACCGCCGTGGACGCATCCAGGTCGAGGTCGATGTGATGAACGGCGTGAAATCGCCATAGCGCCGGCACGCGATGTGTGAGGACGTGCCATAGGTACAGCGAGTAGTCCATGAGGACGACGGCGGCGCACACCTCGAGCCAGGGAGGGAGCCGGAGCCTCTTCACCAGACCCCACCGGCGTCTCTCGACCATCGCCGCGGCACGCGTCACGATCGGTGTCTCGGCCAGAGCGACGGCGATCGAGCCGATGGTGGCCATCGCCAGATTCCGGCCGGTGCGCGGCAACCCCGGCTCGATCGGCCGGCGCAGCGGCCGACGCCGCTCGAGGAGCGCGAGGGTCAGAAACGTGCCGCCGACGATGCAGGCGGACAGCCACCGCGGGATCGGGGAAGCGGTCGTCGCCTGATCATTCGCATCGCGGTGCTTCGAGGTCATCGCTTCGCGTCTGCTGGAGGGCATGTCACCCCGGTGTATCACGAAGCTGCGAACCACGCCTCGTGCCTTCGTGAAACCGACGGCTGCGGCGAGCCTGAAAGCGCTGTAGACTTGCCGCCGGTTCATGTTCGGCCGAGACACGATCGCCGCGTTTCTTGACTGGGTGCAAGGCGCCGGTCCTTGGGGCGCCGTTCTGTTCGGGCTCGCCTACATCCCCGCGGCTGTCCTTTTCGTGCCGGCGTCGGTGCTGACGCTAGGTGCGGGTTTCGTGTTCGGCGTCGCCCAGGGCAC
>WHSN01000208.1 GCA_009380045.1 Luteitalea sp.
GGGTGGGCCGGGCGGGAAGTTCCCGGACGGCAGTGACTATCGAAGCGGGCGGCGCCGCCAGTAGATGGCGGTGTCGGTCAACGCCACGTGGACTGGCGCGTTCGCCGCTGGCTCGCGCCGAGCGGTCAATTCGCGGATTCGTCCCTCCAGTTCGGTGACGCGCGCGGTCTGCTGATCGAGCGCGCGGCGTGCAGCCCGGAGCGCCTGAGGCACCGGCACCTGGACCGGGCGACGCGAGACCGATTTCAGAGGCTTGCGCACGGGCATGTGTGGGCACTCGTTCGAGAAAGAGGTCCGCCGCGCCAATGGCGCGGCGGGAACAGCGACTCGATGATTACCAGCGCGGCTCGGATCGGCGTCGCGGACCACCCCGGTCGTCGCCGCCGTAGCCGCCGCCCGATCGCGCGGGCTGAGGACGCGCCTCATTGACGGTCAACGTGCGGCCGCCGAACGGTTTGTCGTGGATGGCGTCGATGGCCTTCTGAGCGTCGGCTTCCGATGCCATCTCGACGAACGCGAATCCGCGGGCGCGGCCGGTGGCCATGTCCCGCATCACGCGCACAGTATCGACGGCTCCGGCCTGGCCGAAGAGGGTCTGAAGGTCGTCTTCCGTCGTTTCGTAGGCAAGGTTGCCAACGTAGAGCTTCCGATTCATTGCGTTCTCGACTCCTGCATCCCGAGAGGAATGCTGCCCGGGTACGGGCGGCTGATGGAAACCAGTCCCGAGCGGTCATCGCTCGAGCTCAACGGAACACGCATGAGGGAGCGAGATGAAACGGCTCGGTCGGTCTCGTGTGCAGGTAAAGCGGGGGGCCTAGCTTCCAGGAACACCGAGTCTACCACAGGTACGATACACTAATGCTGATGGCGATCCAGTTTTCGCGTGGCAAGAGCGCGGTTCCTGCCAGACCGGTTCATGCAGGCAAGGTGACCAACGGCCGGATCAAGCTCATGATTCGGGGTCAGGGCAGTGGAATTATCACGGCGGCACGACGGGACATTTTTTTCCACAAGAGCGACGTTCGCGGAGCCTTTTGGGAGCTCAACCCCGGCGATAAGGTCGTGTTCGAGCTGCTCGAGGACGCGATCAGCGGCCCACGGGCGCAGAACGTAAAGGCGGCGAAGGCGGCTCGAAAACCCCGCTGAACCCCCGGCAGCCGGGTATACTCGACTTCGGCTTTTCTGAGCCTGCAGCCATTCTGGCCAACAGCCCTCACCAAAGCATTCCCGGGAGGGCTGCGGTGTCCGCGGATTTTTCGATTCGTCGTCCCAACCATATCGGTAAGTTCGAGTTCGTCATTCTGGCCACCCAGCGCGCGGCCCAGCTGATGCGTGGGTGCACCTCCCGGATCGATGGCGGCACCCACAAAGCTATCGTCATCGCCCAGGGCGAGGTCGCCGCCGGCATGGTGGTGGACGCCAGCGGGGGGGTGACGCAGTCCCCCAGCGGCGAGTGGCTTCCGAACGCCAAAGCCGTCTAGCCAACCGTCAGGGACGCGCTGCCGATTCGAGGTCAGCCAGGAACGCTGAGGTTCGCTCGCGGAGCGCCGTCAACGTTCGCTGGGCATCGCTCCATCGCCGCTCTTCCGCGCGGACGAACCGGGCATAGGGCGCAACCGCCTCCGCCAGCCGTTGACGGCTCTGTTCCTGGGCACGCTCGAACTCCGACCCGAGCGCGCTGCCCAGGCGGGCGCGCAAGGCGCCGACTTTCTCAATGAGCGTCGCCTTCGCCCGCCGGCGGCGCGCCGGGATGATCAGGAACCCGACCCCCAGAACCACGCTCGCCAGCAGGATCCCCGTCACATCGGCGGCCACCGTCGAGGCAGCGATCGTGACGAGGGTTCCCAGACCGACCGCCGCGCCTCCCGCGGCAGCCGCGGCGGCCACCGCCGTGCGCGCCTGGTCGGCGATCGCCTCGGCTTCGCGGCTCTTGTCGTAGGTGTCCACCACTCGCTGCGCTTCCCGGCCGACCGAGTCCATGAGTCGGGATCGATCGTTGTGAAAGCTGCCGACATCGGGCGCTCCCAGAACGCGCGAGGCATGCTCGCGCTGCCGCTCCGACAGCCTGCTGGTCACGGCCTGCCACTGCCGGAAGTCCTGATCGACCAGCCAGTCGATCAGCTCGTTGACGCGGCGTTCTATCTGCATCGGGGCGTCGGCGACCACCTTGTCCTCGAATTCCCTCTGTACTCGGGCGCGATTGAGCAGATCCATCACCCGCCCGATTCGAAGCGTGTCCTCGAAGAAACGGTCTCCCCGGGCTTCCATCTCGGCGAGCACGCTCTCGACGACCGACATCCGCAGCTCGAAGCCGCGCGTCATGTCCTCCCGGTACACCGCGAGCTGACGATCGATGTCGCTCAGCAACTGCAGGTCGTGCTGCATCAGGGTGAGACGCTCGGCGGCGATGGCGCTGTAGCGCGCGGCGAGCGCCTTGCCGACGCCGAGCGGGTTGGCCAGCTTCAAGCGAAACCGGCCTCGAGCGTCGAGGGTCTCCTGCAGCAGTCGTTCGAGAGGCTCGAAGCCGCTCGAGGCCCACAACGCTGGCTCGCCCTGCTTCGCACGCTGAGCCAGGCGGGCGCTGACGGGCATCACCTCGGGTGTGACCCCGAGCAGGTCACGCGCCGCGGTCCTGACGAATGCCACGACTTCTTCGAGCTCGGACGAACGGCTGAAGATGTCCACCTTGTTGACGATGATGACGATCTTCTTGCCCCAGTCTCGAATCGTCGAAAGGAACAGGCGCTCGGTCTCAGTGAACGGCCGATCGGCCGAGGTGATGAAGAGGACCAGGTCGGATCGCGGCACGAAATCGGTGGTGAGCCGTTCGTGTTCGCGGATGATTGCGTTCGTTCCCGGGGTATCGACGATGTGCACGTCGCGCAAGAGCTCCACCGGCGCCGTTACGACGTGCACACCGTGCTCGTCGGTGCTCTGCGTGACTGTGTCGCTGTATTTGAGCACCTGTATCTGCGCCGTCGTCGGAGTCACCCCCTCCTGCAGCACGCGTTGACCGAGGAGCGCGTTCACGAACGCGCTCTTGCCGGCGTTGAACTCGCCCACGATCACCAGGAGGAACAGCTCGTCGAGCTGGCGGACCGACCCGGCCAGAGCGGTCTGGTCCGCGGGGGTTGCGCCGAATTCGGTGAGCGCGTCGCGTACGGTGGCCAGCAGCTCGCGAGCCTGGTCAAGGAGAGCTTCGTGGGACGCGTCGAGTACGCGGATCACGGCTGAGGTGCACGCAAAAGCAGCGCCGCGGTGGCGAGCGGGTCGCGGATCGATGCGGCGCCGAGGAAGATCGACGCCAGCTGAGCCGTTTCATCACATTCGTTTCGCACTATTCGTCTTCGCTTGTCCGACCCCGGGCCGCTTTTATTTCGCCGCGGCGTTTCTTGGAGGTCAGCCGCTTCTCCCGCGCCGCCGGTCGCGGCGTCGTTGCGGTACGCTTCCGCGGCCGCCTGGCGGCCTGTTGCAGCAGCGCAACCAGCCGCACCCGGCCGGCCTCGCGGTTCTGCGCCTGCGTGCGATGTTCGCGGCTGTCGATGATGAGGACGCCGTCCGCGGTGAGACGCTTTCCCCCGAGCGCCATCAGCCGCTGTTTCACGTCGGACGGGAGCGATGAGCCCGGTACGTCGAACCGCAGCTCCACGGCAGTCGAGACCTTGTTGACATTCTGACCGCCAGGGCCGGACGCGCGCACGAATCTCTCCTCGACCTCGTCGTCTGGGATCGCGATCGTTTCGGTGACACGAATCATCGACGGTAATATACAGGCTCCGGTGAAGGGGTTCCGATTTCTCGTCGCCGCCGCGCTGGCCGCGCTGATCCTCGCCGGAGGAGTGCGGCAAGGGGTGACCGCCGACACGGCGCCGCTCGAGGTCGCAATCGAGGCGCGAGCGCTGCAGCCAGGCGAGCTGCTCGTGGTCACGATCACCGCGCCGGAAGGAGCGGCGGAGGTGGGGGTGCGCCTGTTCAATCGCGCCGCCCAGGCGTTCATGATCGGCAAGAGCCGATGGCAGGCGCTGGTCGGCATCGATCTCGATCAGCGGCCCGGCAGCTACACGCTCACGGTGGACGCGCGGGTGAACGGGACGCTGATCACGCGGACGCGCCCGGTTCGGGTTCGCTCGAAGGCCTTTCCGAGCCGGACCCTGCGCGTCGCTCCCGAATTCGTCAATCCTCCGCCGGCGCTGCTGGAACGGATCAATCGCGAGTCGGCCCTGGTAGGCGCCGCTTATGCGGCGTCCGCCCGCGAGCGGCTCTGGACCGAGCCGTTTGCCCGTCCCGTGCCGCAGCCGGCGAACAGCCGCTTCGGCACGAGGAGCGTCTTCAACGGCGAGCGGCGGGCGCCTCACGCCGGCACCGACTTTCTCAGCGGGGCAGGGACCCCGGTCGGTGCGCCCAATGCCGGACGGGTGGTCGTGGCGCGGGACCTTTTCTTCAGCGGGAACACGGTGATCATCGATCACGGTCTCGGGGTGTTCTCGATGCTCGCTCACCTGTCGCGCATCGACGTGCACGAGGGTGACGTGATTGCGGTCGGCCGCGTCGTGGGCCTCGTCGGGGCAACCGGCCGCGTCACCGGGCCGCATCTGCACTGGGCGCTCCGCGTGAACGGGGCCCGGGTCGATGCGTTGTCGGCGCTGCAGCTCCTCGGCTCAAAGTCCGGGTAGCGTGAGGAGAGCAGGCCAGGCGGGAGATTCCGGGGCCGGGATCGCAGCACGCAGAACGAGGAACGCCATTCATCAGGGCGGCGGCGGCTTGAGTCGCGGGTGTTCTTTGAACGATGATCGCAAGACATGTCCGACCGGCCCCCCTTGACGCTCGAGCACGACGCTGGAGCCGCCGCCGATCCGGAAGTCGTTCGCGAGGTGAATCGCCGCCGGACGTTCGCCATCATCTCCCACCCGGACGCCGGCAAGACGACGCTGACCGAGAAGCTGCTCTTGTACGCGGGCGCCATCGATCTCGCTGGAGCGGTGCGCGGCCGGAAGGATCGGCGTCACGCGGTGTCGGACTGGATGGCGATGGAGCAGGAGCGCGGCATCTCCATGACGTCGGCCGCGCTCGAGTTCGAGCTTGATGGCTACCGCATGGCGTTGCTCGACACTCCCGGCCATCGCGACTTCAGCGAAGACACGTATCGTGCCCTGCTCGCCGCCGACAGCGTCGTCATGGTGATTGATGCGGCGAAAGGGGTCGAGGAGCAGACACGCAAGCTTTTTCAAGTCTGCCGCTCGCACAACCTGCCGATCCTGACCTTCGTCAACAAGCTGGATCAGCCGGCCCGCGACCCGGTGGAGCTGCTCGACGACATCGAGGGCACGCTCGGTATTGCGGCGGCCCCCGTGAACTGGCCGATCGGCAGCGCCGACCGGTTTCGCGGGGTCTTCGACATTCACGGGCAGTCTCTCCTCATGTACGAACGCTATGCGCAGGGTCAGTACCGCGCTCCCGTGGAGGTGACGTCGCTCGACGATCCCGGGGTCGCCGAGCTGATCGGAGAGAGCGCCCGCGACAGCGTCCGCGAAGCGCTCGATCTGATTCAGACCGCCGGCACACGGTTCGATCCCGAGGAGTACCTGAAGGGACGTCAGACGCCGGTGTTCTTCGGCAGCGCGCTCGCGAACTTCGGACTCGAGCCGTTCCTCCGCGCGCTGATCGATCTGGCGCCCTGCCCGCAGCCCCGTCAGACGGAGGAAGGCGAGCTGGTCGCGCCGGCCGATTCGCGCTTCACGGCCTACGTCTTCAAGATTCAGGCGAACATGGATCCGCGGCATCGCGACCGCATCGCGTTCCTGCGGGTGTGCTCGGGCCGATTCGAGAAGGACATGATCCTGTACAACAGCCGCGGCGGGCGGGCGTTGCGGGCATCCCGGCCATTCCGGTTCTTCGGACGCGATCGGCAAACGGTGAACGTCGCCTACGCCGGCGATGTGATCGGTCTGGTGAACCCCGGGCAGTTCCTGATTGGCGACACGTTATACACCGATCGAGCCGTCCGCTTCCCGCAGATTCCCCGTTTTCCGGCCGAGCACTTCGGCCGCGTGCGCCTGAAGGATCTCAGATACAAGCAGTTCGACGAAGGCCTGAAGCAGCTCGAAGAAGAAGGCCTGATGCAGGTGTTCTACCTGACCAGCGGCCGGCGCGAGCCGCTCGCCGGGGTCGTCGGCGCGTTGCAGTTCGACGTCATCGTCGGCCGTCTGAAGGGCGAATACGGCGTTTCGGTGGAAATCGAGCCGGCTCCCCATGCCGCCGCTCGGTGGATCGCCGACGCCGATCGCGCCGCCGTGGCTGCCGCCGGCGGCAGCGCGACGAGGGCGGTGGATCGGGAGGAGCGGCTGGTGCTGCTCTTCGCGTCCGAATGGGAACGGCAATACTTCGAGCGCCAGCACCCGGGCATTCCGCTGCTGGCGGAGTCGCCGGTGGGCAGGGCCGGTACGCGTTCGTAGGACTCTGTCCGGGCTGATTCAGCAGCGACGGTCACGACGATCGCCGCCGGGCGCGCTGACCTCGCAGAGTCCGATTCATCGAGGACGCTCCACGAGACCGGGCGGACCATCGGTCGGCGCGTATCGCGATAAGATCGGCACCGCATGCTGCACCTTCATGTCGCCGATGGGCAGGGAAGCCGTACGGCGGTCGTCGAAGCGACGCCGTTCTCGATCGGCCGGGCATCCGACAACCATCTGCAGCTGAAAGACGCCCGGGTGTCCCGCCGTCACGCGGAGTTGCTCCGCGTCGCCGATGAATGGCGCATCCGCGACTGCAACTCGCGCCTGGGCACCATGGTCAATGACGCGCCGATCGAGGAATGCCGGCTGAAGCACGGCGACCGGATCCGGATTGGACAGGCCGAGATCCGGGTCAGCGACGGCTCGGCCACTTCACTGAGCGGCTCGTTCGATTTCCGGCAGATGAATGCGCTGCTCGCCGGACTTCGGGCGCTCGGGACCTCGAACGTGCTCGAAGAAGTGCTGGCCGTGGTGCTCGA
>WHSN01000098.1 GCA_009380045.1 Luteitalea sp.
GAGTACCGGGTGCAGACCCGCGGCGGCGTCGGCATCATCAACATCAACACCAGTGACCGGAATGGTCGGGTCGTCGGGGTCGCCTACGTGCAGAGTGGCGACGAAGTGCTGCTGATCACGCAGCAGGGCATGATTCTCCGCATGCAGACCGACGACGTCCGGGCCATCGGACGGGCCACCCAGGGCGTGAAGCTGATCGACATCGAGCGGGACGACAAAGTCGTCTCAATCGCCAAGCTCGCCGAGAAAGAGGCCGAGGACGCGCTGGTTCCAGACGCGCCGGCGACGCCGACGGAATGATCTCGAGGCGCTTCCCGACCGTGCTGGTGGCGGCGGCCGCCGCCCATGCCTGCACGGTCCACCCCGAACAGACGATCGTCGGCGACTTCTTCGCTGCGTCGCGCCTCAGAGATCTGACCGCGCTGTCGCGGTTCGCCACCCTCGTATTCGAGCCGCGGGAGCGCGGAACCATCGTCACCTTCACCATCCTGGGTGTCTCTGACGAGCACTCGGAGGGGGGCCTCCAGGTGAAGGATGTCGCGATCGATGCAACCGTCAGGACGCCGGACGGAGAGACCGTCCAGAAGCCGTTCGTGGTCAGGTTGCAGCGGCGCGGTCGCGACAGCGGAGCTGAGCCGCCTGCCATCTACGACGGGTGGATCGTGACCGGCGTCACGGACGGTCCAGCGTCTCCGCCGTTGTGATCACCCAATCACCCTGCACCTTCGCCATGGTGAGGGCCATCTCTCTGGCGTCAACGACCGACTCGCCGGTCGTGATGTCCTTCGAGACCACCCTCGCGGTCAGCCCGATCCGGGCGGTCGATCGATCTTCGGAAAGCTCGATGGTCTCGCCAGCGTAATCGACCGAGAACCCTCCGGCTGGCGCCGGCCACCCGCTGAGCAGCCCGACCACGGCGTCGCGCGAAACGATCTCGTGGCCATCGGCGATGACCCGGACGTCGGGCGCGAAATATTCACGAAGCACCGCGACACGCGTCATGCGGGCCACCTCGTTCTCGGCGCCGGTCAGCGACAGCGCCTCGGCGAGATGCACGAGGTGTCGCCTGACGTCCCGCTCGTCGTCCGGATAATAGCGATAGACGATGCCGGCCGCGAGCAGCGCGAACAGGAGCGAGGCAATCGCGGTTCCCGAGACGCCGCGCCGGGCCGCTGGCGGAGCTGGTGTGCGGCGGATCACGCTGGCTCGAGTCGCGCGAACTTGGCGCGCAGCGTCTTCACGCCGACCAGATTGAAGCGCACAACCAGCTTGGTGTCGTCGGTCAAGGCTTCGACGCTGACGACGCTGCCCACCCCGAACTGCGGATGCCGGACGCGCATGCCGGCGCGGAGCGACATGCCGGTGGACTGATCCTCGTCTTCGTATGCGTACACCGGCACGGCTTCCTTCACCCGCCGTCCGCCGCCGTAGGGATTGGTCCGGAACTGGTAGTGAGGAAAGTTGCCCTGGTATGAGGACGAAGAGGAGGTTGGCGCGATCCGGTCGATCAACTCCTGGGGCACCTCGTCGATGAAGCGCGACGGCTCGCTCGACTGATACTCGCCGAAGATCCGGCGCCGCGCCGCGCCCGTGAGCACCAGGCGCTGGCGTGCGCGCGTCATCCCGACGTAGCAGAGCCGGCGCTCCTCCTCGAGCTCTTCCTCGTCGTTGCTCGATCGCGAGTGCGGGAACAGGCCCTCCTCGAGACCGGCGAGAATCACGGTCGGGAACTCGAGGCCCTTGGCGCTGTGCAGCGTCATCATCCATATGCGTGCGTCGCGAGCGCCCTGCTCCTCGTCGACATCCGACAGCAGGGAGAGCCTGTCGACGAACCCGCCGAGCGACGGCTCAGCCTCGCGGCCTTCGTACTCGCGCGCGGCCGACACCAGCTCGGCCAGGTTCTCAATCCGTGCCTCCCCGTCTTCGCTGCGGTCCTCGCGCAGATCGTGAAGATACCCGCTGCGGTCGAGTATCTTGCCGAGGGTGATGGACACCGAATCCTCACGCGCGACGCCCGTCAGGCTGACGATCAGGTCGCGAAACACCGCCAGCGACGTGGCGGCGCGTCCGGTGAACGCCCGATCCTCCAGGCCCCGCACGATGCGCGACCAGAGCGAGTTCGCGGTCTGTGCCGGCGCGAGCCCGGCCGACAGCAACGGCAGGTCGTCGTGGACATGGCCGGCAGTCAGCTGAATCTTCTCGACCGCATCGATCACCCCCTTGCCAATGCCTCGCGACGGGACATTGATGACGCGGCGCACGCTGACGTCGTCGTGCGGGTTGATGACCAGCCGCATGTACGCGAGCGCGTCCTTGATCTCCTTGCGCTCGTAGAATCGCACGCCACCGACGATCTTGTAGGCGAGCCCTTCGCGCATCAGCGCATCTTCAATCGTTCGGGACTGCGCATTCGTGCGGTAGAGAATCGCAACCATCGCCTCGACATCGTCGGCAAGACCGGCGCGGGCCGAGCGCGTGATGTAGTCGGCCTCTTCGAGCTCGTCACCGCCCCGGAAATAGGCGATCCGCGCGCCGCCGGTGCGGTCGGTCCAGAGATGCTTGTCCTTGCGATTGCGGTTCTGGCTGATCACGGCCGATGCGGCGTCGAGGATTACCTGGGTGGACCGGTAGTTCCGTTCGAGCTTGATGATCTTCGCGTCGCCGAAGTCGTGCTCGAAGTCGAGGATGTTCCGGAGGTCGGCGCCACGCCACTTGTAGATCGACTGGTCGGGGTCGCCAACGACGCACAGGTTGCGGTGCACCTCGGCCAGCCGCCGGATCAGCAGGTACTGCGGCCGGTTCGTGTCCTGATACTCGTCAACCATGACGAACCGGAACTGTTGCGCGTACTTCGAACGGACCGTTGGCGCGGTCTCGAACAGCTCCACCGTCTTCAGCAGCAGATCGTCGAAGTCGAGCGCGCTGGCTTCCTTCAGCGCGTTCAGATAGCGGGCGTAGACCTTGGCAATGCTCTCGTCCCGGCGGTTGTCGCCGGCGCCCGCCGCCATCTTCTCGGCGCTTTCCATCCGGTTCTTGGCGCTGCTGATGCGCGACAGCGCCGCGCGAGGCTGGACGAAGCTGTCGTCGATCTGCAGCGCCTTGAGCGCCTGTTTCACGACCGCCAGCTGGTCGGAGGAGTCGTAGATCACGAAGTCGCGCGACAGGCCGATCGCCGGCGCCTCGCGCCGCAGCAACCGTGCGCACAATGAATGGAACGTCGACACCCACATGCGGCTGCAGTCGGAGCCGAGCAGGGTTTCGACGCGCGTCCGCATCTCGTCCGCGGCCTTGTTGGTGAACGTGACCGCGAGCACTTCGGGCGGCTGTGCGTGACCGTCGCCGACCAGATGGGCGACCCGGCTGGTGATGACCCGCGTCTTCCCGGATCCCGCTCCCGCAAGGATCAGCAGCGGGCCGGTGGTGTGCAGAACCGCTTCGCGCTGTTCGGGATTGAGCGTATCGAGGAAGTGCATGGAGAGCTGGGATCCGGGGCCCCCCTATTCTACCGTGACGCTCTTCGCGAGATTCCTCGGCTGATCGACGTCGCAGCCACGGCGGACGGCGATGTCGTAGGCGAGCAACTGGAGCGGCAGCACCATGATGATCGGCGTCAGCAGCTCCGGCGCGGCGGGCAGCTCGATCACGAAGTCCTTCGATCGGTCGAGAATCGACGCCAGCTTCTTGTCGCCGCGCGTGGTGAGCGCGACCACCGACCCGCCGCGTGCCTTCGCCTCCTGCATGTTGCCGATCATCTTCTCGAACACATGATCGTGCGGGGCGATCGCCACCACCGGCATCTGCTCGTCGATCAACGCAATCGGGCCATGCTTCATCTCCCCGGCCGGGTACCCTTCGGCGTGGATGTAGGAGATCTCCTTCAGCTTGAGGGCCCCTTCGAGCGCGATCGGGTAGTGGATCCCCCGTCCCAGGTACAGGAAGTCGGTGCGGGCGTGGAACCCTGCGGCGACCTGTTCGATCTCCGGCGCGATCTTCAGCGCCTGCTCGAGCAGAAACGGAAGCTGCAGCAGCGCCGCGACGTGAGGCTTCGAGGCCTCGACGGAGAGCGCGCCCCGCACCTGCCCGAGCCGCAGCCCGAGCAGATACAGGGCCACCAGTTGCGAGGTGAAGGCCTTGGTCGACGCGACGCCGATCTCCGGCCCGGCGTGTGTGTACAGCGTTCCGTCGGTCTCTCGCGTCGCCATGCTGCCGACGACGTTGCAGATGGCGATGCTGCAGGCGCCGTGGCGCTTGGTCTCCCTGAGTGCGGCCAGCGTGTCGGCGGTCTCGCCGGACTGCGTGATCACGATGGCGAGCGTCCGCGGCGGCACGATCGGATTGCGGTAGCGGTACTCCGAGCCGTAGTCGACCTCAACCGGGATGCGGGCAAGCTGCTCGATCATGAACTTCCCCACCAACGCAGCGTGCCAGGATGTTCCGCACGCCAGAATGGTGACCCGTTCGATCGCGCCCAGCTCCTTCTCGGTGATTGTCATCTCGTCGAGGAAGACCTTACCGGTGTCCGGCGAGACGCGGCCGAGGATCGTTTCGCGCGCGGCGGTCGGCTGCTCGTAGATCTCCTTGAGCATGAAGTGCTTGTAGCCGGCTTTCTCCGCCATGATCGGGTCCCACAGCACCCGCTGCGTCGCCTTCGACACTGCCCGCCCGAAGAAGTCGGTGAACTCGACGCCGGTGCGGGAGATGATCGCCATCTCCTCGTCGCCGAGAAACACCACGTCGCGGGTGTGGGCGAGGATCGCCGGGATGTCGGACGCGACGAAATACTCGTCCACCCCGAGCCCGACCACGATCGGCGGGCCGTTGCGGACGGCGACGACCTTCTCCGGGTCGTCGGCCGAGATCAGCACCAGCGCGAACAGCCCGCGCATAAGCATCAGCGCCCGACGGACCGCGTTCTCGAGCCCGTCGTCCTTCATCTCCAGCTCGACGAGGTGCGCAACGATCTCGGTGTCGGTCTCGGTGACGAAGGTGTGCCCCTGGCGCTGAAGCTCGAGCTTCAGATCGAGATAGTTCTCTATGATGCCGTTGTGAACGACGACGATCTGGCCGGTGCAGTCGCGGTGCGGGTGCGCGTTCTCCTCGGTCGGACGGCCGTGGGTCGCCCATCGCGTGTGACCGACGCCGTAGTCGCCGGTGATCGGATCATCGACGATCGCCTGCTCGAGGTTCGCCAGCTTTCCGGCGCTGCGGCGCAGGTCGATCCGGCCTGCCCGCACCACCGCCACGCCCGCCGAGTCGTAGCCGCGGTATTCCAGTTTTCGCAGCCCGTTGATGAGGACGGGAACGACGTCCTTCGGCCCGATGTATCCGATGATCCCGCACATTCTTCAGATCCTTTTCAAGTTCTCTTCTTCTTCCCCTCGACCCAGCCTTCGATGTTCCGTTGTTTCCCGGCGCTCACGGCCAACGATCCGGCCGGCACGTTCTCTCGAACCGTGGTGCCGGTGCCGACGTAGGCGCCCTCACCCACCGTGATCGGCGCGATCAGCTGCGTGTCGCTGCCGATGAACGCGCCGTCTTCGATCGTCGTCGTGCGCTTGTGCGTACCGTCGTAGTTGCAGGTGATGACGCCGGCCCCGATGTTGACGTTCGAACCGATCACCGCGTCACCCAGGTAGGCGAGGTGCATCGACTTCGAACCGTCTCCGAGCCGCGTCTTCTTGAGCTCGACGAAGTTGCCGACCTTGGCGCGCGCGCCGACCGACGCCTGGTTGCGCAGGTGGGCGAACGGCCCGATGACGGCATGCGCGTCGACGACGCTGTCGGTGATGACGCAGTGATCGAGCACAGTCGTATGGTCGCCAATCCTGGAGCTCACGATTCTCACACCGCTGTGGATCTCACAGCCGCTGCCGACGACCGTGCCGCGCTCGAGTGAAACTCCCGGGTGAAGGACGGTGTCGGTTCCGACGACGACATCGCCGTCGACGTATGTTGTCGCCGGGTCGTCCAGAGTTACCCCGGCGGCCATCAGTTCGGCGTTCTTGTGCTGTCTGACGGCTCGGGTCATCGTCGCTAGTTCCAACCGGCTGTTGACGCCCTGGATCTCGTGCGGGCTCGCCACCGTGACGGTTTCCACCGTGAGCCCGCGTTTGCGATAAATTCCGACCAGGTCGGGCAAGTAATATTCGCTCTGCGCGTTCTCTGCCGCGATGCTCCGGACCGATTCAAACAAACCGTTCAGGTCGAACGCATAAATGCCCGAGTTGATCTCCCGAATTTGCCGTTGAGCTGGCGTGGCATCTCCGTCCTCAACAATATGCGAGATCCCGGTTTCGAGCCTGACGATCCGTCCGTACCCATGCGGGTTATCGACAAATGCCGTCACCACCGTCGCAGCGGCTGCGGCCAATCGGTGTTGCTCAACCAGGGTTGCCAGAGTGTGCGCGGAGAGCAGTGGCACGTCGCCCGACAAGAGCACCAGGGTGCCGGTCTGACCCGCGAGGGCCGATTCGGTGGTCAGGAGAGCGTGTGCGGTTCCCTGCTGTGGCTCCTGGACCACGAAGCCCAAGCCCGGGCGGGCACGAAGCGCCGCTCTCAACACTTCGGCCTTGTGACCAACCACCACGGTTGTCGTGCGTGGAGCCAGCGTGTCAGCCGTGTCGAGGACGTAGTCGATCATCGGACGACCCGCGACGCGGTGCAGCACCTTCGGCAAGGCAGACTGCATACGCGTGCCCTTGCCGGCGGCAAGGATGACGATGTGCACGTCGATCATGACGTGCCAATTATCGCGCCGAAACCGGTCAGTGCGGCGTTCTAAGCTTGGGAGGGCGGCGGCGGCCGAGGCTGGCGCGCAGACCGGTTGCCGCGTCGAGCGCGCTGCGGAACGCCTCGTTGTCGCGTACCGGCTCGAGGTCGGGGTCCCGGCGGGCCATGGCCCGGTTCTCGGGGTTGAGCGCTATCGCGCGTTCCAGGTGGGCAATCGCTTCGGCATGCTCCCCGCGTTGCGCGTGGGCGACCGCGAGCATGTACAAGGCGTGGTCGTTGTCTGGGTCTTCGTCCCGCACCAGACGCAAGTGTGAAATCGCTTCGTCGTACTTGCCGCCGTTGATCGCAAGCGTCGCCGCGTAGAGACGTTCGTCGACGGTATGAGGAGCCGCCTCCCGCGGGGCGATCTGCCGCGCGCAGATGCTGAGGTAGAGCCGTACCCGCTCGTGAAGCTCCTTCTCTTCCGGATACTGCCGCAATACCGATTGCAGCACCGACGCCGCGCGATCGTAGTCGTGCCGCTGAAGCGCTTCGAGACCCTGCTCGTAGAGAGCGACCGCTTCGAAATAGGCGGTGCTTCGCTCCGGATGTGCCGGCCCGTCATTGGCGTGCCCTGCTGAGTTCGACGAAGGCACCTTGGAGCTTGGTCGCGGCCGCTGTTTCGCCATAAACGGTGCGCGCGTGAAACGCGGGATCCACGTTTCGAGAGAAAAACAGCCGAAAAGTTATCAGAACAGCACGGACGGGTCAAGCAACCGGAGGTCGGCTGTCGGCGGTGATCGCCTTTGGTCAAATGGCAGATTTTTTGTGGTTCTCAAGGGCGGCGTAGACCTGATTGTTGGACAGTCCGTACCGGCGGGCAATCGCGGATATCGCCTGTCGGCGGGTCATGCCCTTGTCCTGCGTCATCTGCCGAAAGATATCTGGCAACTGGGCGCGATCAGGTGTGTCGCTCTGGCCGACATTGGTCTTATGACCTACATCGACCACCACGGTGAACTCGCCACGCGACCCTTGGACCTCACTAATCACCGATGAAATAGGTCCTCTAACCAAATTCTCGTGTTTCTTGGTCAGCTCACGGGCGACACTGACCCGAACATCCCCGACGGTCTCATACAGTTGGGTCAGCGTTGCGCTGATTCGATGGGGCGATTCGTAGAAGATCACCGTTCGACCCGCAGTCCGCAGCTCTTCGAACCACTTTATTCTGTCAGACGACCTAGTTGGCGGGAACCCAAGGAAGGTAAATGTGTCATTCGGCAGACCTGAAACCGAAAGTGCGGCAATCGCCGCGTTGGGTCCGGGAACAGGCTCCACGCGTAGGCCGGCGGCGATGGCTTGCCTGATGAGGTGTGTTCCCGGGTCGGCCAGAGTTGGAGTGCCAGCGTCGGACACGAGCGCAATGCTCTCGCCCGCCTCCAGCCGCCCAACAAGCGAGGCGCTCTTCGCATGCTCGTTGTGCTCGTGAAGGCTCGTCGTCGGGGTGGTGATGCCGAATCGCGACAGCAGGTTCCCGGTGTGGCGGGTATCTTCTGCCGCGATCAGCCCGACTTCGCGAAGAATCCGCAGCGCCCTGGGCGAAATATCTTCGAGGTTGCCGATAGGCGTGGCGACCACGAATAGCGTGCCGGACATGTAGGGAAGGGCTTTATTGTACCATTGACGATCCGACGGCCGGGTTCGCACGGCCGCACAGATTTCATACATTCGCAGGAGCTATGTCCGTTTCCGAACCGCTTCCGCATTTCGTGGACGACCTGTTGGGGTACCTCCACGAAACGCATCCGACGTACGCGACTCTCGACGGGGTTCACACCCACGACGACCTGCTCGAAGATTTCAGCCGGCAGGGCATCGACCATGAGGCGCGGGCGCTCGCCGGCTACCTCCGCCGGCTGGAGGAAATCGATCGCTCGACCCTCACCGCCACCGAAGCGCTCGAGCAGCGCATGCTCGCGTCGCACGTCCGCGGCCGCATGTTCGAGCTCGAGGAAGTCCGCACTTGGGAGAAGAGCCCCCAGTTGTACGGCGACATCCTGGCCTCGAGCCTCGCCGGACAGGCGCTGTTCATGCACGCACCGGCGTCCGAACGCGCCCGGCGCGTGGTTTCGAAGCTGCGGCAGACGACCAGGCTGCTGCAGGCGGCGCGCGACAACATCAAGGATCCGCCGGGCATTTTCGTCAAGGTCGGCATCGAGACCATGCGCGGTGCGCTCAAGTTCATCGACGACGATCTACCGCGGGCGTTCAGCAGCGTGGACGACCTGCACCTGCTCGGCGACCTCGCCGACGCGCAGATGGCCGCATCGCAGGCGGTGGGCGCGTATATCGACTACCTGGAAACCGATCTGGCCCCCAGGGCGCGTGCGTCGTTCCGGCTCGGTCGCGACAACTTCGAGCAGAAGGTCCGGCTCGAAGAAGGCATTCCGCTGCCGGTCGATCGGCTGCTGGCGATTGCCACCCGCGAGTTGATCGTGACACAGGAGGCGTTCAAGTCGATCGCCGGCCGCATGAACGGCGGCGACCCTCTGCAGGCCTGGTCCGACACCAAGGCCCAGCATCCGGCGCCAGGTGAACTGGTGCGGGTTGGCCGCGATCAGCTGGAGGAGTTGAAGACGTTCCTGGAACGCCAGGGGATCGTCACCGTGCCGGCCGGCGAGCCGGTGACGGTTGCGCCCACTCCCGACTTCGTCCGCTGGTCGTTTGCGAGCATGTGGACCCCCGGCCCGTTCGAGAGCAAGCCGACACGGGCGTACTACTACTTGACCGACGTCGATCCGTCATGGCCGGAGGAGCGTCAGCAGGAATATCTCCGCGATTACAACTATCCGACGCTCTGGTCGATCTCCATGCACGAGGTCTACCCCGGGCACTTTCTCCACTACCAGCATCTGCGCCGGGTGACGTCAAAGGCGCGAAAGTCGATCATGTTCGCGCCGGCCTCTTTCGTCGAGGGATGGGCGCACTACAGCGAGCAGATGATGATCGAGTCGGGCTTCGGCCGGGGTGATCAGAACGTGAAGCTCGGGCAGCTCGCCGAAGCGCTCATTCGCCTCGTCCGGTTCATCGTCGGCATCAGGCTGCACACCGAAGACATCTCGGTCGAGCAGGGGGTTCGGCTGTTTCGGGAAGAGGCCTATATGGAGGAGAGCAGCGCCCGCCGCGAAGCGGAGCGCGGGACGTTTGATCCGACATATCTCGTCTACAGCGCCGGGAAGATGATGCTGCTCAAGCTGCGTCAGGACTACAAGGCGCAGCAGGGTCAGGCCTTCTCGCTCCGCACGTTTCACGACACCCTTCTCGGCAACGGCACTGCGCCCTTCTGGCTCCATCGTCAGCTGCTGCTCGGAACCGACGCTGGAGACGTGATCGAATAGACATCCACCATGCCCCTTTACGAGTACCAGTGTGACAGCTGCCGCCACCGCTTCGAGGTGATTCAACGGTTCTCGGATCCGCGGGTCGACACCTGCCCGAAGTGCGGCTCGACGGTTCACAAGTTGATCAGCTCCCCGGCGATCCAGTTCAAAGGCAGCGGGTTCTACATCACCGACTATCCGAAGAATGCCGACGGCGCGCCCAAGTCGAGCGGGGGAGCGAAGGAGAAGGAGTCTTCCCCGAGCACGGAATCGACCTCGGACAAGGGTTCGGAGACGAAAAGCGAGAAGACCGAGAAAAGCGAGAAGACTGAGAAGAGCGAGAAAAGCGAGAAGACCGGGAAGACCGGCAGCGCCGCCACGCCGTCGCCTGCCCCGGCGAGGAAAGACGCGCCGGCGGCGGCGAAAAAGGATTGAGGGCGACCCCGCTAGATCTGAGTGGCGGCGTCGCGGCAAGCCGTCACGAAGGCACTTCGCGATCTTCCGTGTGTTCGAGATCGACGACAGCCAACTTCGGGCTGCCGCCTGCCGGCAGCCGCCGCAGATCGAGCGATGCGAGATAGTCCGAGAACTTGTCCGCGAGATCGGGACGACGCAGTGCGAAGTAGACCACGGCCTTGAGGAACCCGAGCTTGTTCCCGGTGTCGTGCCGGACGCCGTCGATCTCGCAGGCGAAGATCGGCCGCGTCTTCAACAGCTCGCGCAGGCCGTTGGTGAGCTGGATCTCGCCGGTGCGGTCGCTCTTGGTCATCGCCAGCGCCGGGAAGATATCCGGGGTGAGGACGTAGCGTCCGATAATCGCCATGTTTGACGGTGCGTCGGCGCGTGCCGGCTTCTCCACCAGATCGCGCACCTGAAAGATGCCGCGGCCGAGGTTGACCGAGCTGTCCGGCGCGATCACGCCGTAGCTCGACACCTCGTCCATCGGCACCCGCTCGACTGCCAGCACCGGCCCGCCGACCCGATGGAAGACGTCGATCAGCTGCCGGATCGCGGGCGGATCGGCGTCGATCACATCGTCGCCCAGGATCACCGCGAAGGGCTCGTCGCCCACCAGCTCGCGTGTGACCAGCACGGCATGACCCAGGCCGAGCGGTTCTCCCTGCCGCACATAGGCAAAGTTGATCAGGCTCGAGATCTTCCGGATCTCAGCGAGCTGGTCGCGCTTGCCCCGCGCCTCGAGGAATGACTCGAGCTCCACCGAGACATCGAAGTGATCCTCAATCGCGTTCTTGCCACGACCGGTGACCAGGATGATGTTGTCGATGCCCGCGCCTACCGCTTCCTCAACCCCGTACTGGATGATCGGTTTGTCGACCAGGGGCAGCATTTCCTTGGGCTGGGCCTTGGTTGCCGGAAGAAATCTGGTGCCGAGGCCGGCGGCAGGAAAGACAGCCTTGCGGACAACTGAGCTCACGCCCGGATCGTAGCAGAACTCGCCGTGGCCGCGAATATACAATGAGTGCCCGAGGGCCGCATGCTGGATCCGACAGTGGTTCGCGACAACGTGGAGGCGGTGCGTGTAGGTCTGCGCAACCGCGGGCTCGATGCCGCCGAGGCCCTCAGCGAGATCGCCGCGCTCGAGACCGAGCGACGGCGATTGATCCCTGAAGTTGAGGGATTGAAGCGGCTGCAGAACACATCGGCCGGGGAGATCGCGGCGGCGAAGCGCCGCGCCATCGACACGGCGCCGGCGCAGGAAGCGAACCGGGCGCGCGGCCAGCGGGTGAAGCAGCTCGAAACTCAGCTCGCCGCGGTGGAGCAGAAGCGGGAGCAGGCGCTCCTCGTCCTGCCGAATCTGCCACACGCATCGGTGCCCGTGGGCAGGGGCGCAGAAGACAACGTCGAGGTGCGGCGGCACGGCACCCCCCGCGCCTTCGACTTCGATCCGAAGCCGCACTGGGAGCTCGGCGCCAATCTCGGCATCATCGACTTCGAGCGTGCCGCGCGCATGTCGGGCGCCCGATTTTCGGTCCTGAGCGGCCCTGGCGCGCGCCTGGAGCGCGCGCTGATCAACTTCATGCTCGACCTGCATACGCGCGAGCACGCGTATCGCGAAGTGGAGCCGCCGTTCCTCGTGAATGCGGCGGCGCTCGTCGGCACCGGCAACCTCCCGAAGTTCGAAGCGGATCTGTTCAAGATTGCCGGGGACTGGGACCTGTATCTCGTTCCCACGGCCGAAGTGCCGCTCACCAATCTGCATCGCGGCGAGATCCTCGATGGCCGCGACCTGCCGATCCGCTATGCCGCCTACACGCCGTGCTTTCGCAGCGAGGCTGGATCGTATGGCCAGGACGTGCGCGGCCTGATCCGTCAGCATCAGTTCGACAAGGTGGAGCTGGTGAAGCTGACGAGGCCCGAGCAGTCGTATGACGAGCTGGAAGCGCTGACAGCGAATGCCGAGCAAGTGCTGCAGAGGCTCGAGCTGCCCTACCGGACGATGCTGCTGTGCACGGGCGACATGGGATTTGCGTCAGCCAAGACCTACGATATCGAGGTGTGGCTGCCGAGCCAGAACACCTATCGCGAGATCTCGTCCTGCAGCAACACCGAGGCGTTCCAGGCGCGCCGGGCGAACATCAAGTACCGCCCGAGGGGAAACGGCAAGGCGGAACTGGTGCACACGCTGAACGGATCCGGACTGGCGGTCGGCCGCACGCTGATCGCGGTTCTCGAAAACTATCAGCGGCAGGACGGCTCGATCGCGATCCCGACCGCGCTCCGTGCGTATATGGACGGGGCAGCGGAGATACGACGATAATCGGCGTGGCCAAATCGGAACCTTCCGGGCATTCCGACTTCGCGATCGACGTGGCGGCCAAGCGCAGATCGCGGCCGCGCTCGGGCGAGCGCTGGCGGCCGGCCCAGGCGGCACGGTGGTTTCGATCTCGTGGCGCCGCAGGCCGAGTTCGAGGATCGCATGACGCGACTCGATGCCGCTTTACAGCGTTTTTCGATTCACCGTTATCAGTTTTCATCACGATGGGCACGAGGGAAGACGAAATTCATTTCCCAAAAAAGAGGCTTCGTGATCCTCGTGTTCCTGCGCGGTCTCGTGATAGGCGCAAATGAAGTCGGCTCCAGCGCAAATTCGACTTCGACGATGCGCTGAACGGGCGCCCTAGCCTGTCGATCGACACGCGTCAGGGTGTCCCGTCGCGGCTCATGCCGACCGAGATCCTCGCGGGACGGTCGTTCGAGTTGGATGCCGGTCGATTGTTGACGCGTCGAGGTGAGCTCGTGAAGATACGCCGCGCTGGCCTGACGCCGCGCGTGTGAACAGGAGGACGGCATGCACGGAGATCGATGCAAGATGCTGGGCAAACTGCTTGTGGCGGGTGTGCTGGCGATCGGTCTTGGCTCGACGCTCGTCCTCTCTCAGGGGTCGTCGGGCACCAATGGGCGCCACGCCATTACCAACGAGGCTGAATTCCGCCAGGCGATGCAGGGCCTCTCGAACTGGGGCCGCTGGGGGCCGGACGACGAGATGGGCGCCTCCAACCTGATTACCCCTGCCAAGCGGCGCGCCGCCGCGGCGCTGGTCAAGGAGGGCGTGTCGATCTCGTTGGCGCACGACGTCATTCAGGAGGACGCCGCCGATGCCGGATCCAAGCTCGATCGCACGGTGCTGAACGTGAGCCCGACCGGCGCGTCGGATCGGTATCAGTACACAGGCTCGTATCACGGTGCCATCCACAGCCATCTCGACGCCGTCGACTGCCATGTGATGTTCGAAGGGAAGGGCTACAACGGCCGGTCGATGGAGGATGTGAAGGCGGCGTCCGGTTGCCCGAAGGGGAATATCCTCGCGCAGCGGAATGGCATCTTCACGCGCGGCATCTTGTTCGACGCGACGCTCCTGCCGGGCAAAGCCACGCCGCAGGGATGGCTCGAGCCCGGGACGGCGATTCACGCCGCCGACCTGGAGGCGCTCGAGAAAATCCAGCGCGTCAAGGTCGCGCCGGGAGACGTGATCCTGCTCTACACCGGACGCTGGAAGCGACGGGCGGCGCTCGGCCCGTGGAAGACATCCGAGGGGTTCGCGGGCTATCAAGCCGATGTTGCCCATTTCATGAAGGAGCGTGGCGTGGCCTTCATCGGCCACGACGCCTGGAACGATGTCGCCCCTCACGGATTCCCGGCGACGGTCGGATTGCCGTTGCACCGCCTGGCGCTCGTCGCCCTCGGCGTCTCGATTTTCGACAACCTCGATTTCGAAGAGGCGGTGCAGACCGCGAGGCGCCTGAAGAGGTGGGAGTTCCTGTTCACGGCCGCGCCGTTGCGCATCGACAAGGGCATGGGCTCGCCGCTCAACCCGATCGCGACGTTTTAACCTCGCCGGTCAGGAACAGGAACACAGGCGGACCCAGTCGATGTGGTCGTCGGCCTTTCAGGGCGTCGCCTTCGCTAGGTGAACACCCAAGACCGGCTCTAGATCGACATCCGTGCGTCGGATCGCCTGGGTTGGACTCTGTCGAGTATCGGCCCCCACGACCGGCCGTCGGCCGGGACCGTCCGTGCGCATCCGATACCCGCGGCATCCGGGTGCGTGGATGCGGCGGCCCGGGCGACTCGAAGGCAAGACCTCGATTTTCCGGAGGTCGAGGCCTGCTCGACGGACCACGGAGCGCCAGTGTGGGCTCGAGATCGCTCGTGCGAGATGCGCGTGCGCCAGCCGTGATTCGCGCCGCCGCCTCCGCGGACGTTTCTGGTTGTGAGGTGCCCAGTCCGGCAGGTGCCTGTTCGAACGCAAGATGAAAAGCCAGGGGGCCTGACGGTTTCACAGGACGCATCCGTCGAGGCATCGCTTCGGGAGTCTCGAGCTTGCTCAGATCGCGGCCTTGTGCCGTCATGCTATTCTGCGCTCCAAAAAGCATCGGCAAGCGTCACGTCCCCACGAAACGAGGAGAGTCGGTCCAAATGTCGCCGGAAGCACCGGGCAACCTGGTAGCGCTCGACATCTCGTCGGATACATCGGGCCTCGTCTGCCGCGTTGAGCGCTATGATCCGATCGACGTGCACGCCACGTTCCTTCGCGTGAGCTGGAACGCGATCGCACGACCGCCGGGGTATGAGCCCATCGTGGGCGGCGCCGCGTACGTCGACGTTCCACCAGGCTTTGAGCACCGCACCTACGAGGCTCGACCGGACATCGCCGGCGCGAGGCTCGCATGGCTGGACAAGGTGTTCGGCGACGGCCTCATGTTGATCGCCGTCCTCCCGTATGGCCACGCGCTGCCCGACTTTCACGACGCCGATCCTCCACCGGTCGCCGCCAAGCTCCACGAGGGCCGGATGGTCATTTACTGGCTGCTCGCGGAGCGTGCACGGACCACGTGGCGTATGGAAGTCGTCAACGCCGAACGGATCCCAGAGCTGTGCTCCGCGGTGAACCAGGAGGCCTCTCGCCGGGACCGGCGGCCGCTGTCTGCCCCTGTCAACTTCATCAACCACGCCGCCACTCATCACTATCCCTGGGGGCTGCGGCCGGACGAAGCGATGGTGCGCCTCCATGCCTTGTGCGCCTGGATCGGCGAGCAAGGCGGGGACGAGGCGCAGATCAGCTTCACCGGCGTGTTGCTCACCTTCCTCGTTGCGGACGATC
>WHSN01000211.1 GCA_009380045.1 Luteitalea sp.
CGCGAGGCGGAACGGACCGAGAAGCTGGTGGCCGGCGGCGCACTGGCCGCGCGAGATCTCGATCAGGCGCGCGCCGCCGTGACGCAGATGGAGGCGCAGCTCGCCGACGTTCGGGCGCGACTGGTCGCCGCGGAGACGCAGTTCGGCGATGCCGTGCTGCGGGCGCCGATCTCCGGCGTCGTGTCGGACCGTGCCGTGAACGTCGGCGACGTCGTCAGCCCGGGAACGGCGATGTTCACGATCATCGATCCCTCGTCGATGCGGCTCGAAGCCTCGGTTCCGTCGGACGAGTTGAGCGCGCTGCGCGTCGGGGGCACGGTGCAGTTCCGCGTCCGCGGCTACGACGAGACGTTCGAGGGAAAGATCGAGCGGATCAGCCCGGCGACCGACGCCACCACCGGGCAGGTGCCGATCTTCGCGTCGATCCCCAATACCGCCAGACGGCTGGTGGCCGGCCTCTACGCCGAAGGGCGCGTCGTCACCGAGTCGGCCGACGGGCTGGTCGTGCCGATGAACGCGGTGAACGGATCTGGCGCCGAGCCGTGGGTGCTGCGCGCCGTAGACGGCAAGACCGAACGGATCGTCGTGGAGCTGGGGCTTCGGGATCCACGGACCGAGCGCGTCGCCATTCTCGGTGGCGTGAACGAAGGCGACATCCTGCTTCGCGGGGCGGCGCAGGGGATTACGCCCGGTTCGGCCGTGCAGGTCGGGGCCCCGGCGGCGTCGACCACCACCAAGCACGCGGAAGGGCAATAGGCATGTTCATTTCGGATGTCGCGATTCGCCGGCCGGTGATCACGATCGTGATGATGCTGATCCTCGTCGTCTTCGGCGTGGTGGCGCTGACGCAGCTCGACACCGACGAGTTCCCCGACGTCCAGCCGCCGATTGTCGCGATCTCGATTCCGTACCCGGGCGCCGCACCCGACACGGTCGAGCGTGAGGTGGTGGAGCCGATTGAGGAGGTGGTCTCCGGCATCAGCGGCGTCGACCAGGTGAACTCCTCGTCGCTCGACAGCTTCGCGTCGATCGTCGTGCAATTCGTGTTCGAAAAGGACCTGCAGCAGGCGACGCAGGAGATCCGTGACGAGATCTCCGGCATCCGCAACGATCTCCCGCCCGAGATGGAAGAGCCGATCCTGACGCGTCTGGATCCTGCGGACCTGCCGATCGTCTCGCTGACGCTGTCGTCGCCGACCCTGTCCGGGCCCGAGCTGACGAGGATCGCCGACCCCGACATCACCCGCCGGCTGCGGGGACTTCAGGGAATTGGTGACGTGACCGTCGTCGGCAGCATCGAGCGCGAGCTGACTGTCGATCTCCGGCCGCGGGATCTGCAGGCGTCCGGCGTCAGCGTCGCGCAGGTGGTGCAGGCGCTTCAGGCGCAGAATCTGGCCGCGCCGGTCGGCCGCCTGAACCGGGAGCTCGACGAGCGGACGATCCGTCTGCGCGGCCGTCTGGACGCGCCGGCCGACTTTGCCCGGCTCACCGTCTCCGAATCGAACGGTCGCATCGTCCGGCTGGGCGATGTCGCCACGGTGCGCGATGGCGCGGAAGAGCCGCGCTCCGCCGCCTTCTACAACGACGAAGAGGCGGTCGGGATCGACATCGTCAAGTCGAAAGGCTTCAGCACCACCGCCGTGGCCGACGACGTCCGCGCGGAAGTCGGGAAGATTCAGGCGACGCTCCCCGCCGGCATCTCGCTTCGCATCGTCCGTGACGCCGGCACCCGGGTCGAGGCCTCGGTCGGCAACGTCCAGGAAGCGCTGATCGAGGGGGCGGTGCTGACGGTGCTGGTCGTTTTCCTCTTCCTGAACTCGTGGCGGTCGACGGTGATCACCGGGCTGGCGCTGCCGGTCTCGGTGCTCGCCTCGTTCATCGCGGTGTGGGCCTTCGGCTTCACGCTGAACACGATGTCGCTCCTCGGTCTCTCTCTCGCCATCGGCATCTTGATCGACGACGCGATCGTCGTGCGCGAGAACATCGTGCGGCACGTCGACCTGGGCAAGGACCACTACCGTGCCTCGTTCGAGGGGACCGACGAGATCGGTCTGGCGGTGGCGGCGACGACGTTCTCGATCGTGGTGGTGTTCGTGCCGATCGCGTTCATGGGGGGCATCGCCGAGCAGTGGTTCGCGCCCTTCGCCCTGACCATTGCCTGCTCGGTGCTGGTGTCGCTCTTCGTGTCGTTTTCGCTCGACCCGATGTTGTCGGCCTACTGGCCCGACCCGCACATCGAGATGGCGGACCGGACGTTGCTCTCGCGGCTGCTCGGGCGCTTCAACAGCTGGTTCGATCGTCAGGCCGACCGCTACAAGGCCGTCATCGGCTGGGCGCTCGACCACCGGTGGTCGATGGTTGCGCTCGCCGTCACGACGTTTGCCGGTGCGCTGGCGCTGCCGGCGTTCGGGATTCTCGGCGGCGGATTCTTTCCGGTCACCGACGAGTCCGAGTTCGTGATCGGGCTCGAGACGCCGCCCGGGTCCAACCTGCAGTACACCCGGGTCAAGGCGCAGGAGATCGCCGCGATCGCGCGCGCCCAGCCGGAGGTGATCTACACCTACACCACCGTCGGCGGACAGAGCGAAGCGGTTGATGCCGGCAACGTATTCGTGAAGCTGAAGCCCAAGGCCGAGCGGGCCCGCAGCCAGCAACTGGTGGAAGCCGAAGTGCGCCGCCAGCTGGCCGCCATCAGCGGGGTCACCGGCTCGATCTCGACCGGCTTCGCCGGCGGCATCAAGCAGATCCAGGTGGAGCTCCAGGGACCCGACATCGTCGAGCTGCAGCGGATCGCCGAGGAGGTCGTCACGACCGTGAAGACGGTGCCCGGTGCGGTTGACGTCGGTCTGTCGACGAAGGGCCAGAAGCCGGAGCTCGACGTGGTGGTTGACCGTGGGCTCGCCGGCTCGCTCGGCGTGACGGTGGGCCAGGTCGCGCAGGCCCTGCGTCCGGCGTTTGCCGGCATCGACGCCGGCGACTGGATCGATCCGTCGGGTGAGACGCGGGACATCACGGTGCGGCTGACGGCGGAGTCGAGAACCACCGTGCAGGATCTCGAGTCGCTGCCGCTGATGGTGAGCGGCGCCGACGGCCGCCAGGCCAGCATTCCGCTCGGGCAGGTGGCGCGCGTGTCGTCGTCAATCGGCCCGGCGCGCATCGATCATCTGGATCGGGAGCGCGTGATTGCGGTCCAGGCGAACACCGAAGGCCGGCCGCTGTCGGACGTGATTCGCGACATGACCGGGAAGCTGCAGCAGATCGCGCTGCCGCCCGGATATACGCTGACGCAGGGGGGCGAGACCGAGGATCAGCAGGAAGTGTTCGGCCGCATCATCATCGCCCTGGTGGTCGCGATCATGCTGATGTACTTCGTTCTGGTCGTGCAGTTCGGATCGTTCCTCGACCCGGTGGCGATTCTGGTGTCGCTGCCGCTGTCGTTGATCGGCGTGGTGTTGGGGCTGCTGGTGACGGGCGCCACGCTCAATCTGATGAGCATGATCGGCGTCATCCTGCTGATGGGGATCGTCGCCAAGAACGCGATCCTGCTGATTGACTTCGCCAAGTGGTCGGAGGAATCAGGAATGTCGCGCCGCGACGCGATCGTGCAGGCCGGCCGGGTGCGGCTGCGGCCGATCCTGATGACCACGTTCGCGCTGATCGCCGGGATGGTGCCGGTGGCGGTCGGCGCCGGCGAAGGCGCCGACTTCCGTCGTCCCCTGGGAGCGGCGGTGATCGGTGGAGTGCTCACGTCCACCTTCCTCACACTGCTGGTGATCCCGACGGTCTACGAGATCCTCACCGAGTGGCGCGATTGGCTCGGCGCGCGCGTGTTCAGATCGCGCCGTGACAAGACCCCGCATGCCGCCTCGGCGCCAGGCCACGCGCTGCCGGAGCACTGAGCGTGTGGCGGACCTGACTAGAGCCGGTTCATCTGCGCGTATCACGAAGTCGCGAAGCACCACGAGGATCACGAAGAGCCTTTTTGGGAAAGAACTTCGTGTTCCATCGTGCCATCGTGATGAAAACTGCTACGGTGAATCGAAAATGCTGTAGGGGCCGCTCCGACAGCGATCAGAACCTGAGCACATCTCCCGCCGTGACAAGATCCCGCATGCCGCCTCGGCGCCAGGCTACGCGCTGCCGGAGCATTGAACGCGTGTGCGGATCTGAGAAGGTCCGCTCCGACAGCGATCAGAGCCTGAGCACATCTCGCGCGGTGCGACTTGATGAGGTGCATCGTACCGCCGCGCGTTTGATCACTCCGGCGATACAATCCGCGCAAGAACCGGTTGCGCACCGCCGGCTTGCCGGCGCATAGTGGGCACCGTTCAAACTGGTTCAACGAGTCAGGAGGACCCATGGTCCGCAGCATTCGAGTTGTCGCTGTCTTCGCGATTCTGGCTGGCGCCACCCACCTTCCGCTGCAGCTCTCCGCGGCCGGTGGGCAGGATTCTTCTGACAAGGGAACACGTACCGCAAACGGGACAGCGAACCTGGAGTCGAACAACGTCTACATCGTCCAGATGGTCGATCCGGCGATCGTCGCCTATGACGGCGGCATCGCCGGGCTGCGCCCGACGATGCCACAGCGCGGTCAGAAGGTCAACCCGGCCAGTCCTGACGTCCAGGCCTACTCGGGCTATCTCGAGAGCCGCCACGACCGGGCACTCAGGTCGGTCGGCGGCGGCCGCAGGCTGCACGTTTACCGGCACACGTTCAACGGCTTCGCCGCGGAACTGACCGCCGATCAGGCGCAGGTTCTCCAAGGCGTGCCGGGTGTCGTCAAGGTCACGAAGGACGAGCTGCGGTTCGCGGACACGGCGACGACGCCGCACTTCTTGGACCTTGACGATCCCGACAGCGGCGTCTGGCAGAAGCTGGGCGGCGTCGAACATGCGGGCGAGGACGTCGTCATTGGCGTCGTCGATTCGGGTGTCTGGCCGGAGAGCGCCAGCTTTTCGGATCGTGCCGGCAGGAGGGCGAGCGGCAATCAGCAGCCGTACGAACCGCTGTCGCGCTGGCGCGGGAAGTGTCAGAGGGGCGAGTGGTTCAAGAAGGGCAATTGTAACGACAAGCTGATCGGGGCGCGCTACTACAACGCCGGGTTCGGCGGTGATGACGGCCTGAAGGCCGCCCGTCCGTGGGAGTTCGCATCCCCCCGCGACTTCAACGGTCATGGCACGCACACCGCTTCGACCGCGGGTGGCAATCACGGGACGCGCGTCACCGGCACGGGATCGGTGTTCGGCACCATCAGCGGAATCGCCCCCCGCGCCCGGATCGCCGTTTACAAGGCCCTGTGGGGCGGCAGCGACGGCAACGCGAGTGGCTTCGTTTCCGACCTGGTCGCCGCGATCGACCAGGCGGTCGCAGACGGTGTGGACGTGATCAACTACTCGGTCAGCGGCTCAACCACCAATTTTCTCGATCCGGTGGAGGTGGCGTTCCTCTTCGCCGCCGACGCCGGTGTGTTCGTCGCCGCCTCGGCCGGCAACAACGGTCCGACCACGGCGACCGTCGCACACCCGAGCCCCTGGATCACGACGGTTGGCGCAGGCACCCACGACCGGAGCGGCGAGGGATCGGTGACGCTGGGCAACCGCGTGACCTACAGCGGGCCGTCGCTCGCGAAGCCAGTCGGGCCGGCGCCGCTCATCGATTCGATCCATGCGGGTGTCGCCAACGCCGATGCGACCGCGCTCAGTCTGTGCTTCACGGCGACCGACAACGGCGGCACGCCGGTGCTCGATCCGGCGAAGGTGGCCGGGAAGATTGTGCTGTGCGATCGCGGTGTCAACGCGCGCATCAACAAGAGCGCTGCAGTACGCCAGGCCGGCGGGGTCGGGATGATCCTCGTGAACACGTCCGCGACCACGCTCGATGCCGACCTGCACCTGGTGCCGACGGTGCATCTGCCGCATACCGATCGGCCGGCGCTCAAGGCGTATGCCGCGACACGGGGCACGGCGAGAATCAGACGGGCAGCAATCACCTTCACGGCGCCGGCGCCGCAGACGGCCGCATTCTCGTCGCGCGGGCCACTGCTCGCGGGTGGCGGGGATCTGCTGAAGCCCGACCTGGTCGCGCCAGGCCAGAGCATCCTTGCCGCCGTCGCTCCTCCTGGAAACGCCAGCCAGGCGTTCGCTCTCTACAGCGGCACGTCGATGTCGAGCCCGCACGTCGCCGGTCTCGGGGCGCTGCTCAAGAATCTGCACCCGGACTGGTCGCCGATGATGATCAAGTCGGCCCTGATGACGAGCGGCGACGACCTGCTCGACGGCACCAGCACGAGCGCGGCCGCGATCTTCCGGCAGGGCGCCGGTCACGTTGCGCCGAACAAGGCGGCGGACCCCGGACTGGTGTTCGATTCGAGCGCCAACGACTGGTTTGCGTTCCTGTGCGGCGCCACCGCGGGCCTCAACCCGGCGATCTGCGCCGGGCTGAACAACGCCGGCTACTCGCTCGACCCGAGCGACCTGAACACCGCGTCGATCGCGATCGGCGACCTGGTCGGCGTCCAGACCATCAAACGGCGGGTGACGAACGTCGGCGCCGGCAGGGCCACCTACACGTGGAGCCACACCGGCCTGGCCGGA
>WHSN01000130.1 GCA_009380045.1 Luteitalea sp.
CCCAGGCGATGGGCCGGATCGGCGAGGTGATCTGCCGCACCTGGCAGACGGCTGACAAGATGAAGCGGCAGCGCGGACCGCTGCCGGGCGATTCTGCGGACGACGACAACCTCCGGGTGCGGCGCTATGTCGCCAAGTACACCATCAACCCGGCGCTGACCCACGGTATCGCCGCGGAGGTTGGCTCGATCGCCGTCGGCAGGCTCGCCGATCTGGTGCTGTGGAAGCCGGCGTTCTTCGGCGTGAAGCCCGAGCTGATCATCAAGGGCGGGCTGATCGCTGGCGCCATGATCGGCGACGGCAACGCATCGATACCGACGCCGCAGCCGGTCGTCGCGCGCACGATGTTCGGCGCCTTCGGGGCGGCACTCAATTCGTGCAGCGTCCACTTCGTGAGCCGGGCCGGCATCGACGCTGGCGCGCTCGACGGCCTGTCGCGCCGCCGTGTGGCGGTCGGCGGCTGCCGGGGGCTGGGGAAGCGGCACATGATTCAGAACGACGCGTGTCCTCGAATCGACGTGAATGCCGACACCTACGAGGTCCGCGCGGACGGGGTGCTGCTGACGTGCGAGCCGGCGCACTCGCTTCCCCTCAGTCAGCGTTACTTTCTGTTCTGACGTCACCTCGCAAGGGCCATTGCCACAAACGCACTCATGAACAGCACGCCGTGGCTCGGTGCGGCTTGGCGGTGGACGCGCGTTCACGACATGAGTGAGATCCGGTGATGCTCGACCTGTTCCGGACGCTGCCGATCGCTCGCAGCATCTGTACTGCTGAGGGGTGCCGGAGACGGCGCGCGGGTACGTGCATGACACGATCACGCTCGGCTGGGAAGAACGGATCAAGGCACGCGGCCGGCGCCGGACCGATGGGGGTGTCGAGTTCGGCACGACGCTTCCACGCGGCACGGTGCTTCAGGACGGCGACTGCTTCGTGTTCGACGAGCATCGGCTGCGGGTTGCCGTCGTCGCTCGTCGTGAACCGGTGTTCGTGATCAAGCCGGCGACACCGGCCGAGTGGGGCCTCTTCGCCTATCAGATCGGGAACAGCCACCAGCCGCTGATGTTCACCGAACACGAGATCGTCTGCCCCGCTGTGCCCGGGCTCGAGCCGGTGCTCAGCTATCACCGCATTCCCTACGCCCCTGGCTTGCGGGCGTTCACTCCGGTGGCTCAGGGGCCGGGCCACGAGCACCGGTTGTGACGGAGAGCCGTTCGGCGCCCCTTCGGGTGCTGTTGCACCTCTGCGACAGCCTGTTCCCGCTGGGCTCATACGCCCACTCCGACGGACTCGAGGCCGCGACATCGTCTGGCCTCGTCACGACGGGATCAGATCTCGGCGCCTGGATGCAGGCGGCTCGCGACGAAGTACTGGCCCGGGCCGACGGTCCGGCGTTGCGCATCGCCTCGGAGGCCTTCGGTCGTTGCGCCTTCCTTGACGTGGCTGGCGTGGATGACGAGCTGCACGCGCTGCGTCCCGCGCTCGCGGCGCGGGAGGCCAGCCGCGCGATGGGAGTGCGGCTCCTGAAGACATGGCAGGAGATCCGGCCGCACCAGGACATTGAGGCACTGATGGCGTTCCGCAGTCGGCCCCTGGGGGCCGCGGGATTCACGCTGCCGGTTGCCTTTGGCGTGGTCACTGCGGCGAGCGCCGTCCCGGTGCGTGCCGCGCTCGAAGCGTATTTCTACACACGGCTCGCCGCCATCGTTTCGGCGGCGATGCGTCTGATGTCGGTCGGCCAGCACGAGGCGCACCGGATTCTGGCGGAAGCGCTCGATGGTGTGCCGGCTGCGGTCGAAGAGGCGATGGCCTGGCCGCAGCCGGGCGGCTTTGCTCTCGCCTTCGATCTCACCGCATGAGTCACCGGTACGTGCATTCCCGGCTGTTCCGGTCATGACTGAGCGGACGGGACGGACGGCCGTGCGGCTCGGCGTGGGAGGCCCGGTCGGTTCGGGGAAGACCGCGTTGGTCGATGCCCTGTGCAAGCGCATGCGCGCGAGCCGCCAGCTCGCGGTGGTGACCAACGACATTTTCACGCGCGAGGACATGGAGTTCCTGGTGAGGAGCGAGGCGCTGCCGCCCGACCGCATCATCGGTGTCCAGACCGGCGGCTGTCCCCACACCGCCATCCGCGAAGACGCCTCGATGAACGTCGATGCGCTCGATGAGCTGTCGATGCGCCATCCCGGACTGGAGCTCGTCTTCCTGGAAAGCGGCGGCGACAATCTGGCGGCGAGCTTCAGCCCGGAACTGGTCGACGCGGCGATCTACGTGATCGACGTCTCCGGGGGGGACAAGGTGCCCCGCAAGGGAGGGCCTGGCGTGACCCGGTCGGACCTGCTGGTGATCAACAAGATCGATCTGGCGCCGCACGTCGGCGCGAGCCTCGAGGTGATGGCGCGCGATGCCGCGGCCGTGCGCGGCCGGCGTCCGGTGATCTTCAGCAACCTCAAGTCGGGCCAGGGCGTGGACGAAATCGTGGGCTGGATCGAGCGCGAGCTCTTGTTCGACCGCTGACCTGGGATGTCATCTCATCGCGACACATATCGGGCTTCTTGCACGGGATTTCGCGCCGGCTTCATGGCGCCTCCGGCCATGAGACAGGTTCGAGTCCGCGATCGCCGGGCCACGGCGCAGGTTGGCCGCCACGCCCGTCTGGAGCTGGTCTTCGCCGTGCGGGATGGTCGCACGGTTCTGACCCACTCGTACGCCGAGCCGCCCTTCAGACCCGGCCGCTGGTTCGCGGAGGGGAGCGGCCTGCACATGATTCTGGCCTCGTCGTCGCCGGGGGTCTTCGGCGGAGACGTCCTCGACCAGTCGGTCGTCGTCGAAGAAGGCGCGTCGGTGAGGCTCACGTCGCAGTCGGCCCCCCAGCTTCACCCTTCGGCCAGCGGCGCAACCGCCCGCGTCCGAAGCTCGTATCGTGTCGCGGCAGGGGCCCGCTTGTCTTGTCATTGGGATGCATCGATCCCGTTCGCTGGAGCGTGCCTGGACCAGCGCATCGAGGTGGACGTCGCGGGAGGGGCCGAGCTGTATTGGAGCGACGCGATGATGGGCGGCCGAGATGCTCGCGGCGAACGCTGGCGGTTCTCGTCGATCGCGCACGAGCTCAGGATCTGCCGTGCCGGCGCGCTGGCCTATCTGGAGCGGTTCCGGATTGCGCCCGCGGATCGATCGTTGTCGCACCCGTGGATCGCTGGCGAGGCGACATTTTTCGGCACCGCGCTCGCCGCCGGGGCCGTTCAGACGCTGCCGGGCGAAGCCGAACGCGTCCACACGATGCTCAACGCCATCGAAGGAGTGCGGGGCGCCGCGGACACGCTCGACGAGTCATTCCTCGTCGTCCGTCTGATGGGAAAGTCCAGTGTGCCATTCCATGAAGCACGCGCTCGGGTTCGGGAGATGCTCACGCATTCCTGATTCCCAATTCCCAATTCCTAATTCCTAATTCCTAATTCCCCGAAGTGGCCCGCTGGTACGCATCTGCCGTCTCGTGGGCGTGGTAGGAGCTGCGCACCAGTGGTCCCGATTCGACGTGCACGAATCCCATGTCGAGCGCGGCCGCTTTCAAATCGCGGAACTCGTCGGGATGGTAGTACCGCACCATTGGGGCATGGGCGTCGGTCGGCCGCAGGTACTGCCCGATGGTGAGAATGCCGCAGCCGACAGAGCGCAGATCGCGCAACGTGGCGATCAGCTCATCGTGCTCCTCGCCGAGGCCGACCATCAGGCCTGTTTTCGTCGGAATGTCCGGCGCGTGGCGGCGCGATCGCTCGAGCAGCTGGAGCGTGCGAGGGTATCGACCACCCGAGCGGGCCATCCGGTACAGGCGCGGCACCGTTTCCGTGTTGTGATTGAGCACGTCCGGCCCGGCGTCGAGCACCGTTCGCAGCGCCGCCTCGTTGCCTTGGAAGTCCGGGATCAGCACCTCGATGCGGCAGTCCGGATGTCGGGCCCGCGTCTGCCCGATGGTCGCCGCGAAGATCGAGGCGCCGCCGTCCTCGAGATCGTCGCGATCGACCGAGGTAATCACGACGTAGTTGAGCCCGAGGGTCTGGATGGCGTGTGCCACCCGCTGCGGCTCCGCGAGGTCCACCGTGTCGGGCCGGCCGTGAGCGACCGCGCAGTACGAACACGAGCGGGTGCAGACGCCGCCGAGGATCATGAAGGTTGCCGTGCCGTGATGCCAGCATTCGCCGATATTCGGGCAACGTGCTTCCTCGCACACCGTGTGGAGGTTGAGGTCGCGCATCAGCCCTTTCAGGCGCAGGTAGCTCGGCGAACCTGGCGCACGCACTTTCAGCCACGCCGGTTTCGGCGCCCGTGGCTCGCGCGGCACGGTGGTCAGCGGGATGACTCGGGGCATCTCAGCTGATTATATGAGCGGGGTGGGGGATAGGGAATTTCAGGATTTCAGGATTTGAGGATTTGAGGATTTGAGGATTTTGAGATTGGGATTTGGGATTCGGAATTTGGACCTGAAATGCTGAAACCCTGAGATCCTGAGATTCAAAATCCTGAAGTCCTGAAGTCCTGAAATTCAACATCCGCGAGCCTGAGATCTATTCGGGCTCAGGGCTCGTTGACGTGTTGAACTCCGGCGAGTATTGGACCAGGCCGGAGACGTGCGACAGCGCCTCGGCCGAGAGCTCGAGGACCATGAACGGTTCGTCCACTCCGTACTCGTTCGACAACCCCGCGGCACTGGCCCTTGTGAATCCGAACCGACCGTAGTACTCCGGGTCGCCGAGCACCACAAGGAGCTCGAATCGCGCTTCCCGGGCCCGTCTGATCCCTTCCCGGATCAGCGCGCTGCCGATCCCGGCGCGCTGCCGCTCCGGAACGACAGCGACCGGCGCAAGGCCCAGGCCCCGGGCCGACCCGTGCTCGGTCTGCACCGGACTGAAGAGCACGTGGCCGACGACCGCACCGTCATCGTCCTCAGCGACGAGCGAGATCGCGGCGTTGCCGGCCTGCCTCAGCGCGTCGACCAGGCGAGACTCGAGGTCGGATGGGAATGCGCGGCGATGAAGATGGCCAATCGCGTCGATATCGCCGGTCCGTTCAGAGCGTATAACCATATCGATCACTGAAGCGCCCCTCGGCACGACCTCAACCGCCGACGCCATCCTACCGAACCAGCTCCGAGTGAACGCGCTCGCGCTCGCGGTCGATCTGATCGGGCGTCGCGCCGAGCCGGTGCAGCATCGCCTCGGCGAGGGCGAGGGCCATTTCTCCCTCGCCCGAGAACACGGTCTTCGCCCCCGCGGCTCGGTACGCCTTCAACTGCCGCAGGTGCGTGGTCCGCGCCAGCACGTGGATCACGGGGTTCAGCCCGCGCGCCACCAGGATCAACTCCTCGCTCCCCAGGAGATCGGTGGTCAGCACCAGGCTGCCGGCCGGGCGCGATGTTGGCGGCGGTCAGCGTGTCACGATGCCCGGCGTCACCGTAGACGGCGCGTATCCCCTCGCCGCGCAGCCGACGCACGGTGTCCACGTTCAGCTCGATCACGGTCGGCTCGATTCCCGTCGCCGATCGCCTCACGAGCTGCGCTTCAGCCGCGCGTCAGCAGCATCGCGATCGTGAGCGCGATCATCACCGCCACGGTCACCCACGCGATCACATTGAACGCCCGCGAGTTCACGTGCTCGCCCATCAGCTCGCGATCGTTGATCAGCAGCAGCATGAAGATCAGCACGAACGGCAGCACCACGCCGTTCACCACCTGTGAGAGCACCATCACCGTCGCCAGCGGAAAGCGGGGAACCAGCAGGACGCCGGCGCCCGCCACGATCAGCAGCGTATAGAGCCAGTAGAAGGCCGGCGCTTCGTGAAACTTCTTGTCGAGCCCCGACTCGAGCCCCAGCCCTTCGCACACCGCGTACGCGGTCGAGATCGGCAGCACCGTCGCGGCGAACAGCGACGCATTGAAGAGGCCGGCGGCAAACAGCAGGTAAGCATATTCGCCCACCAGTGGCCGGAGCGCCTGCGCCGCATCGGCGGCGTCCAGAATCTCGGTTCGGCCGATCGTGTGGAGCGTCGCCGCACAGGCGACGATGATGAACCACGCGATCACCGCGGCGAACACCGCGCCGACGATCACCTCCCACTTGGATGCGCGCAGCTGCCGGACGGTGATGCCTTTTTCGACGATCGACGCCTGGAGGTAGAACTGCATCCACGGCGCAATCGTGGTGCCGACGAGCCCAATCACGGTATAGATGTACAGGTAGCGGTAGTTGCCGGTGCCCGCCGTCTCGGGCCGGGTGACGGTCGCGAACGCCGCCGCCTTCCAGTCGGGATGGGCGGCGATGCCCGCGAAGATGTAGCAGACGAAAAAGACCGACGCGGCGAGGAAGATTCTTTCGACGCTCTCGTAGGTGCCTTTCACGACGAGCAGCCACACCACCGCCGCCGCGGCCGGCACCACGATGTAGCGCGAGATGCCGAACAGCTCGAGGCTGCTGGCGACGCCCGCGAACTCGGCCATCACGTTGCCAAAGTTGATCACCACCAGCGCCAGCATCAGGATGAAGGTGATCCGGAACCCGAACTCCTCACGGATCAGGTCGCTCAAGCCTTTGCCGGTGACCGCGCCCATGCGTGCGGCCATCACCTGCACCACGATGAGCGCGATGGTCGCCGGCACCATCACCCAGAGCAGGGAATACCCGAAGCGGGCGCCGGCCACCGAGTAGGTCCAGATGCCGCCGGCGTCGTTGCCGCCTTCTCCGGCGATCAGGCCAGGACCGATCACCGCGAGGAACAGCAGCAGCCGTCCCTTCAGCGTTTTTCGCGTCGCCACCATGTTCCGCGTCAGTGCCTGTGGCGCAGCATGGTGATCACATCGTCGGCGGTGACGATGCCGGCGAGACGGCCCTGTTCATCCGCCACCGCGAGCGTGATCAGGTTGTACTTGTCGAAGAGCGCCGCCACCTCGTCGTCGGGCGTATCCGGCGCGCAGGCGATGTAGGGCTCGCTCAACGCGGACAGAGGTTCGGTTGACGCCGAGACCGCGATTTTCATCAGGGGCACCGCACCCGCGAGCCGGTGACCGGCGCCGGTCAAGTAGATCGTCGCGACCGATTCCCTGGTCCCTTCGAAGCGGCGCAGCGCGTCGATGGCATCGCTCACCAGACCGGTCTCGGCAACCGCGATGAACTCGGTGGTCATGCGCCCGGCGGCGGTGTGCTCGCCGAACTCGAGGAGCTGGGTCACTTCACGCCGCTCGTCAGGCTCCATCTCCTCCAGGATCTCGCCCGATCGTCCTTCCGGCAGCTCGCCGAGCAGGTCGGCGGCGGCGTCCGGGTCCATTTCCTCGACGATGTCGGCGGCACGGGTGCTGTCCAACGACTCGACGATCGAGACCTGGATGTCGCGGTCGATCTCCTCGAGCGTCTCCGCGGCCACCTCCTCGTCGAGGGTCTCGAACACCGCCTCGCGCTCGGCCGGCGGCAGGTTCTCGACGATGTCGGCGATGTCCGCCGGATGCATTCTCGAGAGCCCCTCGTAGGCGATCTTCAGCTTCACGCGGCGTGCCGGATCGGTTTCGAGCAGGTCGACGTACTGCCAGGGGATGACGCGCGGCGGCACCTTCTTGAGGAGCGCCCTGAGGGTGAAGGCGGGAACCACCCCCCTGCCGAGCCGCCGGATCGCACCGCGGGCGCCGACATCGACCGCCATCACGTCGAGGGTGACGTGGCTGCTGATCGGCATGGCATTCAGCTCGACGTCGTTCACCCGGACGACCTTGCGGCCGTGCACGTCGATGATCTGCTGATCCAGCAGGTCGCGCTTCAGCAGCAGCACACCGTCGAACCCGGTGTAACGCTCCCACCGCAGCGTGTCGGTCGTCGCCCTGACTGTCGCTCCGTACGACGTCACGTCCGCGGCCGGCAGCACCTTGTCGCCCGACGGCGTGCCGACGATCAGGAACGCGACACGCGTCGGATGATCCTGAGGCGCCACGGCGATTTCACGCACCCGTCCCTGCATCGCGCCGGCCGGGTCGCGCACAACGGCGCCAAGCAGTTCCGAAAGAGCGACAGGGGCCATGGACCTCTTTACTGCAAAGTTAAAACCTCCAAGGATCGTGCGCCGCGCGCGACGGTGTCAAGAACCAAATGGTGATGATATGCTGCATGGGTCGGTCGATATGCAGTTCATGCGACACCGTCTGTCGTGGCTCGTGGGCGCGTGGCTGGCGTGCCAGTTCGCGTCCGGGGTGGTTGTCCCCGGTTCCGTCATGGCGGCGGGGCCTTCGGCCGAACTCTGCACCTGTCCCGGTGGAATGCCGGCCCAGATCTGTCCGATGCACGGCGGCGGCGGCCGACACGACGACACTCGAGACGACTCGCGCTGCGTGATCCGCAGCCTATCGGTCGCACCCGACGGCTTGCTGCTGTCGCTGCTCGGCAACGTTGGTGTCCTGCCGGCGATGCGGAGCGTCGCGTTCCAGCCGCCGGTCGCACCCCTTCAGGCGCAGATCGTTCGGGCGCCGCTGACCCGCTCAGACATCCCCGACCCGCCCCCGCCCAGAGCCTAGCCTCCTTTGTCACGCTTCCAGCTAGCCGGGGGGGCGGACAGATCACGGCAGGGCGAACCGACAGCCGGGAAGGACCGAGCGTCGGGCGGATGTGGCGTCGGGCGGTGTACGGCGGACCCGAACCGGGCCGCCATGACTCACGCGCATTTCCGCCTCACAACGAAGCAGGCCCTCCGCCCTCCCAAGGTCCGCCCCAGAATGCGTCGGTCGTCGGGCGGACTTTCAGGTCCGCCGGACAGGTGGGGGAAACATGAACAGAGTCGCCCGCGCGGTGATCCGCGTCGCGACGGTGTGGGCGTTGGTCCTGCCGGCAAGCGCAGGCGCGCAGCAGGCGGTCGCGTCGGCGACCATCACCGGAACCGTTTACGATCCGTCCGATGCCGTCGTGGTCGGTGCGGCCGTTACCTTGACGAGTCAGGATACGAATCAGGTATTCGGGGCGCGCACCGACCGCTCCGGAAGATACCGGCTGATTTACATCCCGGTCGGAGCTTATAGCCTGACGGCGCACGCGCCGGGCTTCGTCGCTGCGCGCGCCGACCTTTCACTGACCATCGGCCAGTCGATCGAGCTGCCATTGAAGCTCTCGGTGGAGTCGCTGACCGATTCGGTCCGCGTGGTCCAGGAGGTGCCGATCGTCGAAGCGGCACGGACCACCCTTGCCGAGACGATTACGCCTCGCGAGGTTGACTCGCTGCCGCTGAACGGCCGCAACTACCTCGACCTGGCGCTGTTGGCTCCCAACGTGTCGCGCACGAACACGCGCAGCAACGAGCGATTCGCCGAGACGTCCGCGGTTCCGGGCACCGGCATCTCGGTCGCCGGCCAGCGGAACCTTGGCAACACGTTCATCGTCGACGGCCTCTCGGCGAACGACGATGCCGCGGACCTCGCCGGCGCCTACTACGGCGAAGAAGTGATCCGCGAATTCCAGGTGATCACCTCGGGCGGCGGCGCAGAGTTCGGCCGCGCATCGGCCGGCGTGATCAACGTTGTCACCAAGTCGGGGACCAACGACAACCGGGGCCGCGCCTATGGCTTCTTCCGGAACGACGCGCTCGACGCCCGCAATCCGCTGGCCAGCCGCAAGGATCCGCTGTCGCAGAGCCAGTACGGGCTGACCTTCGGCGGCCCGATCGTGAAGGACCGGACATTCTGGTTTGGCAATGTCGAACGGACTGCCCAGAACAAGACCGGCATCATGACGATCTCGCCCGCCAATGTCAGCGCCATCAACGCCGCCCTCGAGACGTTCCGGTATCCCGGCCCGCGGGTCGGCACCGGAGAGTTCAACACCGGCTACGAGACGTTCAATGCCTTCGGACGCGTCGACCACCGGGTCTCGTCGGCGTCGGCTGGAGCTTCGCTATTCGCTGTACGACGTCGGCAGCCCGAACGCGCGCGGCGTCGGTGGCTTGAACGCGGTGAGCCGCGGGACGCGGTTGGACGACACCGATCAGACCACCGCCGCGAGCTGGCAGTCGACTCTGTCGCCGACGGTGATCAACGACGTCCGTGCCCAATGGACGCGCAGCCGACTGAGTGCGGGCGTGAACGACCTGGTCGGCCCGGCGGTCGGGATCTCCGGTGTCGCCAACTTCGGCACCTCCACCTCGTCGCCAACGGTGAGAGACCTCGACCTCTTTCAGGCGGCCGACACCCTTACACTGCAGAGTGGCTCGCATCTGCTGAAGGCCGGCGCCGACTTTCTGTACAACCGGGTCACGATCGGATTTCCCGGCGCCGTGCAGGGATCCTACACTTTCACCTCCCTTTCCAACCTGGAGCGCGGCGCGTATCAAACCTACCAGCAGGCGTTTGGCGAGCCGTCGCTGTTTCAGCGCAACCCGAACCTCGGCGTCTTTGTCCAGGATGAATGGCGGCCCCGGAGCGGAATCACCGTCGACGCCGGGCTGCGCTACGACCTGCAATGGCTGCCGTCGCCGGTGCGGCTCGACTCAGGCAACGTGTCGCCGCGACTCGGTGTGGCGTGGGCGCCCGGCGATGGACGGACGGTGCTGCGCGCCAGCGGCGGCGTGTATTTCGATCCCACCCCGCTCCGCGCGATGTCGAATGCCCTTCAGCGGGACGGGGTGAAGTACAAAGTCGCGGTCGTATCGTTCGGCGAGGAGGGCGCGCCGGTCTTCCCGTCGGTTCTGCCGTCGTTCCCGGCGTCGCTGGTGACGGCGATCACCACCATCGACCCGGCGATCGAGAGCGGCCGGAGCGAACAGTTCGCCGTGCAGATCGAGCGAGGCGCGGGCGGTCATGCGACGGCGACCGTCGGCGTGTCGACGCTGCGCGGACACCGGATCATCATGTCGCGCAACATCAACGTGCCGACGCTGACCGCCGCGCAGGCCAGCGCCCTCGGCATCGCGAATCTGGGGCGGCCGAACCGGACCTTCGCCAACATCAGCCGATACGAAGCGATCGGCGATGCGTGGTTCAAAGGGGTCACCCTGTCGCTGGCGAGCCGCGGCCATGCGTGGGGCGGCTCTCGCCTGTCGTACACCCTGTCGAAGACCGAAGACACGGCCGGGAATGCCTTTTTCAGCTCACCCCAGGACAACTTCGACATCGCGGCGGAGAAGGGACCTTCCGACAACGATCAACGTCATCGTCTGGTTCTCAGTGGAACGGTGGGCGGCGGTCCCCTGACCCGTGCGCTGGCGGGGATCCAGTTCGGCTACCTGATCTCGTACGCCACGGGTGTGCCGTTCAACGTCCTCGCCGGGGCAGACTTGAACAACGACACTAACAACAACGATCGGCCCGCCGGTGTGCGCCGCAACAGCGCGCGGCAGCCTGCCACGGCCACCGTCGATGTGCGCCTGTCGCGCGCGTTCCAGATCCGAGGGCAGACGTTTGACGCGATGCTCGAGGCATTCAACCTGTTCAACCGGGTGAACATCCTGGCCTTGAACAGCAACTTCGGAACCGGAAGTGTGGCTGCGGCGACGTTCCGGCAGCCAACGCTCGCGGGCGATCCGCGGCAGATCCAGGTGGGTGTCCGATGGGGTTTCTAGCGTATTCGAGCGAGGAGCAAGGCAGGCAGCGGGCAGGTCGATTTCGGGCGGCTCGCCCGGGTGGACCGGGACGGACCGAAAAAGCGCGCGGGGTGCTGCTGCTCATGGCGATCGCAGCTGTGACGGCGACACCCGTCGCGGCGCAGCCCCTTGCGCCACTGACCCTCCAGGTGCCGGGCCGTGCGAGCGCACACGTGTCGCTCGCGGCCGACGGCAACTTCGTGGTGGCGGTGTGGGCGGGGTCGCTGCCGGGCGGCGCTGCC
>WHSN01000157.1 GCA_009380045.1 Luteitalea sp.
ACGCGATCGCCCAGGCGACCAGTGCCATCGTCGCCTTCGATGCCGAAGAACATCGCCAGGAAAAGGCCGTGGTGGCGCTCGACGGGCTACTGCAGCGTGCGGTTGACGAGACGACGAAGACCGCGCATCGCCGCGAGCAGCTGGCGCGCGAGCGGCGTCAGGGGGAGGACGAACGCGACAGTCTGGAACGGCGTCAAGCCGAGGCGCGAGCCTCGATCGAGCGGCTCGAGCAGGAGCAGCGGTTCGCGGACGAAAGTCTCACCGCCGCGCAACGCCACCTGTTCCAGGCCCGCGAGTCGGCCGAAGAGTTGAGCCGGCGGGCCGCCGAAGCCGGCGCCGCGCACGCGGCCCTGGTCGAGCGGGCGTCGGCGCTTGTCGCCGAGGTGCAGCGTCTCGAAGAAGCGGCAGTGGAGCTCGAAACCCGATCCGTGATGCTCGCAGCCGAGCTCGACGAGACACGCCGCCGCGTCGCCGACCTCCGCGTCGCGGTGATCACCGGGGAAGAACGGCTCGCCGTCGATGTCCACGCCATGGAAGGGCTGCGCGGCCATGTCCGTGCGGCAGACGACGTCGTTGCGGCGCTGCGTATGAACGCCGATGGGCTCGAGGCGGCGATCAAAGAAGGCCGGCATGCGCTCGAGGCAGTGCGGGCGTCGGTCTCCGAGCTCGAGGTCGCCCGAGCGACGGCGGAAAGCGACCTCACGCACCTTGCGAACGCGTGCCTCGACACCGTGCAGGCGACGCTCGACGAGGTTGTCGCCTACGTCGCGGAGCTCCAACGCGACGGCAACGTCACCCCCGATGCCCGCCTCATCGACGCTGACGATCCCGACGATGGGGCCGAGGGCGACGATGCCCCGGTCGATCGGCCGGCTTCGCAGGTGCGGGACGACGACCTGGCGCTGGCCGCCGCCGAGCAGCATGCCCTCAGCGCCGAAGACGCCGTCGTGAAGCTCAAGGCCAAGATCGATCGGCTCGGCCCCGTGAACATTCTGGCGATCGAGCAGTTCGACGAGCTCGACACCCGTCACGCGTTCCTGACCACCCAGCGCGCCGATCTGATCGACTCCATCGCCCAGACCAGCGAAGCGATCAAGAGAATCGACGGCTCGATGCGCCAGCGGTTCACCGACGCCTTTGCGGCGATCAACCGGAACTTCCAGGAGATCTTCAACATCTTGTTTGGCGGCGGCCGCGCGTCACTCGCGCTGGTCGACGAGAACGACCCGCTCGAGAGCGGCATCGAGATCGTGGCGCAGCCCCCGGGCAAGCGGCTGCAGAGCGTGCAGCTCCTTTCCGGCGGCGAGAAGGCGCTGACGGCGATCTCGCTGATGTTCGGCCTATTCAAGTACAAGCCGAGCCCGTTCTGCCTCCTCGACGAGATCGACGCGCCGCTCGACGATGCCAACGTCGGCCGCTTCGTCGAGATGCTCCGCAGCATGCAGCGCCACACCCAGTTCATCCTGATTACCCACAACCGGAAGACGATGGAGATCGCCGATCGGTTGTACGGCGTCACCATGGAGGAACCGGGCGTTTCGAAGCTGATTTCGGTGCAGATGAACTGACTGAAGTGAAGACGAAGAGTGTTCCCTGGCTCTTCTGGCTTGCGCCACCGACGGCCCGTGATCGAACGACAGTGATCGAACGACCGTGAACGAGGACAAGGGCACCAGGTATCAGCGGCTGAAGCGCCGGGTTGGCGTGCTGACACTCGCCTGGAGCGTGCTGTTTTTGGCCGGCGTGATGGCCTCGGGCGTGAGCAATGCCCTGCGCGAGCTGGCCGCCGGCGCCGCCCCGTCCGGTCCCGAGGCCGTTCACGTTCCTCTCGTGGCGGCGATCTACGTCGTGCTCCTGATGGGGCTCCACGAGGCATGCGGTCTGCCGCTCGCCTTCTACGGCGGCTATGTTCTGGAACGGCGATACGGCCTGTCCAACGAACCGCTCCGGGTCTGGTTGTGGGACCAGGTGAAATCGCTGGCGATCCGTGTCCCTCTCGCAGTCGTCGCAGCCGGCGTTGTCTACGCGTTCATTGGTCGCTCAGCCGGCGGCTGGTGGCTGCCGTCTGGCGCGGCGTTCGCGGTGCTGGTCGTCGGCCTGGCGAACCTCGGCCCGGTGCTTCTGCTGCCGCTCTTCTACAGCGTCAAGCCGCTCGAGCGTGAATCGCTGCGCCGCCGGCTGATCACGCTGGCGGAGCGTGCCGGCGCCCGGGTGCTCGGCGCGTACGAGTGGGGGCTCGCGGAAAAAACGAAGAAGGCCAACGCGGCCCTCGCCGGCCTTGGATCCACGAGGCGGATACTCGTGTCGGACACCATGCTCGCCGAGTACTCGGAAGACGAGATCGAGGTGGTGCTGGCGCACGAGCTGGCGCACTACGTGCACAACGACATCTGGAAGGGACTTGTCCTCGAAAGCGCGCTGATCCTGGGCGGGTTCTACGTGGCGGCGCGTCTGCTGGAGTGGTCGGTGCCGGTCTTCGAACTGGCCGGTCCTGCCGATCCGGCCGGTCTGCCGATTCTGCTGCTCGGCGCCGGCGCCGTGTCGCTGGTCACGCTCCCCGTCGCCCGCGCCCTGTCGCGCGCGTACGAACGGAGCGCCGACATGTTCGCGCTGAAGCTGACGAACAATCCTGCTGCCTTCGTGTCCGCGATGCGGCGGCTGGCAGTTCAGAATCTCGCGGAAGATCAGCCGTCGAAAATCGTCGAATGGCTGTTCTACAGCCATCCGCCAATTCGAGAGCGCATCGGCGCCGCGCAGGCCTTCAACGCGCTGAAACCCCGCGGTGACGCGGAGGGCCGCCGCTTCAGATGAGGTGTGTGTCGGTTCCTTCGTGATGAAAAGACGCGCCGGCAGATCGAAAGGCGGCTCAAACCAACTGTCACAACGAGCTGGAAAACGCTGCCGCCGAAAAGCGATTGCCGGGGAATCGCACGTCTCTCCCTCAGCCCGCTAGGCCTTGGCCGCGCCCTCTTCAGGTTGCAGCAACGCCTTGCGGCTGAGACGAATCTTGCCCGTCGGGTCGATGTTGATGACCTTCACGAGAATCAGTTCGCCTTCCTTCAGCTCGTCCCGGACATCCTTCACGCGGTGGTTGGCGATTTCCGAGACGTGCAGCAGGCCGTCGGTGCCGGGCATGATCTCGACGAACGCGCCGAAATCGGTGATCCGCTGGATCTTGCCGAGATAGGTCTTGTTCAGCTCCGGCGTCGCCGTGAGCTCCTGGATGATCGAAATCGCCTTCTGCGCCGATGCGCCGTCAGCCGACGCGACATTCACGCGGCCGTCGTCCTCGACGTCGATCTTCACGCCGGTCCGCTCGATGATGCTCCGGATCATCTTGCCGCCCGGTCCGATGACGTCGCGGATCTTGTCCACCGGAATCCGGATCGTGACGATGCGCGGCGCGAAGGTCGAGATGTTCTGCCGCGGGGCGGTGAGCGCCTCCTGCATCTTGTCGAGGATGTGCAGCCGGCCGCGGCGCGCCTGGTCGAGTGCCTTCCGCATCACTTCCATGGTGATGCCGCCGACCTTGATGTCCATCTGCAGCGCGGTAATGCCATCGGCGGTCCCGGCGACCTTGAAATCCATGTCACCGTAGTGATCTTCCGCGCCGGCAATGTCGCTGAGGACGGCATACTTGCCGGTCTTCTCGTCCATCACCAGTCCCATCGCGATGCCGGCGACCGGCGCCTTGATCGGAACGCCCGCGTCCATCATCGCCAGCGAGCCGCCGCAGACGCTCGCCATCGACGACGATCCGTTCGACTCGAGAATGTCTGAGACGACCCGCACGGTGTAGGGAAACTGCTCTTCGGTCGGCAGCATCGGCGCCAGCGACCGCTCGGCCAGGGCGCCGTGACCCACCTCGCGCCGCCCCGGGCCGCGCAGGAACGCGACCTCGCCGACCGAGAACGGCGGGAAGTTGTAGTGGAGCATGAAGCTCTTCCAGCTTTCCCCTTCGAAGCTCTCGATCTTCTGCGCGTCGTCAGCGGTGCCAAGCGTGCAGGTGACCAGGGCCTGGGTCTCGCCGCGGGTGAACACGGCCGAGCCGTGCGTCCGCGGCAGGACGCTGGTCTCGATCCAGATCGGACGGACTTCGTCGAACCGGCGGCCGTCCAGGCGCACGTTGTGCTCGAGCACCTCGTCGCGGAGCACTTTTTCCTTCAGCTCCTTGAAGATCGACTTCGCTTCGAGCTTCCGTTCGACTTCGCCTTCCGGCATCGACGCCACCAGCTCGTCGAGCACCTCGTCGACGCGGTCGTAGTTTTCGAGCTTGCCCCGGATCCGCATCGCCTCGGTGAGCGGCACGAGCACCTTCTCCTCGACTTCGCGGTAGACCTGGGGGCCGATCTCCTTTTTCGAGACCGTCATCTTCTTCTTGCCGGCTTCGCGCGCGAGGTCGTCGATGACGTCGACGATCTGCTTGATCGCGGCATGCGCGGCGTCGAGCGCGTGCACCACCTGGTCCTCGGTCACTTCCCTGGCGCCCGCTTCCACCATGACCAGACCGTCTTTCGTGCCGGCGACCACGAGATCGAGCTTGCTCTCCTTGCGCTGCTGGAACGTCGGGTTGATCAGGTAGCGGCCGTCGACGAAGCCGACCCGGACCCCGGCGATGGTTCTCTTGGTCGGGACCTCGGAGAGGGCCAGGGCTGCCGACGCTCCCGTGAGCGCCAGGACGTCGGTATCGTTCTCCGAGTCGGCCGAGAGCACCAGGGCGATGATCTGCGTCTCGTAGCGCCAGCCGGCCGGGAAGAGCGGGCGGATCGGACGATCGATGACGCGGCTCGTGAGGACTTCCTTCTCCGCCGGCTTGCCTTCGCGCTTGAAGAACCCGCCGGGGATCCGCCCCGACGCATACGTGTACTCGCGGTAGTCGACCGTGAGTGGCAGGAAGTCGATGCCTTCCCGCGCGTTGGCCGCGCGGCAGGCGGTGACGAGGACCACCGAATCGCCGAACCGGACGATCACGGAGCCGCTGGCCTGCTTTGCCAGCTTGCCGGTTTCGAATGAGAGCGTGCCTTGGCCGACGGTTACTTCGCGCGTAGTCATAGGGCGAGCTTCTGCAAAATGAAAGTTAAGACAGGCAACGGAAAAGGAGCGCCAGCCCGCATCGTTACTTGCGGATGTTCAGGCGCTTGATCAAGTCGGAGTAGCGCTGTGCGTCCTTGAGCTTGAGGTAGTCGAGCAGCCGGCGCCGCTTGCCCACCAGCATCAGAAGACCGCGCCGCGAATGATGATCCTTCGCGTGCGATTTGAAGTGCTCGGTCAGGTAGCTGATGCGTTCGCTGAGAATGGCGACCTGCACTTCGGGGGAACCGGTGTCCGCGTCGTGGGTCTTGTAGGAGCCAATCAGCTCGGTCTTGCGGTCTTTCGATAACGCCACGGGGGCTGCCCTCCACGAGCGCCCCAGCACCCCGCCCAGGGGCCCGGATGCGCCGTATGTGCCGAATTCCATTAGTCGAGCAAGAGCAGCATGTTACATCAGGACAACGAGGGGGTGCAAAAGACCCGGCGTCGGCGAGACCTCCGCGACCGCCACGAGCGCGCCGTCTGGTGCGACCAGACGGAAGTGCGCGGTGCCCGCCAGGCGATCACCCGGCCCCCTGCCCGACGGCTCCGCGAAATCGGCCGGGCCGAGGTCGCGGCCGCGGACGGCGCGGCGCATGCCTTCGAGTGTCAGCAGACAGGCGGGGAACGCCGGGAGCATCCGGGCCAGCGGCACCAGCGCCTCGTGCGCCCGAGCCACCCCGTGTGCGTCATCTTCGAGCGCGGTCAGCGTGATCGCGTGCTCCAGGCCGAACTCTCCGGCGCTCGATCGGCACAACGCGGTGAGATGGGCGCCGACGCCAAGCCGTTCGCCCAGATCGTGCGCGAGCGATCGGACATAAAAACCGGCGGTGCAGTGCACGCGAAGGGTCGCCGTGTCGCCGGTACAGCTCACCACGTCGATGGCATGCGCGGTGACCCGGACCGGGTCCGGCAGCGCGGCGGGCGGGCCGGGCAGGTCAGGCGGGGCGGAGAGGAGACCGGGTGGGCCGGGGACCTCGGAAGCATGCGGCCGCGCCGCAAGCGCCCGGGCGGCGCGCGCGGCTTGCCTCGCCAGCTCGTAGCTGCGCGTCCCGCCAATTTTCTTGGCCGAGAAGGCGGGCGGCTGCTGCGCGTATGTCCCGCGGAAGGCGTCAAGCGCACGCTCGATGACGTCGCGCGTTGGCAGCGGTCCGCCGAACGGAGCGCCCAGCCGGCGTCCGGTGGCATCGGCCGAGTCGGTTGCGAACCCGAATCGAATCGTGGCCTGGTAGATCTTGTCGGAGGCGCTCATGAAGCGCGCGAGCCGTGTGGCCCGTCCGATGACAAGCGGCAGCACGCCGGTCGCCATCGGGTCGAGGGTGCCAGTGTGGCCGATCCGCCGCTCGCGGAGCACCCGCCTGACGCGTGCGACGACATCGTGCGAGGTCGGACCAGAGGGTTTATCGACGACTAACAGGCCGTCCATCGATCGCCCCCTCGATCAGCTCGAGGAACTGCTTCTGCAGGGTGTCGATCGATCCTTTCACGGTGCAGCCCGCGGCGTTCTTGTGCCCGCCGCCGCCGAACTCCTTCGCAACGGCGCCGATGTCAATCTCGCCCTTCGAGCGCATGCTGACGCGGTACTCGTCCCCTTCGATCTGCTTGAAGAAGACGACCGCCAGAATCTCCTTCACCGTGAGCGGCAGGTTGATCAACCCCTCGGTGTCTTCATAGGTGCCGCCGGCCGCGCGCGCCATTTCATGATCCAGGTACACGATGGCAATCCGGCCCGAGCGATCAATCTGCATCGCGCTCAGGACCGCGCCAAACAGCTTCAGCCGGCCCATGTTGTTGCTGTCGTAGACGTTGCGCGCCACCATCACCGGGTTGACGCCGGCCTCGACCACTTCCCGGCAGATCTCGAAGGTCCGCGGCGTGATGCCCGAGTAGTGAAACGATCCGGTATCGGTGAGGATCGCCAGGTAGACGTGGGTCGCGATCTCGAGCGTCAACGGCACACCCATCGCCTTCACCAGATCGAACACCATCTCGCCGCACGCGGCGGCCGAGGCGTCGAACCAGTTGATCTGGCCGTAGCCGCTGTTGCCGGGGTGATGGTCGATGTTGATGACGAAGAATCGCTCGAGCCCGGTGACACCGGTCCGCGTGAGGTCGCCGCACTCCATGACGATCGCGGCGTCGAAATCGCCGGTCACCCGGTCCGAGATCTCGATCTCCGGCACCCCCGGAAACGCCAGGATCGGCCCCGGGGCCGGATCCTTGTTGACCAGATGGGCATGCTTGCCGATCGCGCGCAACGCGTACGCCATCGCCAACTGGGAGCCGATCGAGTCGCCGTCCGGACGTGCATGTGACGACAGCACGAACCGCTGGCGGGTGCGAATGGCCTCGACGATGCGCTGGATGTCGGCGGAGTTACTCATCGGTGTTGGGGTCGTCGTTCGCTGGAGTGGTGCGGATCTCGTTCAGGATCTGTTCGATCCGATCCTGGCCGGCAACCGAGTCGTCGTAGATGAACCGCAACTCGGGGGCGCGCTTGAGGCGCAGGCGCGAGCCGATCTGGCGGCGCAGGAACGGGGCGGCGCGTTCGAGCGCGCGCGAGGTGGTGGCCCGCGCCTTGTCATCGCCGAGGACCGTGTACAGGACGCGCGCGAGCTGAAGGTCGGGGGTGATCTGCACCCGCGTGAGCGTGACGAAACCGATGCCCGGATCGTGAACCTCGCGGGCCAGCAGCGACGCCAGCTCCCCTCGGACCTGATCCGCGACTCTGTCCGGTCGGGAGCCCTGCGACATGTTCAGCGAGGCGTGAATTGCAGGATGGCAGGATGGGATTGCAGGACTATCGACCCTTCCTGCAACTCGTCGATCCTGCCATCACTCGGTGTCTCCATCTCTCACTCCTGCCATGCTGCCATCCCGCCATCCCTCAATCCTGCAATCCTGCAATCCTCGAACTCCGGCAATCCTATTGCACCGTGAGGACGCGCTCCATCGTGAAGACCTCGATGAGATCGCCCACCTTGATGTCGTTGTACTTGTCGAAGCCGATCCCGCATTCGAAGCCGGTCTTCACCTCGCTGACGTCGTCCTTGAAGCGGCGCAGCGAGCCGATCTTGCCGGAGTAGACGACCGCGCCGTCGCGCAGCAGGCGCGCCTGGGTGTCGCCCGAACGAGTGATGCGCCCCTCAGTGACGTAGCAGCCGGCAATCGTGCCGAACTTCGGCGTCTTGAACGTGTCTCGCACCTCGGCGACGCCGATCCGGACCTCCTTGAAGGTCGGATCGAGCAGCCCGGTCATCGCCTTCCGCATCTCGTCGGTGACGTTGTAGATGACCGAATGCTGCCGGATCTCGACGCTCTCGCGAACCGCGATCTCTTCGGCGTTGCGATCGGGGCGGACGTTGAACGCGATGACGATCGCATTCGAGGCCGAGGCCAGCAGCACGTCCGATTCGTTCACGGCGCCGACGCCGGCGTGGATGATCCGGATCTTCACCTTTTCATCGGTCAGCTTCTGCAGCGTGTCGGCCAGCACCTCGGCCGAGCCCTGCACGTCGGCCTTGATGATGATCGGCAGCTCCTTCATGCCCCCTTCGGCGATCTGCGCCTGGAGCGACTCGAGCGTCAGGCGGGCGCCCTTGGCGCCGAGCGCGCGGTTCTTCGCCTGTTCCTCACGGAAGGCGGCGATCTGCCGCGCCTTCGCCGCGTCGGCGACCTGGAACACGTCGCCGGGCTGTGGCAGCCCGGTCAGGCCCAGCACTTCGACCGGCGTCGACGGGCCGGCGGACTTGGTCGGCCGGCCACGGTCGTCGATCAACGCCCGCACACGTCCGACGATCGGCCCGGCGATGAAGGTATCGCCGACGCTGAGCGTGCCGTCCTGCACCAGAACCGTCGCAACCGGGCCGCGCCCCTTGTCCAGCTTGGACTCGAGCACCGTGCCCGAGGCGTGCCGCTTTGGGTTCGCCTTCAGCTCACCGATCTCGCTGACCAGGAGAACCATCTCGAGCAGCAGATCGATGTTCGTCTTCTTCTTGGCCGACACCTCGACGGTGACGGTCTTGCCGCCCCAATCCTCCGGCATCAGGTCGAGGTCGGTGAGCTCGCGCTTCACCTTCTCGACGCTGGCGTTCGGCTTGTCGATCTTGTTGATGGCGACGATGATCGGCACGCCGGCTGCCTTGGCGTGGTCGATCGCCTCGCGCGTCTGCGGCATGACGCCGTCGTCGGCCGCGACCACGAGGACGACGATATCGGTGACCTTGGCGCCGCGGGCGCGCATCAGGGTGAACGCTTCGTGACCCGGCGTGTCCAGGAACACGATGTTCCGGCTGTTGATCGTGACGTGATAGGCGCCAATGTGCTGCGTGATCCCGCCTGCCTCGCGCTCGGCCACCCGCGCTTCGCGGATCGCGTCGAGGAGGCTCGTCTTCCCGTGATCGACGTGCCCCATCACGGTGACGACCGGCGCCCGCGTCACGATGTCGGCGGCGCTGGTTTCTTCGCCGCCGAACTCGACCAGCTCCTCCTCGAAGCTGCGCATCTGCACCTCGGCGCCGAACTCGCGCGCGAGCATGGTCGCCGTGTCGGTGTCGAGGGTCGAGTTGATGGTCATCATCAGCCGCTTCATCAGCAGCTTCGCCAGCACGTCCTTGACGCGCAGATCCAGCTTGTCCGCCAGGTCCTTGACGGTCATCCCCTCGGCGAGGGTGATCGTGCGTGTCACCGGCGGCGGCGCAGCCGGCGCTGGCGGCGCCGACGGGCGCGCGGTGTGATCGCGACGAGGTCCCGACGGCCCGCGCTGCTGGAACGACGGCCGCATCGGCGGACGCTGCGGCATGCCCGGACGCTGCGGGTATTGCCCCGGGCGCGGCGGGCCGCCGGGTTGTTGCGTGCGAACCGGCTGCAACGGCAGCGGCCGCGGGCCGCCCGGAGTCGTTCGCGGCGCCGATGGGCCCGGG
>WHSN01000112.1 GCA_009380045.1 Luteitalea sp.
CGCTGCAGATCGCCCTCGACGTGGTGCCGCAGTAGCAGGCGCTAGCGACTCCCACCGGTGCTCTTGGTCCACTGCGCGCGAAGCGCGGCACGATCCACCTCCTGGCCGCGCAGATAGACTTTCGAGATCTTCCTGGCGTTGGCGAGGCTGTCGAGCGGGTTGCCGTCGAGGACGACGAAGCTCGCGCTCTTGCCCGGAGCAAGCGAGCCCATGTCGTTCAGCCGCAACACCTCCGCTGCCGTCCGCGTGGCGGCCACCAGCACCTGCTGGGGCGTCATCCCGGATTCCGCCATCCGCTCGAGCTGCTGCAGCGCCGCGTAGCCGGGAAAACTGTTCTGGATGCCAGAGTCGTCTCCGAGCGCGATCGTCACCCCGGCCTTCTTCAACTTGGCCAGGCTGCGGATCTGCATCTCGTACGAGCTCGGCGCGCCGGGGCTCGCCGCGTTGCCTCGTCCCGTAGCCGCGGCTGGATTCTGACCCTGTCCGGGACGTACCCGGGCGATCGCCGCGGGCGAAAACACCTGCGCGAGGATCGGGTCGTCGTACCATGGCACCGTCTGGGTGGCGGCGCCTCGACCGTTGATGCTCAGGTTGGGCGTGATGTACATACCCTTCTGCTTGATTCGCGCCACCAGGGCATCGTCCATTTCCGCGTCGCGAACCGAGTGCAGAAAACCGTCGACGCCGGATTCGACGAGGTCGCGCGCGTCCGTCAGGTAGTAGACGTGCGCCATGACGCGGAGCTTGTGTTTGTGCGCCTCGTCGATGATGGCGCGATACAGGTTCGGCGTCAGCTTCTGGACCGATCCGTTCCGATCGTCCACCCAGATCTTCACCTGGTCGGCCCTCTTCGCAGCAAGCTCCGCGACGTAGCGCCTCGCCTCCGCTTCAGTTGTCACGCCGTAGGCCGAGTCGCGCATGGCGGCGCCGCCGGGACCAGCGTTGGGCATCGCGAATCCGCGGCCGGCCGTTCGAACGAGCGCCGCCCCAGGCACCGGCTGGTCGCGGAGCTCGTAGCTGATGTCGCCGGCGTCGGTGCCAGCGGTCATGACCGCGCCGACACCGTAGTAGGCGTATTGCCGCAGCTGATTGACGATGGTCTCCCTGCTGTAATTGGCCTTGTCGAACGAGACGTCTTTCTGGAATCCGACATGGCCGTGAGCGTTCACGAGCGCCGGCATCACCGTGGTGCCGCTCAGGTCGACGCGCGCCGCACCGGCGGGCGCCTGCACGTCGCCACGCCGGCCAACCTCGGTGATGCGCGATCCGTCGACGAGAAACGCGGAGTCTTCGATCGGGGGCCTGTCGCCCTCCACGATCAGGCGCGCGCCGGTGAACAACGTCGCGCCGCTCGTCGAGGATGGCTGCGGCGCCGCCGCCCGGTACGGAGACGAGCCGGCCATCGCCAACACGACCGCCGCCGGTACAATCAAGCGCACGAGCAGCCTCCGTGGCGAGAGGTGGTGACCGGAGGATTGGTCGCCTCGACATCGCGCCCCCGGTGGGCGCACGCTCGGCTCGCGTAGCGCCAGGGGCAGAAGCGGCGCCGCGAATCGCGGAGCACCATCGCGTCAGTATACTGGGCGGGTGAACACCCACCAGACAATTCACATCGTTCGTGTGGTGCCGGGTGTGACCGCCGAGGCGTCGGCAGCTGCGCCGATCGAACGGATGCGGACGCGGCATCGAGGCCGCGGCGGCAACCTGAAGACATCTGCCGCGATGGCACGAGGCTACGGCGTCGTGTACGAGGCGGCAGATCCGGTCGTTTACGTACCGAGATGGTGCGCAATTGGTGTCCGTAACCGTGAGTCGTGGCATGAAGCCCGGAGCGCGGCGCCCGATTCGCAAGCCGCGAGGAGTACGCATGAGCGGGACTAGGTAAGCGACGAGCAATGCCGCCAGGCGGGATACCCCGCCCGGGAGTCATGTTTCGAATCACGGTTACGGGACACCAGGTTTGCGGGGCGGCCTCGAGCAATGCCAAAACGAATCATCGTCTGCTCGGACGGAACCGGTAACACGGCAATCAAGGGGCGCGGCACCAACGTCTTCAAGCTCTTTGAAGCGGTCGATCTCGGGAGCCATCGCTTCGACCCGGACGTCACCCCCCAGATTGCGATCTACGACGACGGCGTCGGCACCGAGAACGTCAAGCCGTTGAAGCTCTTTGGAGGCGCAACGGGATGGGGGCTCAGCCGCAACGTCAAGCATCTCTACAAGGAACTGGCCCGAGTCTACGACCCTGGTGACGAGATCTACATGTTCGGGTTCAGCCGCGGCGCATTCACCGTCCGCACGCTGGTCGGCCTCATCGGCACCTGTGGCTTGATCGATCCGGAACGGCTGAACCCCAGGACTTTCGGAAGCCTGCAGTCGACCGTCAAAAAGGCGTATCGCGCCTACCGCAGGTGCTACCGCCCCTGCTTGTGGCGGCTGTTCGCCACGCCGTCGAAAAACGCCGGAACGAGCTTCAAGGCACGGTTCTCGGTGCCAGGAGACGTGAAGATCCGGTTTGTCGGTGTGTGGGACACGGTCGACGCCGTCGGCTTGCCGTTCCACTTGAGCGACGTGCTCAACGCGACGATCTATCAGTTCAAGTTCCCGGATTACAAGTTGAGCCCGCTCGTGCAGCGCGGCTGCCATGCCCTGTCGATAGACGATCAGCGACAGTCGTTTCACCCGCTGATTTGGCAGGAGTCACCTGGGGACCAGCAGCGCATCTCGCAGGTGTGGTTTGCCGGTTCGCACGCCAACGTCGGCGGCGGCTACCCGAAACAGGGGATGTCGCTGGTCACGCTCGACTGGCTGCTCACCGAGGCCGAGCAGGCGGGAGCGGCATTCGGCGAACATGGATTGCGTCTGATCGCGAGCGAACGGCAGTCGTTCCGCGAGCACGCAAGCGTGGATGACAAGCTCTACGACTCACGGGCCGGCCTGGGTGTGTTCTATCGATGGAAGGTCAGGGACATCGATGCGATGTGCGCCGCCAAGGGCGTCGTCCCCAAGGTGCACGTCAGCGTGCTCGAGCGCGTGGCGCACGGCACGGACGACTATTCGCCCGGAAATCTTCCCGCCCGCGCCGAGGTTGTATTCACCACACCCGAGAAACCCGAACACGCCGCCCTGGCGGTGCGCCGAGCCGCCGGCGTGCAGAAGGTGCTGACCACGATTCCGAACCAAACGCTCTTGAACCAGGTGAGGACGGCGCTTGGAGTCGGCCAGGCATCGTATTACGTCTACCTGGTCTCTTGCGCCGCGGTTCTGATCGCCAGCTCACATGTCACCGCGGCAGGCCTGCTCCTCGCCCCCCTGGGTGCACTCCAGGCGACCGGTGGCCTGGTGGCTGATGGTCTGACGAACCCGCTCGCCACCGGCGCGGCCATCGGACGGGAGCTCGCCGCCGAACCGAGGCTGATCGCGTATCTGGCGAGTGGATTCATCGCGGCTTATCTGATGGTCCTGTTCGTACACCGGCGGCTGGATGCGGTGTTCTCTGGATTCTGGTATCCGAAACAGACGGAGCTCCGCGACAGCCTGAAGCAGGCGCGCCAGGCGGCGCGGGCGTCAGCCGGCGCTGAAACGAGCATCAGTGGCGGCGCTCACCTCGGCGGCGGGCAGCCACCAAGCTTCTCACCAGAGCGACAACCACTCGAGGGAGAGGAGTACGCGCCAGGCCGCCGACGATAGACTCGTTCGGCCGGTCGCGGAGTTTCCGCAAACTCAGGACGGCGGGCGCGGTGACGGCCCGACGGCGGTCAAGAGCGCGTTGATTTTCTGCATCACCCGCGGCCACCGGTACTCCCGATCGACGTACGCGAGCCCCTGCCGCCCGAGTTCTTCGGCAATCTCCGGCTGCTCGAGCAGGTAATCGAGCGCCCGGGCGAACTCGTCGTAATCCTGGTAGTAAAGCGCACCATTCGCACGTTGTGCCTGCCCCTTGAGCACCAGGCAGCGTGCGTTCACGAGCGCCGCCAGGCCGTGGTTCCACGCTTCGAGCAGCACGAGGCTCAGACTCTCGTAGCGGGAGGGCACCATCAGCAGCGAGGCGCGGGCCAGGAGCGCCTCCCGGGTCACCGAATCCACGAAGCCAAGCTGCTTCACGTGCGGGTGCTCGAGAAGCGGCATGTTCGCCGGCCCCGCCATCACGAGATCGAGCGGCGAGGCACGCTCGGCGTGATACCGCTCGAAATAGCGGAAGAGAATGTCGCATCCTTTGTTCGGATCGATGCGGCCCAGATAGAGCACGAACGGCCGCCTGATTCCGAGCCGATCGAGTGGCGCGGCTGAGGCGGCAGCCGCGGGATCGAGACCCGAGCCGATGACCGACGCCGGTGCGAGCGGGCCTGACGCTCGCCTGGCGACGAGCGCCTGTTCCTCCGGCGTGAGAAAAAGGAAACCCGCGGGAAGGGCGAAGTACGGCCCGAGCACGTCGAGCTTGATCAGCGGATCTTCCTCGGCCGTCGGCACGAGCACCGCCCGGTCGGCCACGAGCGGCAGCCCGAAGAACGAGCCGGAGTAGCGGAATGCCCAGAACAACACGCGGTCGTAGTCTCCACCACGGGCCGACAGGTGATCGAGCAGTTCCGGTGCGTCGGGCCCGTTCTCTCGAAACCACCGCTCCTGCTCCGCCGCCGACGCCCTGCCGCCGAAGGCCACCTCGCTGATCTCCGCGAATCGGTGCAGCGAGCGCGGACGCGCGACCCTGAACCGCACGACGCGTATGCCGTTGACGCGAGACTCGCCTGGCGGATACGCGTTCTGCCACGTCACGTGATCGCGGGCGCAGGTGGTGAGCACGGTGACGTCATGATCGACCGCCAGATGCTCGGCGATCAGCCGGCAATGCGCTTCGGATCCGCCGGCGATGTCCGCGCCGTAGCGGTGGACGACGCAGGCCAATCTCATGAATTGCGGGATGGCCGGATGGCAGGACGGCGGGATGGCGGGATGGCCGGATGGCAGGATCGCGGGATGGCGGGATGGCGGGATGTCAGAAAGTAGAGATGTCGGGATGCTGCCACGATCGTCACTTGTCGGTGGCGGTCAGACCATCGTTCCAGGGTATTCCGACGCCCTGTTCAGCCATCTTTTCGGTCGTGCTTTCCTGCAATCCCACCATCCTGCAATTCTGCCATCTCCGAATCGGGCGTTCCTGCAATCCTGCCATCCTGCAATCCTGCAATTCTGAGTCGCAGCGCGGCGTTCTCAATCGCCAGCTCCTCGATGCACGCGAAGAGAATAAGGTTCAAGCGATCCTGACGGCGAAAGTTGTTCAGGCTGTACTCGTACAGCCAGCGCATCGCCGGCAGCAGAATCCGGCGCTTCGCGAAGACGATCGTCGGTCCCAGCACGGAGCGGTGACTGGCAAAGCGCAGGTGCGTCGTGAGACGGCTGCCGTCGTCACCGCCGATCAGCTCGGGCAGCAGCAGCGCCTCATGATCGCGCGCTTCGATCGCGCGGCGCAGGATGCGGTCCACGCTCGCGTAGATTCGTGGGTCACCGTATTCCGACGCGGCGCCGTGCGCCAGCAGACGCTTGCGCCGCGCGCGCCGGACATCGTCCTCGATGTTGCGCATCACGGCCTCGACGTTGATCGGCACTAGGTCGCCGACGTCCCGGCCTGCCAGGTTCTCATCGTCTGATTATTCATCAACTGTGGTCGGCCCGGCCCAGGACGATCGACAGTTTGCCGCCCGTGCCGCGGCGCAGGCGAGCCGGGAGCGGTCGTTTCGATCGCGCGGCAGTCCGGTAACGCGCCTTTCCGGCTGCCGAAGTGGTGGCGAGCAGCGGCATTCCGGCGCCGGATCGATCGCGGTTGAAGGTGTCGGGGACGTTCACCTGATGGACGGCGTTGCGCTCAGGCGACGTCTTCCCTGATCCCAGGGCCGCCTGGCGCGGAGCGCTCAGGGAACACGCGCGCCAGGGTACGGCCCAGCACGCGCCACGCCAGGATCAGGGACGTCACACTGAGCGCCGTGCCGCCGAGCATGAACGTAATCACGACGACGTCCCAGAGCGGGCGATAGTCATAGAGCCAGGGAAAATTGAGTGAGTGCAGGCCGTTGTAGAGCCACCGGCTCGCCCATTGGCGATCGCTGTAGCTGCCGACGACACGCGCGGTCCCGGGATCGATGTAGTACCGCGTGTGATCGGCGTCGTGCATGAGGGCGAGGATCACGGGCAGCGGACGCTGTCGTTCGCGATCCAGATAGTAGCGGTCGTACCGATCGATGATGCGGGCTTCGACCGCGTCCGGTTCTGGCGCGGCCTGGCGCACCGTGTCGATGATGCGCTGATGATCGAGCTCCGCGATCGGATCGCCCGTGACCGGCACCAGCCGCGATCTTCCTCCGGCCAGGGTCGCCAGGTAGATCGGCTCGCCGGCGAAAGAGCTGAACTCGAGCTGCTTGACTTGACGGCCGGCGAGCTGCTCGAGCGCCTGGCGCGGATGCTTGCCGGTGAACGCCGACATGTCCACGCGGCCCCGGAGAGCCTGCGCGATGCCGGGGCCGTCCCCGCGTACACCCGCTCGAGACGGGAAGGGATCCATGGACAGCATGCCGCTGAAGGCCCACGTCGCGGTGGCCAGGCCGAATACCAGTCCGAGCGCCATATGCCAGCGCTTCTGCCCCCGATAGGGAATGCTCGCGGGCGCGCCGGCATGACGGTACCGCCCCGAAGGCGAGTAGATCCAGACGCCAACCACGACGCCGAGGAGGGCCGCGACCGTCGCGATCCCGGAGGACCAGATGACGATCGCGCTCCACCACGCCTGATGCTTCCGGAGCGGCGTGAAGTAGAACCAATGAGGAATCGGGCCGAGATACGCGCCGATGCGCGACGCCGTCGTCGTGTATTGGACGACCTCGCCCGAGCTCTTTGAGATGTAGAGCTGTTCGCCGTTCGGCCAGGAATACTTCCACAGCGACCGCAGATTGCGAAGCGACGCTTGAATCGTCCACTGATCGACTTCCCGGATCGGTGCGACCAGCGCCGCGCTGGCGGGCTGCCCCGTCCACGCGGACGCGAGACGGTCCATCATCGGCCGCGAGACCTCGACCTGCTCCTCCCCGGTATCCGCGTAGACGATGCGCCCGCCGCCGGACGCCCCGCCGAAGCGATACACCGGACGGCCGTCGAACGTGTTGAGGCGGGTCTCGACCGGCGACGGCGAGATCGCCAATCTGGCGGCAGCCTCCTGCGGTGACAACACGACCGTCGATGCGTCCAGCGTCAAGGAGCGCTCCAGTCGATCCGCCGGTGTCACGGTCGGGAAGGTCCAGTACATCATCCCGATCGCCGACGGAAACCAGAGCAGGAAGAGAACGCAAAGCGCGACGCCGATCCAGCGGTGAATGAAGATCGCCGCTTTCTTGACCATCATTCGTGGCGGGCCGCGCGGGACTGAGCCGAACGGTCCCTGCCGGTTCGGCTCATCGCCCCGCTCCGCGCCTCACGGTAGAGCCATTGCGACATATTGTGCGGGGGTCTCCACACCGCCGATCGCAACGACGATGTACTGCTTCCCCTGGAACATATAGGTTACCGGCGCCCCGGTCGTGCCGGACGGCAGCTCCAGTCGGAACAGCGTCTCCCCGGTGGCCTTGTCGAGCGCCTTGAAGCCGTTGCCACCGTACCCGGGCGCGATGGTGACCGGCATTCCCGGCGGGAGGCGGGAGCCGCTGGCGGCCATGATCGGTGACCCCTCGCCAATGAACAGCAGCGTCTTCGTCAGGACAGGCGCGGCCCTGCCCGCATTGCCGAGTGGCGGCAGATTGAGATGCTTGATGGCCGGGTGGTCCCGCGGACCGTCCCCATTGGGCACCATCCAGCGATGCTCCCCCCGATTGAGATCGATCGCGGTGACGCGGCCGTACGGAGGCTTGAACAGCGGCAGGCCGCGCGGCCCGCCGATCCAGCGGCGAGACCCACGCGTGTACCTGAAGTTCGTCCGCTTGGGATCGCCTTCGATGATGTCCGCGACAAAGGGCGTCGTGATCGAGGGAACGTACAGCAACCCGGTATCGGGATCGAACGCTCCGCCCTGCCAGTCGGCGCCGCCCACCGATCCGGGCAGCTGGATGGTTCCTTTCGTATCGGCCGGCCCTGCACCTCGAATCGACGGCGGCGTGAACAGCGGGCCGATCACGTACTGCTTGGTGATCTCGACCGCTTCCGCGCGCAGCTCCGGCGTGAAATCAATCAGGTTCTCGAGCGTCGCGCCCTGACGATCGAACGGCGGCGGCTTGGTCGGGAACGGTTGCGTCGCGGACGTCCTCTCGCCCGGCGTGTTCGACTGCGGCACCGGCCGTTCCTCGATCGGCCAGACCGGCCGCCCGGTGACGCGATCGAAGACGTAGGCGAACGACTGCTTCGTCACCTGCACCACCGCCTTGACCGGACGACCGTCGACCGTGAGATCCGCCAGAATGGGCGCGGCCGGCGGATCGTAGTCCCACAGATCGTGGTGCGTGAGCTGGAAGTGCCACACCCGCTCGCCGGTGCTGGCGTTGATGCAGACCAGCGACTGGCCGAACAGATTGTCGCCCAGGCGGTGGCCGCCGTACATATCGCTGGTCGGAGACGTCACCGGCATGTACAGGTAGCCAAGCTCTTCATCGGCGCTGAACAGCGACCACACCGGCGCCTGACCGGAGTACTTCCATGATTCCCCTTCCCAGGTCTCGACCCCGAACTCGCCTTCCTGTGGAATGACGTGGAACTGCCAGCGCAGCGCTCCGGTGCGCACGTCGAACGCCCGCACGTCGCCGCGCGGCTGCTCCTTGCGTGCCGGAGAATCGGTCATCGAGCCGCCGATCACGACGACGTCGCGGATCACGATCGGGGCGCCGGTCCACCGGAACTCGGTCATCAGGGGTCCGAGGCCGATTTTGAGATTCACCCGGCCGCCCTCGCCGAAGCCGCTGTAGGTCTTTCCCGTCTTCGCGTTCATGGCATACAGGTACTCGCCGCGCTGCACGAGAATCCGTTGGTCGCTGGCATCGCTCCAATACGCCACGCCGCGCGTGCTGTCGCCTGCGAGTTCGGTCGGGGCGAACGGCTCTTGCACCCAGATCGTCTTGCCGGTGGCCGGATGAAACGCCTCGACCAGACCGACGCCGTTCGGGCTGTAGAGCACGCCGTCGACCATCAGCGGTGAGGCACGGAAATTGTTCGAGAAGCCGAGCTTGGGATTGCGTGACATCAGGGTCGGATCCACGGCGGGCCGTTGCCAGACGATGCGAAGGCTCGCCACGTTCTCCTTCGTGATCTGATCCAGCGGCGCGAACTTCGTGCTGCCGGCGTCGCCGCTGTAGCCACGCCATTCGCCGTTTTTCGTCCCCTGCTGCGCGGTAACCGCTCCTCCCCAGGCGACGATGAAAATGCCCAGGGCGCCAACGACACCGACACGCGTTCGCCGCATCACCGCTTCTGACGCATCTCGCATGGGATGAATCTCCCTCCGACCTCTTGTGAGCTCCCCGCCCCATTTCTGGCCCGGGGACCGTCAATGCGTCGGCATCGACAAGGGTCGTCCCACGCCTTGTACGCCCAAACGATCGCGCAGTCAATGGGCGTGAGACGCCCGCTTGCGGCGAAACGCACGGATTCCCGGTTGTTTCCGGAGAGCCGACCGATCCGGGCGGAGGATCGGCGTCGCCGCCCTCCTCCATGCCGATCTCGAGGAGACGATCGTCGGCGCGCCCGATGACGTGAGGGCCTCGCCCCGGCGACGAGACATCGTAAAATGCGGCCGCCAACGGGACGCATCATCGCCGGCCTCCTGGCGCTCGCCGTCGGAACGCCGGCATCCGCGCAATCGCCGGCCGACCGCGTCCTCCCCGCGGTCACTGCCTTCGGTCGATGTCACTCCGATCCCGATGGACCGCGACAATGCTCAGCCTGGGCAAACGGTGATCGGCCGGGGCGACCGGATTGCCCGTGATTGACTCGAGTGGCGCGGTGGCTGTTCCGGAAGGTTCGCTCGTTGTCCGCGGCGCGGATCGCTACCTATCGCCCAGTCTGGTGGACCAGACCTTCACGAGTTGGAACCTGATCCGAAGTTTTCTTCAGAGAATCGAGACGCTCCGACATGCTGCCTGAGCATGGCACCGATGACACTTGCTCCCGATCCGCGCATGCTCGGGCACGGTGAATTAGCGACGGCGTATCATCCAAAAGACGGCCTGGGCGGCCACCCCCCACTGCCAAGAGAACAAGGATGGAGACGGCGTTAGGGGTTGCGGCCGGCAGGCCCACGAAACTGAGGATGCCCGCTTTCATCTCCGGAAAGAACCGCTGCATCACAAAGATTACGACGGTTGCGCCGAGAAACGACGTCATGACCCACACGCTCAAGCGCTGTGCCAACGTGAGCGACGGTGGGTCCGTTCTGAGCGCAGCCATGGGATTCTCCTTGAGTCTATCGATCATCTCCTGAAGCGTCTTGGCGCTGCGTTTGTTCATCCAGGCAATCTGGAACGCCATCAGAACGGCAAGAACGGCTGATCCCAGCGCGAAGGGCCAACGATCTGGGCGTTCGATCGTCGTCCCAATCAGGATGAGGCTCATGCCAGGCCAGAACGGCAGCAAGTACCAAGTCCAGATGTTCTGGAGCAGGTCACGTTGACGTTCAAGCTCTGCTCGATGGAATTCGACGCAGGAACGAACGGCCAGGCCCGACGGCATCGTCCGTGCCGAGCCAAAGGCGTGCATTCGGTACATCACATACGCAATCCCGGCTAGCAGCACGGCGCCGCCGGCGGCCAGCACGCCATTAGGCGCTGTCCATATACGGGGCAGCACAAACGCAACAACGACCAGCGCTGCTGCGTACTCGCCGATGTTGCGACGGTGAACGCGGCGCTCCAGCATGCGCGCGCGCGTCTGCACGATGTCGAGCGATAGGCCCGGCAGGTCGTCCGCCTGGCTTTTCCAAAGGCGCCGAAGGTCATCGTCGCGTTCGTCAGGCGTCATGGGGCGCTCTGTGGAATCGGCGGGCAAGGATCTGCTTGATTCGATGCACCTTAGTCGCCACGTTACCGGGTGACAATCCCACGATGGCGGCAATCGACTGCGCGTCGACCTCTTCGAGGTAGAGAAGAATCACCTGGCGATCGAGCGGATCGAGTGACTGGATCAACGCCAGCAAGCGCTCAAGTGCGATCCGGCGGTCGACTGCACGCGCGGCGCCCTCCTCGACCGCAACGAATGGCAGTGGCGGAAAGGCGATCTCTCGCGTGTCTTGGACGGCCCGGACGCCCGATGTGCGGAAAGCTTTCGAGAGTGCCGATGCGTTGGACGACGGTTTGTGCTACGCGTCGCGCAGACTCGGGCCGGCTTTGGGCAATGTCGTCGCAGATCCGTTGGAGGTCGTCCGCGGCTTCCCTCGTCCAGCGGACACGCATCAGCCTCGATATCGGCGATCCATGCGAGCCGCGACGTCGTCGTGCTCGAGCAACCTGCCTTCGCGGGCGGCGGCTCGACCCTTTTCTACCTCGGCGCGGAACCACTCGCCGTGATCCACAGAGCTGGCCAACAGGTCGAGCGCAACCTGGTCGACGGGGCGACCGGTCTCAGCCGCCAGGCGGGTGAGCTTCGCTTCAAGTTCGGGCGGGACCTGCAGGGTTCATGAAGCCAGCGTGGGGAGCGCCGACGGTCCTGTCAACTGACGTTCTGGCGAAGGAGAACTCACGCCTTTCCTCTCTGGTCTGCCGCGACCGGGAGGCGAATGGCTGCCGCCGCGAGGGCAGCCGCGACAATCCGCGGTGGTTGGCGTGGTCCTGATCGGTCGACGTGATGCCTTTCGGCGATGGGGCGCGCGAGCTGGGTGCTGGCTCACGCAGCCCCAGCGGCCACACTGTCGACGGCGTTTGGTGCCGGCCGCAACCCGGCGCTCGCAGTCTGCGCTGTCTGTGGGGGCGTGAGCACCCCCCGGTTTTGCCACGGCATCGACCCCGCGCCCCGCACGGGGGTTCACGCCCCTGTTGTCTGTGCCGCGCTGTCTCGCGCATTTCGCTGCGATCTGCGCGCCGGTTGCACGTGCGTTATCGCCCGTTGTCGCGCACGTACAGGCCGCAGATCGTTCGCGAAATGCGCGGTACTTTCAACGATGATTCTCGCCGGCATCGGCCATCACATGATCAGGATCGAGCTGTGCTCAACGTCGTCAAGGCTCTCGCTACGCTCCGCTCGACTCTGCGGGCGTTGGCCTTGGTGGACCGGTTACCTGCTGGAGAGCGGCTGATCCGCCGCATCCATCGGACATCGTTTCGCGTTCGAGGTTGGGCGTTCGAGAGTCGGACGCGCGAAATGAGACCTCGCGTGTCCGTCGCCAACCTCGTGTCTGGTGAGCCGGGTCGGACGACGAACCTCAACACGGCTGTAGACACGGCGGTCGAAGTTGATGAGGCCGCCCGCTATTGCGACGTCCGGGTCCCCCACACCACGCCTTGGTTTTCCTTCTCCACCGCGGCCAGCCCGCGGTACAGGAAGCGCTGCACGCGTTTCCCTTCGTAGGTCTCGGTGGTGTAGATGTTGCCCTTCGAGTCGACCGCAATGCTGTGGGCGCCGAAGAACTGACCAGGCTGACGGCCGCCGTCGCCGAAGGAGGTGAGCAGCTGCAGCGACTGGCGATCGATGATGTACACCTTCTGGTTCTGCCCGTCAGCCATGTAGAGGAATCTCTGCTGCGCGTCCTTCGAGAAATCGATGTCCCACGCCGAACCGGCGGCCAGCGTCTGCTTGCTGTAGAACGCCTCCTTCACGAACTTGCCTTCGGGCGTGAAGACCTGGATGCGGTTGTTCACGCGGTCGCAGACGTACAACAAGTTGTCTTTCGCCAGCTCGGCGCAGTGCACCGGGTTCCGGAACTGCTGAAGCGGCGGAGCAGTCGGATTGTAGCGACCGAAGTTCTCGTCGCTCGGCTTGTTCCCGTAGGCGCCCCAGTACCGCTTGAACGCGCCGGTCTCGGCATCAATCACCGCGACGCGCTTGTTCCCGTACCCATCCGAGATATAGGCCTCGTTCTTCGCATCGTCGACGAAGATCTTGGCCACCTGGCGGAAGGCCCAGGGATCGTTGCTCCCGGCGTTGGCCCAGCCAAAGCCGAACTGCTTGAGGAACTTCCCGTCCTTGGTGAGCTTCAGCACCTGGCCGTCGTTTCCGCCGTTGCCGCCAATCCACACGTTGCCCTTGCCGTCGATGGTGATGCCGTGGTTCGACTCCGGCCACTCGAAGCCCGGTCCGGGACCGCCCCACGACCGGACCAGATTGCCGGCCTGATCGAATTCCAGCACCGGCGGCGCGCCTTTGCAGCACTCGCCGGTCGGTGGATTCAGCTCCGCGCCGCGCTCGTTCGCGTTCAGGGTCGCCGAGCTGCGATGGATGATCCACACGTGATCCTGAGCATCGATGTCGACACCGATGGTGGATCCCAGCAGCCAGTGGTTTGGCAGCGGCTTCGGCCACATCGGGTCCACTTCGAAGCGAGGCGCCTGCACGGCCGGCTTCTGCTGCGCGATCACCTGCTGCTCCACGACCACTTGTGCGACAGCGAGGATCGCGAGCACGGAAAGAAACGCCGCCCCGACGAGGTAATGCCTGTTACGCGTCATCAATCCCCCTTTGCCGTCAACGGAACGCGCAGATTATCAGTCAGACCGCCTCACGCTGCAATACCGCCGCGTTGGTTCATTTCTCCGTCGCGGGTCTCCGGTCAGGAGGGGCCGACTATTTCGCTCAGATAGTCGAGCTGCCTCTTGACGGTCGGCACGATCAATGCTAGGGTCCGCAAGTTACCCCCCTGTGAAAGGAGACCTATGAGTCGTGTGTTTGTGCCGACGGTCGTTGTGGCTTGCTTGTTGTGGCTGGTTCCCGTGCCGGCATCCGCACAAGAAGCGAGCGGAATCAGTGGGGTCGCCCGGGACGCGTCGGGAGCCGTGCTGCCTGGCGTCACCGTTGAAGCGTCGAGCCCCGCGCTGATCGAGAAGGTCCGCACCGTCATCACTGACGGCGACGGCCGGTTTAACATCGTCGATCTGCGCTCCGGCGTGTACTCGGTCACCTTCAGTCTGCCCGGCTTCAGCACTGTCAAGCGGGACGGGATCGAGCTTACCGCCGGATTTACCGCGACGATCAACGCCGACCTCCGGGTCGGATCGCTCGA
>WHSN01000202.1 GCA_009380045.1 Luteitalea sp.
CCCTGCAGCGGCGGCTCACCGAGCGCGTGGCGGAGTTGCAGCTGGCCCGCGACCATCTTGCGCGGCTCGCCAGCACCGACGCGCTCACCAGGCTGCACTCGCGCGGGTGGTGGTTCGAGCTGGCCACCAACGAGTACTCACGCAGCCGGCAATCCGGTTGCGTGTTCAGCCAGCTGGCCATCGACCTCGACTTCTTCAAGAAAGTAAACGACACCCACGGCCACGACGCCGGCGACCGGGTGCTCCAGCAGTTCGCCGACATGCTGCGGCGCGAGTGCCGGCAGTCCGATATCGTGGGCCGCCTCGGAGGCGAGGAGTTCGCGCTGCTGCTCCCCGAGACGACGTCGACCCAGGCGCAGGCGCTGGCCAGGCGGCTCACGGAAGAATGCCGGGCGTTGGTTGTCCCGAGCCGCGGGGCATCCGTGCGATTCACCTGCAGCATCGGCATCAGCCAGCTCAGGGCGGGAGACGACAGCTTCGAAGCCGTCCTCAGCCGGGCTGACGCCGCGCTCTACGACGCCAAGCGGAGCGGACGCGACTGCTGGAAGTCCGACCTCGCCCCGCACTCCGCCGATCAGGCGCCGGATCCTGCGCCCCCCTCGCCGGCCGCCGCCACGTCGGGGACAGCGCGGCCATCCGATGGCACGACCGCCACAGCGTAACTCGAGGTCTTCGGCATCTTCCCACGTCCGAAACTTCCGCACCGCCTGGCCGGTCAGCTGCACCGTGTAGACCTTGCCACTACAGCGTTTTTCGATTCACCGTAGCAGTTTTCATCACGATGGCACGATGGAACACGAAGTTCTTTCCCAAAAAAGGCTTTCGTGATCCTCGTGGTGCTTCGCGGCTTCGTGATACGCGCGGATGAAACCGGCTTTGGCTCCTCGGAGCGGTGTGCCAGTCTCCCCGCGCGGCAACGATCGCGCAGCCTCCGGATCCTTTACTGCTGCCCGGCGACGATTCGGGCCGGCCGACCCTCCGGCTTCAGCTCGCCGTGCCGGTAGACTGAAGCCATTTGCGACCGTTGTCGCCGGGGACTTCCATGCTCACGAACCTGGCTTTGGTTTTCGTATTGATTTTCCTGAACGGTGTGTTCGCGATGTCGGAAATCGCGATCGTGAGCTCGAGACGGACCCGTCTGGGGCAGCTGGCTGAGTCGGGCAGCGCCGGCGCCAGGCATGCCCTGGCGCTCAAGGCGGAGCCGACGCGTTTCCTCTCGAGCGTGCAGGTCGGCATCACCAGCATCGGCATTCTCAGCGGCGCGATCGGCGAAGCCTCGATAGCGGCGCGTCTTCGCCTGCTCTTCGAGCAGGTGCCGTCGGTCGCCGCGTATGCGGACGAACTGTCACTGGCCATCATGGTCGTGGGCCTGACTTATGTTTCCTTGATCGTGGGCGAACTGGTGCCGAAGCGCCTGGCGCTCACCAATCCCGAGAGGATCGCCAGCCTCGTCTCACGGCCGATGGCCATATTGGCGGCCGTCGGCCGCCCGGTGGTGACGCTCCTGAGCGTGTCCACCGACTCCATCCTGCGGCTCGTCGGCGCACCAGTCGTGCGGCCACCGGCGATGACCGTCGAAGAGATCAAGGTGCTGCTCGAGCAGGGGACCGAGGAAGGGGTCCTCGAACAGGCAGAGCACGAGATGGTGACCAACGTTCTCGACCTTGACGATCGTCACGTGGGATCCGTGCTCACCCCTCGTGCCGATGTGGTCCACCTCGATGTGCGCGATTCGATGGATACCAGCCGGGAGAAGCTCCGGCACGGCCCGCACACGGTGATGCCGTTGTGTGACGGTGGTCTCGACAACGTGCTCGGCTTCGTCCGGTCATCGCGGCTCCTCGAACAACTGCTCGAAGGCCGCCCACTCGACCTCACAGCCGTGGTCGAACCGCCGCTCTTCGTGCCCGAGCCGATGACGTTGATGAAGCTGCTGGAGCAATTCAAGCGCACGCACCTGCCGGTCGCGCTGGTCATTGACGAGTTCGGCGCCATAGACGGGCTGGTCAGCCTGTCGGACGTGGTCTCGACAATCGTCCGCGACCTCCCGGTCGAACCCGGCGAAGATCCGATGATGATCCGGCGCGATGATGGCAGCTGGCTCCTCGATGGAGCTCTCGATTTCGACGGCGTCGTACGGGCGCTCCAGGACGACTCCCTGCTCAATGAAGAAGACCGGCGCCACTACCACACCCTTGGTGGGTTCGTGATGCTTGCCCTCGGCCGCGTGCCGCGAACCGGTGACCTGTTCGTCAAGGGTCGCCATCGATTCGAAGTCGTGGACATGGATCGCCATCGAGTGGACCGTGTTCTGGTCAGTCCCATCGATGAGCGATCGTCGGCGCAACCGGCGGATTGACCCCTGGATTCCCGATCCCGTGTCAACGTCCTCGGAACGTCTCGGCGGCTCCCGGCGCGGTGAAGTCCAGCTCGTCACCGCCGGCGCGGCCGGTGACGTGATAACGGACGCGCAGCTGCAGGAAATCGGGCCCGCTCGCCAGCGCTCCCCCGGCGGTCACAATCGCGCTCTCAACCGTGAGATCCATCTTCAGATCGACCCCGCTGCCGCGACCCTCCACCACAATCCGCGTCGGACGGCCGGTCTCGGGATCGTCGGTCTCGGTGATCGTGACGTTCGTGCCGTACCCAACCGGGCCGTCGGGGCCGATCGCGACGAGAAATCCTGGCACGCGCGCCGGGTCCGCCGCGTCCGGCGGCGGATACACGCGCCCGTAGACATACGAGAAGCCTTCGTGCTGCACCTGTCCCCACCGCCATGACACCCCTTCCCAGAATCCCCAGTTGTGATCGTGGTACGCCGTGCCGGCCAGCATCACCTCCGTTCCGCTCACCGTGAGCGCGCCGCTCAGCGCGCCGGACATGACGGGAACCACATACCCTGACAGCCATCCGCCCGCACCTCGAATGACGATCGGGGCCACAGAACGGCCGGGTTGGGCTTCGACCACGATGTCGGCCAGCGCACGGCTCATCCCTGCGCCTGGTGCGCCGCGCGATCCCTCAGGAAGGTCGAGTGTGATCCGGTAGCGCATTCCCTCCAGCCGCACACGGCTGCGGCCAATCGTGAGGTCCGGCGCAGAGGCGATCACGTCGGCCTCGCTGAGCAGCGCGCTGTCCGAGTAGGTCGTCTGCCGGCCGCCGCGATCGAGCTGCAGCCGAACCCCGGCGATCCGCCGCCCGTCCGGCTGCTTCGGCCCGACCAGGAACGTGATGTAAAACTGCACATCGCGTGACTGCCCCCTGAAGTACAGCCACTCCGCCCAGGACGCGCTTCGAGCCGGGACATCGGGAATCGGATGAAACCTGTCCATGGCTCGCAGCACCGCGGCTGGATCGAGCGACGCCCACGCGGCGTCTGCCGGCGAGTCCTGCCACGATGCGATCCGGGACGTTTCGGGATCGCCGAGCGCGCTCTCGAGGCTCGGGATGCCGCCGCGGGCGCCAACCGGCACGACGCCGCCAGGCCCGACCAGGAACAGCTCGGCCCGCCGCTGCGGCGATGCCACGACCGGATTGCCCGCGGCCGCCTCCTGAAGCCGGCCGAGCACGAACCTCGCCGACGTCAGCGCACCCGTGCTGCCCGTGATGAGCAGATCTCCGCCACCGGCAAGCGCAGGCGCCCTGGCCTGTTGCAGCACCACCTGCCCGACGCCGAGCAGCGTCGCCATCACCGAGACTCCCAACCCGAACCCGACGCCGAGCACAGCGGTCCGAACCGGATGTGCGACCAGCGACTTCCAGGCCATGGTGACGATCATCGGGTGCCACTCTCGCCGTTCCCGTCGATCTCGATCCGACCGTCGCGCATCAAGAGCGTCCGCCCGGCTCGTGCCGCAATCGCCGGATCGTGCGTCACCACCACCACGGCGGTGCCGTCCGCCTGGACACGGTCGAGCAATCCGGCGATCTGTTCGCCGGTCGCCCGATCCAGCTCGCCGGTCGGCTCGTCCGCCAGCAGCAGGCGCGGCCGGTTCGCGAGCGCCCGCGCAATCGCCACCCGCTGCGCTTCCCCACCAGACAGTTGCGCCGGCCGATGATCCCGCCGGTGCGAAAGGCCGACGTAGTCGAGAAGCTCCGCCGTCCGGCGTTTTCGGTCCGCGCCTGCGACACCCGCCTCCGCCTGGGGCACGTCCACGTTCTCCGCGGCCGTCAGCATCGGCAGCAGGAAGAACCGCTGAAACACGAAGCCGATGCTGAGGAGCCGCAAGGCGCTCCGGTCGGCATCGGACAGTCCGCTCACGGAGCGGCCCTCGAACATCAGCGTGCCGCTCGACGGCGTGTCGACGCAGCCGAGGATGTGCAACAGCGTGGACTTCCCACAACCCGAAGGACCACGGATCGCGAGATACTCGCCGGCCGCGATCTGGAGCGAGACATTCCGCACCGCCTGCACCGGGCCCGCGCCCATCGGAAACGTCTTCGTCAGGCCGCGGGCATCGACCAGCGGCCCGGTCACGACACCACCTCGTTTCTAAGCGTCGTCGCGATCGGAAGCGTGGCCACGAGCCACATCGGATACAAGGCGGCGAGGAGCGCGGTGACCGCCAGCAGTGCCCCGTGCAGCGCCAGCGCCCTGCCCTCGAACACGAAAAAGTGCATCGATGCCGGAATTCCCGGCATGGCTTTGAGGATCGCGTCGAGCCATACCGACAGCGCGACGCCGAGCGGCAGCGCCAGCGCGCCGCCGCTGCCAACCAGCAGCACCGACTGCGACAGGACGTCGGCAGCGACCCGCGCCCGGGAAAAGCCGAGCGCACGCAGGGCGGCGATCTCGCCGAGGCGCTGGTTGACGGAGACCGTCAGCAGCACCGTGATCAGCAGGAACCCGAACACCATGGTGATCGTCGAGAGCACGGCGGAAATCTGCCGGAAGTAGGTGAACCCGGTGTCGCGCATGCGCGCCACGATCTGCTCGTTGGTCGCCGGATAGAGCTCGGGGCGCTGCCGCCGGATCGCGGCGACCGCTGCATCGGCGCCGTGTCCCTCGCTCGACGCGACCAGCAGCATGTCGGCCCAGTCGTCTGATTGGTCGCCGCACGCCCGGGCGACGCTGCTGCGAGTGGCAGCAGCGGAAAGCTGCTCCGCCGAATCGAACGGAAAGTCCGCCAGGCCGGCGACGCGGAACGTCGTCATCGGCAGCGCCGTACGATCAGGCCCGCAGAGGAATCGAAGCATGACCGTGCTGCCAGGCCGCGTCCCGAGCGCCGTCGCCAGGGATGCTGTCACGAGCAATGCGGGCAGTTCGCCGCCCTGCTCGGATTCCAGATCGTCGCCTGCGACAAGCGCCCACGGACGACGGCGCCCGAGATCGACGCCGGTCACCGACAGCGTGATGGAACGCTGGCCGGGACCGTCGGCCTCCGCCTCGGCCATGCGCAGCGGTATCGCCTCTGCCACTTCCGGCAGGGCCGCAACCTCGCGGGCGACCTGGGCCGCCCGGGTAACCCGGGGGCCACCAATCACGACCGCGTCGCTCGCCAGCACGCGCACGTCGAACCCGACCTCGTCGAGGAGATCTCGAAACGAGACCACCAGACCGCGCGACAGCAACAGCATGTCGAAGAGCAGGGCGCCGACCGCGGCGATGCCAAGAATGCCAAGGCCAGCGCGGCCGGGCTGGCGGAAGAGGCTGCGAGCGGCGAACGCCAGCGCCTTCATCGACGCAGCAATGACAACACGTCGCGGCCGAGCAGTGTCGAGGACGACACCAGGGTGGCGAGCATCCCGAGCGGCACGGAGATCAGCACCGATTGCAGGGCGATGGCCGGCGTGATGTGGACGAAAACGAGCGCGGTGTCGTAGCGCCACTGGAAGAACCGGTTGATCAGATCCTCGAGCCCGGCGGAGAGCGCGAGGCCGAACGCCGCCCCGGCAGCGGCAATCACCAGTCCTTCGGCGAGAACGTGCAGCAGGATGCGCCGCCTGCCAAACCCGATCAGCCGCAGAATCCCCACGGTGGCGCGCCGCTCGTCCACGAGCATCAGCATCAGGGCCAGCAGGAAGATGCTGCTGGCGATCACGGTGACGACGGCGATGGCGAGATGGAACCGCTCGAGCACGACAAACGGCGCGGCACGGCCGTTGTCGCCGGCTGTCGGCTGCACGACCGTGCCTGGCAGGCGTCTCGAGATGTCGCGCGCGAAGGCGTCGGGGTCAACGCCGGCGCCGAGACCGACGTTGACGGCGTCAACCGACTCGAGGCGAAGCGGGTCGCTCGGATTCGTCGTCATCCCGATGACGTCCGGCAGGTGCAGCCGCACTTCGTGCCGCGCCAGGCCAAGGCGCATCGGATCCGGGGTGGGCTCGTACTCGCCAGCCACACGAAACCGGCGCGGGTCGGCGCCGGAAGGATCGCTCGAGAGCAGGACGACATCCCCGACCGCTATCTTCTGCAGCTCGCGCAGCTGGCGCGAGACCAGCACGGTCGGAAGCTCGCCCGGCTCGACCGGTTGATCACCCGCGATCGTCCCCGCAACCGTGAACGAAAGAATCGCGGTGAAGAGCAGCCGGCCCATCACCCTATATCTCGACCTGGACGCCAAGCTCGACCACCGCATCAGGCGGCAGCTTGAAGAACGCGGTTGCCCTGACCGCGTTCTTCGCCATGACCACGAACAGCCGTTCGCGCCAGAGCGCCATGCCTGGCGTCTTGGTGACAATCACCGTCTCGCGGCCAAGGAAATAGGTGACGTCGCCCGCGTCGGACAAGAGCCCGTTCTGCGCGGCGAGCGCCAGCGCTTCAGGCACGTTCGGCTCGTCCATGAACCCGTAGCGCAACACCGCGTTGTACAGCTCCCTGCCCATCGGCCGCACCGAGAGCCGGTCTTCGGGCGCCACGTGTGGGGTCCGCGTCGTCTGGACGGTGAGAATGATCACGCGATCGTGGAGGACCCGGTTGTGCCGGAGGTTGTGCACCAGCGCGGCGGGGGCGCCCTCGGTCTGCGCCGTCATGAACACCGCGGTGCCGGGAACGCGGATCGGGTCTTTCGCGAGCGCCGCCTGGACGAACTGTTCGAGCGGCACCGCGCGCGCGGCGAGACGCTGAGCGAGCATCTGCCGGCCGGTTTTCCAGGTTGTCATCAGCGCGAACAGCGCGCCACCAATCACCAGCGGCAGCCAGCCGCCGTGCAGGACCTTCAGCAGGTTGGCGCCGAAGAACGCGAGGTCGATCCCTAGGAAGGCGCCGGTGACGACGGCCGCGACGCCGGCCGGCCATTTCCAGCGTTGGGTTGCGACGGCGTGCAGCAACAGCGTGGTAATCACCATCGTCAGCGTGACGGCGATGCCGTAGGC
>WHSN01000089.1 GCA_009380045.1 Luteitalea sp.
GGCGGCGGCGATCGACGCGGTCGACGATGACGCCCGCCATCGGGCCGACGACCGCGATTGGCAGGAACTGCACGATCATCATCCAGGCGACGGCGGTCGCCGATCCGGTCAAGTCGAGCAGCAGCGCGAACACCGCCACCGAATTGAACCAGTCGCCCAGCTGGGAAATGGTCTGGCCGATGTAGAGCAGCCTGAAGTTACGATTGGTTCGAAGGACAGACAACGGCGCGCGCACCAGTATAATTTCGGCGCTGGATGATCGACACCATCGGCCAATACAAGATTCTCGAGCGCGTCGGCGCGAGCGCCCTGGGCGACCTGTATCGCGGACGCGATCTGCGGGTCGGCCGCACCGTGTCGATCATCATCGTCGCGTCGGAGATCGCGGCCGACCTGGCGGAGCGCGCCCGCTTTCTCGCCGACGCGACCGCGGCCTCACGGCTGTCGCACCCCAACATCGCCGCAATCTATGAAGTCGGCGTCGAGAACGACCGGCTGTTCCTCGCCGCCGAGTTCATTTCCGGTCAAACGCTGGCGCAACTCGTCGGCACACACCCGCTGAATCCGCGCCGGGCGATCGACTACGCGACCCAGATTGCCGATGCGCTGGCCGCGGCGCACGGCGCCGGCCTGGCGCACGGCGCGGTGACCGGGCAGACGATCGTCGTCACCGCGAAAGACAGCGCCAAGATTCTCGACTACGGGCTTTCAGCCTGGACCGGGGATCGATCGAGCGACGACGAAGCGGGCGACCTGGCGGCGCTCGGCCGGCTGCTGTTTCAGATGCTCACCGCCAGGGTGCCGCAGCGGGGGTGGCCGGCGCCGGCGCCGAGCTCGGTCAACCGGCAGGTGCCGCTCGAGCTGGATCGCCTGGTCGCGAAGCTACTGGTTGGTTCGCGCCAGGTTCAGACGTCGGCGGCGGTCGTCGCCGCCGAACTGCGGGCGATCGGCGCGACGCTCGATGTGCCGGAGGCTCCTGGGGACGCTCCGTCGATGGCCGATCGCGAGGCCGAACGGTTCTCTGCGAAATGGCTGGTATTCGTCCTCGCGATCGCGGGCCTCGCCCTGATCTGGGCCGCGATCGCTACGTTTCGCGGCTAAGGATCTCCGGCAGCCGCTCGGTGAAGGCCGACCTCGCCATGACCTCGCCGACCCCGGCGTCGCGCGCCGCGTCGATCAGTTCGGTCTGCACGTGCGACACGAAACCGATCGTCGGGATCCCGGCGAGCGCCGGGTCCGCCTTCATCGCCGCGACGGTGCCGATCGGATCGGTTCGAGCGTTGTTGAGATCGAGAATCACCAGCGCCGGCGCGCTTGCCCGCATGTCGGACAACGCGCCGGCCGAAGATCGCGCAAAGGCGACCGTAACCCCCAACCGGGCGGCCGCACTCCTGATCTTCGAGGTGAACATCAGATCGTCGACGATTGCTAGAATCACACGGTGATCATAGTCGAGACCCAGGCCGTGGCGCCGTTCTTCAAGAACGGCTTCGTGGTCGCCTGCCCGCGCACCCGCGACGGGGTGCTGATCGACCCCGGCGACGAGGTGGACGGCCTGCTGACGTTCGCTGAGCGCGAGCGGGTGACGCTCGGTCACATCCTGCTGACGCACGCTCACGTCGACCACATCACCGGTGTCGGCGCCGCCAAACGTGCGCTGAACGTTCCCGTGCACCTTCACCAGGACGACCTCTTCCTCTATCAACGCGCCGTGCAGCAGGGCGCGATGTTCGGCGTGCGGGTCGACCCGCCGCCACCGGTGGACACGTTCTACGCCCCGGGCCAGGCGATCCGGTTCGGCGACTTCGAGGTCCGCCCGCACCACACGCCCGGGCATTGCCCTGGCGGCGTCTGTCTACAGGTGGGGCGCCCGGGCGAGCCGGGCATGGATCTCTTTGTTGGCGACACGCTGTTCGCCGGCTCGATCGGGCGAACCGACCTCCCGGGTGGCGATCACGCGACGCTCCTCTCGACGATCCGCACGGTGCTCTTCGCGTTCGGCGACGAGGCCCGGGTGTATCCCGGTCACGGGCCCGCGACCACGATCGGACAGGAGCGGCGCACCAACCCGTTCCTGCAAGCGGCGCCGTAGCTCGTGCGCCGGCCGTTCCTGATTCAGGGATGGCCGGTCACAACGGCCACCGTCGACGAGCCGAGTCCCGCGGAGAAGATGTCAGAAAGGCGGCGCCGCTGCCGCGTCGGGGACCGCGGCTGCACGAACGTGCCTCCGCGGCGCAAACCACGAGAGGCTCAGTCCGCCTGACGCTCGAGCGTGAGCTCCACCCGTCCCACGCGCAGGCGGTCGCCGGCCCCGAGCTTGGCGCGGGCGATCTTCCTGTCGTTGACGTAGGTGCCATTGGTGCTCGACAGATCGACCACCTCGATGTCACTGTCGCCGGCTTCGATCCGGCAGTGCAGTCGCGACACCAGGGCCGCGTCGACGATGAAATCGGCACGCGGGGCGCGGCCGATCGTCTTGACCGCTCCGGGGGACACCCGGAAGGTGAGCAGGTCTGTTTCAGGTCCTGAACCCTGCAGGATCCACATCGACGGCGATCTTACATTCAGCGCGAATGAACTCCGCCAATCGGGTTCCTGTAGGAGCACAGATGGCTTCGGTCTCTCAATCTCGCAAGCGCCTGGTCGCCGGGCTCGCCGCGGTACGTGCTGGTCGCGGCGGCCATTGCCGGGGACACGATCTCGGAAGCGTCGGTAAAGGTCAATCCCTTCAACATCGTCACGTCGAGCGCGGCGCGATGGTCAACGGCGCAGGTCGAGAAACGGACATCCGATCGGCCACACACTCGCGACATCGGATCCGCCGCCGAGGGATCTCATCGCGAGGGCGGCATCGTCTTCTGCAGCCAGCCGACAATCGCCTGGATGACGGCCGGGCTGACGTGCCGATCCGGTAGCTTCCCGTACTCATCGAGCTCTCCCGTCGTCGCCGGCACCAGCAGATGGTTGACGCCCGGAATCTTCACCACGTCTACCGCCGCCGCGTCTTTCCGCGCCTCGCCGAGCGTCCGCAGGCGGTCGGCGTTCGAGACCGGGACCTGGGTGTCGAGCTCGCCGTGGACGACGAGCAGCGGTTGTTTGAGATCCTTCATCACCTTCGCCGGATCGAAGGCGAGGAAGCTCTGGAACCATGGGGTGTCTGCCTGGCGACGGACCGGCTCGGGGATGTCGATCTTCTCCCATCCCTTGCCGGTGAGCACCGCGTCCTGAATGCTCGTCTGCAGGGCGATTGTCGCCTGTTTCTCCTCAGCGCTCCGATTCGAGCGCTCGAGACCGTGGGTCACCTGATAGAGGTTCAGCTCTCGCCCGGTCACGCCGATTGTCGCCAGAAGGCCGAGGGCGGCCACCCGGTTGTTCTTCGCGGCGGCCAGCATCGCCACCGATCCACCTTCGCTCTGCCCGACCACCGCGATGCGCTTCCGGTCGACGTCCTTGCGCCCGGCCAGCGTCCGGATCGCGGCGCGCGCATCCTCGGCAAAGTCCGCAAGGCCCGCCGCCTCCGGACGGCCGCCGCTCTGGCCGACACCGCGCTTGTCGTAGCGGAGCACCAGGAACCCGGCATCGGCGAGCGCGTTCGACAGTTCACCGAAGATGGGAATGCCGAACACCGTTTCATCGCGGTCGGTCGGACCCGAGCCCCCGATCAGGAGGACGGCCGGCAGCGCGCCGGCGGCGTTCGCCGGCTTCGACACCGTCCCGGCAAGGGAGAACGCGCTCGCCGGGATGCGGATGTCCTCGTCGTTCGGCCGCGCCATGGTCACGCGCCGGGCCGAGACCGACGCCACATCCTCCCGGGCGACCTCCAGGTTCTGCGCCGGGACGCTCAGGCGCAGCAGGCGGCCGGTATCGTCGCCCCAGATCTCGACCGCCAACGGCGGCGCGGACGAGGTCTGGAATGTCAGGCGCGTCCGCCGCGCGGTCAGCAACCCTCCGAGCGTCTGGATCTGCTCGGTCGACGATTCACCGACCTCCGCCGCGAACGATCCCTGCGGGGGCTGATAGATCGGGATTGTCGTGCCGGCCGCCGCCGTTCGCAGCCGGGCGGCGAGCGCCTCGTAGGCGGCAATGAACGGGTTCGGCAGCAGCACCGCGTCGGGTGCAATCTCGTCGGACTGCTCGGTCGGTGCAGCGCCGAGCGGGGTCACGTCGCTGCTGGCGGCGGTCCCGCTCACCACTGTGTGGAGCAGCGTCGTCTGACCTCGAAGCGTGGAGTCGACGGTGAGCTCCAGCGGCTTCCAGTCCGCGTCGTATCGCGCGTTGAAGCTGCGGATCACCAGATCGAGCGGCGGCCCGACGCGACCGCTGGCTGAAATCGTCCAACCGTCTCCCGTGCGCTCGACCGTGACCTGCTCGCTGCCAATCGGCGTCGAGCGGAGGAACACGGTAAAGCTCGATGTCGCGGGCGCCGACGGCGGTGTCTGGGCTTCGACCACGAGAGGCGCCGACCATGCCGTCATCCATACGGCTGCCGCGGCACAACCTGCCGCCCGGATAGAATGAGGAAAGGACATATCTCAGCATAACACCCATGATTTCGGTCGAATCGCTCCATTCGTACCACGCCGCGCGCCGGCGCGCCGCCCTTCTCCCGCGAGGCGGCCTGGGGAGAATCGTGGTCTCCGGACAAGACCGCGCGTCGTACCTGCAGGGGCTGTTGACGAACGACATCGCGGCCCTGAAGGCCGGCCAGGGCTGCTACGCGGCGTACCTCACTCCACAGGGGCGGATGATCACCGATCTGTGGGTATACGAGCTCGGGGACGTGCTGCTGCTGACCCTTCCTCGCGAGGTGAAGGACGCGGTGCTGGCGAAACTGGATCAGTTCATTTTCACCGAAGACGTGCAGCTCGGCGATGTGACCGACACGTTCGATCACCTCGCAATCGTCGGCCCCGAAGCGGCCCAGATGCTGTCGGGGGTCTTGAGTGTCGCGCCCGAGCTGCTCCGCCTTCCCGAGCATGGCAATCTGCGTGCGGAGCTCGAGGGACACCCGGTGATCGTGCTGGCGGTCGGCGATCTCGGGGAGGCCGGGTACGATGTGCTCGCCGACGGTCCGGTGATGGATTCGCTGAGGAATCGCCTGCTGGCGGCCGAAGCGGCCGAGCTCGACGCCGCGGCTGCCGAGGCGTTGCGCATCGAAGCCGGGGTGCCGCGGTTTCATGTCGACATGGACGAAGACACGATTCCGCTCGAGGCGGGGATCGAGACGCGCGCCATCAGCCTCACCAAAGGCTGTTACGTCGGCCAGGAAGTGATTATTCGCGTGTTGCACCGGGGCCACGGGCGTGTGGCGCGGAAGCTGGTCGGCCTGACGTTCGAAGCGGGGGCCCTTCCCGCCGCGGGCAGCCGGCTGCAGGCGGACGGTAAAGACGTCGGGAACGTGACCAGCTGCGCCTGGTCGCCGGCGCTCGGGCGCAGCATCGGGCTCGGCTACGTGCACCGCGATTTCGTCGCGCCGGGCACCGATCTCACGGCGGGCGCGATCACGGCGCGCGTCGCCGCTGTTCCTTTCGTCCCGCCTGCCGGACGTTGATCGACGGATGCTCTTGAACGGGCTTGCACGCCGACCGGTGTGATCGTGTCGACTCTTGGTCTGCCGTCATCGAGCTGAGCACAGCTCACGGCCGTGTATCACGTCACCACCGTGTATCACGAAGCGACGAACCACGAAGCTCTCGATCGTCGAGAGCTTCGTGGCCCTTCGTAAGCGTCGCTCAGTTCGATGGCTTTTTCCCGGCCTTTTCCTGAGCGCGATATCCGCTGAGCGTGCCAGCCATGGACTCATTTCCCTCGTGGCACGCGAACTCATAAATGCGAGCCTTCTGCTCGGCCTTCCAGTAGAGGACCGCCGTCCACGGTTTCGTGTACGTTGCCGGGTCGTTCACCGTGACCTCGTACTTCAAGGTGCTGGCATTCACCCGGGTGAACTTCTCGGTCAGATGTGAGGTCGCGCTGTTTCCTCTGCCGCTGCCCCGTCGGTTCCCCCTGAAATTGGTGGTTTCCACGACCAGCGTGTCGCCTTCCCAGCGGCCGCGCGCCGACCCCAATCGCTGACGGATCGTGTCGGAGAGCTTCGCCTGTCCATCGACCGGGACAATGCGTGTGTCGTGCATCATCTCCATGTGGATCGCCACGTTGGTGGGGGTCTGCAGAATCTGGTAGTAATTGTTGTAGCCGGCGCCGAGCAGCGGCACGTTGCCGCCATAACAATTGTGCGGCACGTCCTCCGGGCCATCCGCATAGTGGACGCGGCTGTACTCCGCGGCCGCCGCGTTCCTCTCTTTCGCCTCTGCCGTCAACGGCGGAAGCCGTCCATCCGGGGGATCCACGATCAGCGAGGTGCGGTTGTCGAATTCCCGATCGACGATCCAGAAGTGGTTGTAGTTGCCGACCTCGGTGTCGTAGGACTTGTGGTCCTTGGCTTCCTTGAGGGCGGCGATGAACACCTCGTCGCCAAATGCAGCGTCGGTCGCTCCGTTGAACAACTCAGTCGCATTTTTCTTCAAGATCGCCACTTCCGCGTCGGTCAGCAACTCCCTGCCCTCGAGCTCCTTCGGGCGCTCGAATGGTGTCGCGGCGTTGTGCGACCACACTCCTGACAAGTCCGGTCGGCCATCCGCCGTCCGCGGCGGACTCGACGCTTCTCGAGCGGTCGGACTCGCCTTCGACGTCTGGCCGGCCATGGTTCCACCCGCAAGCGGCAACATCCCGATCACGATGACCAGACCACCCATCGAGACAAGCGCGCGATATCTCATATGCCCTCCAGAGGCGGATTACACCCCTATAGTCGAGTAGCGGACGGTAGAACGCGAGCCATTGAAATGTCAAGTTGGGGGCGGTGGTGGTGTCGGTGGGGGGCGGTGTGGCTATTTGGCGCTCACCCTCGTGCTTTGCGTTGACACGCAGAGCCATCGGCCGTCGCGCATCACCCAGACATCGGTATAGCGCAACGTCAGTTCCGACCGCTTTCCCTGCCTGATGCCGACCAGGCGCAATGTAAACCACACCACGGCCGTTTCGCCGTACACCCTTACCGTGAACTCGTCCTGAATCGCCGACTCCACCTGCTGATTGAACTCGGTGACGAGCGCCAACTCCTTGGCCTTGTCGCCCCGGCTGCCGTCCTCGTAGGTCGCCGTGAACTCGTCGGCGAGGAGGCTCTGGATAAATGCGACATCCTTTCGATAGAACGCGTCGTTCCAGCCGCGTTCGAGCTTGATGAGGATCTGTTGATCCGATTCGACCGGCCTCCTTTGCGAGGCGGATGCGGTGACGGCCCAGGCGGCGACGAGGACGCAACACAGCGAGCAGGGCAATCGCATCCTGAGCTCTCCCTTCGAACGTGGCGGGCCGTCGCGCACGCCCCTTGTCGCTTCGACCACGGCTTGCTCTACCGTCCTCGCGCGCCGGCATCGGCATCGACTGGTGCGTTTTCCTTTCGCCGCAGCAGTCCCGCCTCACGAAGACGGAGGCTCACCAACGGCGCGTACGTCCACCGGAGCGGCTGACATGGACGGCAGCAGCCAATCCGACTCCTTGACCGCGCGTGGGTGCTCCGCCGGCTCACGGCACACCCGGGGTCGACTGATCCAGCCGGGGACCACTTCCCATGGAGACGGATCGGACCAGGTCAGGCTTCGGCTCACCCTTCCGGCCGCCCTTTCGAACCACGCGGTTCCACCACATCACGGCGCCGGTCATGGCCAGGATCGCGGGCGCCATTCCGAGAACGACCCAGAGCATCGAGAGCGAGGCGGTCATCGCAGGGCGCAGGCCCCGAAACCGGCCAAAGTGCAGTCTCGGCAGCCAGACCAGGATCTCGTCGACACGGCGCGGCGCGAACGTCTCCTGATCGACCGGCTCGATGTAGTCGACCAGAGGCGCGAACCACTGCTGAAACACGAGATAGAAACCTGTTACTGCCCACATGAAGATGAAGGCGAAGGTCCAGAAGCCGACCGCGCTGTGCAGATCCCAGGTCAGGCGCTTCCAATTGACACCGCGATGCAGCATCAGGCTTCGCCGCCAGTTCTTGAGCCCCGGCCACCAGACGACGGCCCCGGTCAGACACAGCATCGTCAGCAGGAGGCCGCCGACGCCGTTCACGACCCGCCCGGTCGGTCCCGACAGGAGATTGTCGTGCAGGTCGAGCAGCCAGGTCACCGTTCTCAGGCCGAACGGCACCGCGTGGCCCAGGTCCTGGCCCGTGAAGGGGTCCAACAGCCGTGTTCGCCTGCCGTCTTCGTTGTCGAACCAGACTTCAATCGCGGCGTTGGGATCCTTCGTCCTCCAGATCTTGTTCACCTGATATCCGGGATTCGCACGGAGGCCGGCCTCGGTGAGCGCTTCGTCGCTCAAGGCAGGGCCAGAGCCGGCGACGAAGACCGTGCCACGCGAGAAGGCCCGTGACAGCTCCGGGCGGAAGACGAGGGCGCTGCCGCTGACGCACACGACCAGGACGTAAGACCCGATGGCGATTCCGGTCCACAGGTGAACCTGGAAAATCACCTTGCGGATCCGCACGCTTTGGGGCTGCCGAAGCCAGCGCTGCCATGAATTCATGCGCTCTCCAGTCGGTCTCGATCTTGTGACCAGGATTATATCCAGAGCGGAGAGGCGGCAGGTCAACGAATGCCGCCGATGAGCGCTTCATCGACCTGCCGCAGACTTTTGTCTGCCTGTCGGATCCCAAGACCGGCCTGCCCGCCAATTTACGCCGCAGGGCGATGCAGAAATCCTGGCCCGCGTCTTGTTATGACGAACTCCAGGTCAGGGTGCTGGACGACGGATGTGCGTCGGCACGGTGAGACACCAGCAGCCGCTCTTGTCTCCCTGACCGACCATCGATTCGCCGAGGCTGACACGCGAGGCGGACGCGTCGCGCCCTCTTGCACCACCATCATTGGCTCGAGCTGAGGCGATCGTCGGACCGCTGGTGACGAGTCGAGGAGACAGAACGTGTGACCTCCCATCAGGCCCAGATCGGCGTCGCCCTCGTCGAGCCCCAGACCCTGCTTCGCGAAGCGCTGACCACTCTCCTGAACGCCGATCCCGGCATCGCCGTCATCGCGGCGGCGGCCGACGCATCCGCGCTGCTGAAGATCCTCGAGCGTCGGCCGTGCGATCTGGCGCTGCTGTCAATCGAACCGGGCGGTGAGGACTTCGACCGGGAACTGGACGGGTTGAACAGACTGTCACACCAGCGCCGTTCCCTCGTGCTGACCGGCGACCGCGATCCGGCCTTCCATCAACACCTGATCACGCTCGGATCGATGGGCGTGGTGTCGAAGGGCCAGACGCCCGAGGCGCTGCAGAACGCGATCCGAAAAGTCCACGGCGGTGAGCGCTGGGTGGACCGCTCGCGACTGAGCCTGGTCGTCAAACGTCCGACGCATGAGCGCGAGGACGGGTTCGATGACGCAAGCGCCAAGGTGCACTCTTTGACGGCTCGCGAGCGTGAGGTCGTTGTCCTGATCGCCGACGGATTGACCAACGAGCGCATTGCCGAGCGGCTGTTCCTCAGCGTATTCACGGTTCGCAACCATCTCACGGCGATTCTCGGGAAGCTCGACCTGGCGGATCGGTTCCAGCTCGCGGTCTACGCGTTCCGGCGCGGCCTGGTGCTGTGTCCGCTGACGGCTGAACGGCGACGAATGTCAGAAGTCATGAGGTGCGGTTTCGCGCGAGTGCAGCCCGCACCAGCGAACGGACGGAGCAAGACCGGATCGAGCCTCCCCCGATAGAGCGGTCCGGCATGTTGGGGTCGAGCGACGTGGAGCGGCGCGGATGGACCCGGCGCCGCACGTCCTTCCGGGAACGGCACCCGCCGGCGCGGCCGGGGGTGGTCCTGGCTGCTGCTGCTGCTGCTGATCGTGCGCCTGTTGCGCCTGCTGGTCGTGTTCGAGGACGAGCGACCACTCCCCGTCGGCGGCGATGTCGTCGTCGGGTGGGGAGGAGCGTTTGCGACGGCGTGACTCGGACGCGCACCTGGAGCCCGGTTTCGGTGCGTCCCTTGATCGTGCCGAGAGTGGGTGGGACATCGGCGTAGTCGCGCCTACGGCGGTCCTGATGTGCCGGTTCCCGGCGACGAGGTTGTTGGTCGGATCGAATCCGACCCACCCCAGTCCCGGCAGCAACGCTTCCGCCCATGCGTGGGTCCCCCCTCGGCGGAGCGATCCTGATGCTCGTCGCCGTGGCACACGTAGCCGCTCACGTGGCGGCACGGGATGCACAGGCCGCGAACCACCGCGATCATGATGTGCGCGGCGCCTGTCAACTCATCTGCAGGGTCCCTTCGCGACTGCGCGCGACAAGGCCGGCGTGCATCGGGCGTCCCGGGACGCTTCAGTGCGTTGGCTCGTCCGAGTTGTGTGCATAATGGCAAACGTGCGCCGATGGCTTCGGTTGCTCGGCGTGGCCGTTCTCACCGCGATGGCTGCAGCGGCGCAGCCGGCTGCGCCCGGTCAGTCCTATCATTTCGATCCGGCCTATGACGGCCGCTTCACGCTGGTTCGCTTGCGCTGGACGAGCGGCGGGATCAGGCGCGGCGGCTGGGGCTCGGCCTGGAACCACGACTACCCGCGCGCCGAGCAGCATCTGTCGCTGATTCTCAAGGAACTGACATCCCTGGACGTCCGCATCGACGGCAGCCGCATCCTGACGCTCGACGATCCCGAGCTGTTCAAGTACCCGATCGCGTTCATGTGGGAGCCGGGATTCTGGACGCTGACCGCTGCCGAGGCCGAGTCGTTCCGCGCGTATCTCCAGAAGGGCGGCTTCGCGGTGTTCGAAGATTTCGACGGGCGGTCACAGTGGGCGAACTTCGAGACGCAGATGCGCCACGTCCTGCCCGACGGACGCTTCGTCAAGCTCGACAACGCACATCGGATTTTCGATTCGTTCTTCACGATTGAGAACATCGACGCAATCGTGCATCCGATGTCGAACATGCCGCCGTCGTTCTACGGCATCTTCGAGGACAACGATCCATCGAAGCGGCTGATGGTGGTGGCCAACTTCGACAACGACGTGCCGGAGTACTGGGAATGGTCAGGACAGGGGCTCTTTCCATTCGACGCGTCGAACGAAGCCTACAAGCTCGGCGTCAATTACGTGATCTACGGGATGACGCACTGAGATCGTCCCGGGTCGGAGTTCGTCCCGGTCGCTCCCTGACCCGCCGGTCACGCGGCTTGCGGCTCACCCCTTGCTCGACTGAGGCCCCCGATGCCCACCGGTGCCGGACGCTGGCTCGCGCTGACCGTCGCCCTGGTTGCGGCACTGTACGTGTGCTGGCAGATGCTCCAGCCGTTCCTGAACGTGCTGCTCTGGGCGGTCGTGCTGGTCGTGGTCTTCATGCCGGTGCACCGCCGCATCGACGCGCGGTTGCACCGGCCAAGCTTGAGCGCCGCGCTCTCGACGCTGCTGGTGGTCATCACCATCCTGGGGCCGGCAACCTTCATCACCGTGGCGGTTCTCGGCGAGCTTGGCGCGCTCGCCGGAACACTCAGCACCGGGGAGTTGCAGCGGGTCATCGCTGAATCACCGCTCGCGCAGCGGGTGTTGAGCTGGCTGAGTCCATACGTCGACATCGAACAGCTGCAATCACCGGAAGTGATTCTGCAGCGCCTGCAAGGCTGGAGCGGCACGCTCGCAAACCGCACCGTCGGGGTCGTCGGCGGAGTGGTGTCGGCGGTGGTGCAGACGCTGCTCGTCGTGTTCACGATGTTCTACCTGTTCCGGGACGGCGATGCCATCAGGTACGCCACCTACGACGTCGTGCCGCTGGAGCGTTCGCAGGCCGCTGAGATCGTGGCGCGCACCCGCGAGGTGGTGGCGGCGAGCGTGTACGGCGTGCTGGTCATCTCGGCGATTCAAGGAGTGCTTGGCGGCGCCGTGTTCTGGGCGCTCGGCCTGCCGTCCCCGCTCCTCTGGGGCGTGGTGATGTTCTTTCTCTCGATGATTCCGATGGCCGGTGCGTTCCTCGTGTGGGCGCCGGCCGCTGCGTACCTGGCGTTTTCCGGCGACTGGGGGAAGGCGATCTTCCTCACCGCGTGGGGGGTGCTGGTGGTCGGATCGATCGACAACTTCCTGTCGCCACGTCTGGTCGGCAAGCGCGCGCGGCTTCACGAGCTGCTGATCTTCTTCTCGGTCCTGGGTGGACTGCAGGTGTTCGGCGTGCTCGGGCTCGTGCTCGGCCCGGTGACGGTCGCGTTCACGCTCGCACTGTTCGAAGTCGTCCGGCAGGCGAATCGCCCACCTGCACAGACGCGTCGTGAAGAAACCGTAATCGAGCGCCAGGCCGAGGTGCGGCAGGCATCTTGAGCCGGCACCGTCCTTGCGACACCGGACGCGTGGCTCGCTCTCCTGCGAAAGCGCTCATCAGCGGCGCAATCGGCGCCGCCGCTCCGAGCGGTCTGCACGAAACGACCCGTGGAGCTTGGCCCTACGCCCTGCGGCTGAAGGTTGCTGGCATGGGGGCGCGGCGCCAATGGGTTCCGGCGCTCGGCCACGAACGGCCGCGCTCGAGCCGCTTGCGCCGAGTGGCTCCGGCGGGCGACTTGATTGCCAATTCCGTATACTACTCTGCGATCGCCGCACGGTCGCCTCGAGTGACCGACGCCCGCGCGGCGACGCTGGTACTGGCCGCAGGCGTTGGAGGTGTCGGAGCTGTCCTCCTGCCCGAGCCGGTTGGCCCGGTGATCCCCCTGGGATCGAGCCTCGGGCGAACCTGGGCGATGACGGTTTCCCTGGTTCGGTGCGACAGCGATGCTCGCGAGCAGCGTGCGATATGACAGACTACCGGAATGACTGGCCCTCGCTCGAAGCGGCTCTGGATGCCGCCTTTCTGACGGCTTCTCTGCCGCACCTGCACGATCACGTCGTGATCGATCCGCATGCGCCGTCCGCCGTGCGCGTGCTTGGCAAGTCGATGTACGTGCTGGCTGCGGGTTGGATCCTGTCAATCGCCTGGCTGTGGCTCGCCGGCGTCCAGCAACATGTCCTGCGGCGGGGCATCGCGCCCGACCACTACGCCCTCGGCACGTTGATCGTCGGCTTCCTCCCGGTGGTGGCGATCGGATGTGCCGGCCTTGGCATCGATCGGTGGGCCGGCCCGGCGCCGAACAGATGGCTGCAGCGGCGCGAGTGGATTCACGCGTTCTGGTGGTCGTTGGTGCCGAACGCCCTGTTGCTCTTCACAGTCTGGGTGATGATCCAGGGAGGCCGGTAAGGCGTCTGGACGCCAGCCGCTACTGCGCCTGCCAACCGACGGTGACGGCGTCCGCCCGATCCACCAGGCCGCGGGCATAGTCGATTCGCAGCGTGCCGTCGCGGCCGGGCAACCGGACCCTCAAGCCGACGCCGGCGTCGACCTGCCTCGCGCGCCCCACGGCGCCAGGCAGGCGATCCGAGGCGCCCGCCGCATCGACGAACGCTGCCGCACCGAATCGCAACAAGGCCGGGCCCTCGAACCAGCGTTGTCCCTCGATGTTCAGGGAATGGATGCGCCGGCCGAACACCGGGCCCGCGACGACGTTGTCCTCCAACAACGGATGGGCGCGAAGAAGTCCGCCGCGTGCACGGCCGTCGCCGGCGCCCGGCCAGAGGGCAAGCGGCGCCGCTGCCGAAACGTGCTCCAGTCCGGCGCCTCCGATCGCGACAAATCCGGTTGCCTGCTCGGACGATCGAAACCGCGCGCCAATCGCCCCACGTCGAACGTGTGATCCGCCCGACAGGGTCGTCCAATGCGCCGACGAACCGGTCACCGACACGCGATCCCCGAAGAGCCGCCGCTCGAGGGCGGCGCCGATCGACGCGGCGCGGGTCGATCCGTTCCACGCCTCGAGCCCGACCGCCAGCTGGTATCGGAGGTTGGCCGTGATCCAGTCCGCGATCCCGATGCCGGCGCGCGAGCGCGTCTCACGCGTCGCCCGTCCGTCGATGCTGTAGGTCTGCGCCTCCCAGGATCCGTCGACGCGCCAGACGCCCGGCAGGCGTCCGACGCGCGGTGCGGCAAAGGCGAACGCCCCGCGCGGCCGATCGTCCCACCAGCGCCAGCTCGCCGACCACACTTCTCCCTGTCCGGTCCGCCCCGGAACCGTTGCTGTCAGCTCGCGATCGATCAACGTCTGCGCGCCGGCAGCGGCCCACTGCACAAGGCCGGTCGGCCGGACGGGCCGCTCGACGACGACGATGTCCACGGTGGCGAATCCGTCGGGCTCGGGGCGATAGCCGATGCGGGCCGACAGTCGATCGGGCAGTTGATGGAGCCGCCGCTCCGCGAATCGATAGTCCTTCTCAGTCAGCAACGCGTTCGGCGTCAACTGCAAGGCCCGGGCGACGAGCGCGTACCGCGTGTGCCGGAGGCCTTCGATGTGGACCGAATCGAGCTGCGGCTTGTTGACGTGATTCCAGGCTGCGAGCGCGCCATGAAGGTCGTTGGCGACGAATCGGCCCGATCCGAGCACGTCCCACGCATAGGCGTCAGCTGGATTGAGTTGCACCGCCTGCTCCGCGAACGCGACCGCTTCCGACGTGCGGCGCTGCGAGAAGCGGACTCCCGCCAGCTCGGCGAGGGGCCGGCTCGACTGCGGACAGCGGGTGCGCGCCTGGCCAAGGATGTCCCCTGCCGCGTCCAGGCCTCGTGCGGCGATGTCGTCAAGGGCCGCATCGATGAGACGATCGCATTCCGACGTCGGGCCGGCGACAGCCGTAGTGGCGGTGTGTAATGCTCTCGTCTTCGGTGCCGCGTCGGGACGCGCGGCTTGCCGGGCTCGGTCCGGCAGTACGAGGAGCGTCCAGTAGCCGGTCGCCTTCCACGCGCGATCGAGCTGTTCGACACCGAGTCGGCGGGATGGTCCCCACGCGGGATCGTGAACATAGACCGCTCTGTCGTCGGCCCCGACGAGCACCACGTAGTGGTAGCGTTGCGGACGGTCTTCGATCAGCAGCATCAGCGGCTGGCCGGCCGCGAGGTGAGCACGAAGGGCGGCGAGAGAGCCGTCCAGCCGCTGTGTGGTCCACGAACGTTCGCGGATCGCGCGCTCGAGAACATCTTCAGCGATGCCGCCGGCTCGACGGTCGACGAGGGGCTCGAACTGCTGGACGTCAGCGTGGCGTTCACCCCAGTACCGAAACAGCATCGCGGCGGCGGCGCCGCCGCAGAGCGCTTCGGTCTGGGGGAGAAATGGGACGTGAAGCGTGGTCCCGCCGGCGACCGGAGCCTGTCCGGCGTCGGCAAGGACCAGTGAGAGAAGAAGGGGCCCGATGAGCAACGCGGCTCGAGACCTGTCGCCTAGTCGGCCGCCACGACGATGATCAAGATGAGGAGCAGGGCGATGATGATCGTCGTGGTTGAGATGACTATCGTCGACGCGCCGCCGACGAGCGCCTGATTGGCGTCGCGGGCTGCGGTGGCCGCCCGGCTCAGTGAGTCGCCGGAGAGAGTATCGATCGACCTGGCGACGCGTTCGAGGTCGATGCCGGCGGTCGCGGCCATCTCGCGCACCTCGGGACGAGCGAGCGCCTCGTGGATCGCCTCACGATCGACATCCTGCTGGGCGACATGCTGACTGACGGCGGCGGCCAGCGCGTCTGGCGGAACCGCGTGGCGCTCCTGCGCGAACGCAGAAGTCGAGAACGCAAGAGCGAGCAGCAACGGACTCACAACCAACGTACGAAGCAATCGCATCGAAACCTCCAGTCGACAGCCGACAACGCCGTCTGCAAAGCAAGGGTGATACCGCGTGGCCCCTCGGCCCGACCCGTTCGACAGTCTAGACGACTTAACCCATGCATACTGAAGTATTTGAACGTTGGATCGCCACGGTCGAAACCAGACATCTGGCCGAACGCACGTTTCAGGAAGTGTCGCGATCGCTGCGCTCCCTCTCGTCGGCGTATGTGGAACGACGTACCACGCTGGCGGAGGGAGCGGCGCTGTCGGGCGCCGGCAAGCGCGCCGCCTTCGCGCTGTTCTATGGGCCGCTCCACTTCCTGCTCGTCCGCCACATCGCCGCCTCGCTCCCTGATGCCGGGAGGGTCACCGGCCCCCTCACCGACCTCGGGTGCGGCACCGGAGCGTCGGGCGCGGCATGGGCGTCGGTCTGTGCGAGGGCTCCCTCGGTGGTGGGGATCGACCGGCACCCGTGGGCGGTTGATGAATCGCGCCACACCTATCGGATGTTCGGGCTGAAGGGGCGGACGCACGTCGGCGACGCGTCGCGCGTCGCGCTGGCGGGACGAGGGGCGGTGCTCGCTGCCTTCACGCTCAACGAGATGGCGGCCGGCGCACGCGATGGGATGCAGTCGCGGTTGCTGGCGCATGCCGAGCGCGGCGGAGCCGTGCTGATTGTGGAACCGCTCGCCGGTTTCGTGGCGCCGTGGTGGAACCGGTGGCGGCAGGCGTTCGAGTCGGCCGGCGGCCGAGCCGACGAATGGCGGGTACGGGCCGAGCTGCCTCCGATCGTGCAGAAGCTCGACCGAGCGGCAGGGTTGAATCACCGCGAGATCACCGGCCGATCGCTGTGGCTCGCAGGGGACTAGCGCTCGAGCGCGCTCGTCACCTGCCGGTGTTCCGGCGGCGTCGGGTCGGTGACGCCAGACGGCCCCGACCGGTGACCATCTTCGCCCGGCGTGAGGCCGCCCACTCGAGCAGCCGATCGAGCGGCCAGGTGTTGATCACGCGGTCGGTTGGCACGCCGGCCAGGCGCGCGTGGGCGATCGCCGTCTCGGTGTACTGCAGCTCACGGGTCGAATGGGCGTCACTGTCGAGCGCGATCAGGCAGCCGGCTTCGA
>WHSN01000165.1 GCA_009380045.1 Luteitalea sp.
ACAGGCTGATCCTAGCCAAGAGTTCACATCGACGCTAGGGTTTGGCACCTCGATGTCGGCTCATCACATCCTGGAGCTGTAGCAGGTTCCAAGGGTTCGGCTGTTCGCCGATTAAAGTGGTACGTGAGCTGGGTTTAGAACGTCGCGAGACAGTTCGGTCTCTATCTATGATGGGCGCAGGAGATTTGAGTGGGGCTGACCTTAGTACGAGAGGACCGGGTTGGACGGACCTCTAGTGTATCGGTTATCGCGCCAGCGGTAGCGCCGAGTAGCTACGTCCGGAAGGGAGAAACGCTGAAGGCATCTAAGCGTGAAACCCTCCACAAGATGAGATCTCCCTGGATCGCAAGATCCCTGAAGGCTCCTGGAAGATGACCAGGTGATAGGTCGGGTGTGTAAGCGTGGTGACACGTTGAGCTTACCGATACTAATCAGCCGTGAGGCTTGACCATAACTTCGTTTCCCGCGACCCTGCAAAAGGGGCCGCGGCAACCAAGCGCAATGCACGCAGAAACTGCTGCGTGAACGTGGTCGGTTGAAACTACCGTTTGCAGGATATTCAGTTGGCAGATGCTGGAATCTGATCAATTGGTCAGCTGGTGATTCAGTCATTGATGCAATCCATGACAAGATGACCAGATTACGAGCTTGATGAGATCCAAGCGCTCTTTGACATTGTCTGGGACGACCCACCTTTCCGCCCTCGCGCCTTGGGCGCGACGGCGACTGGCCGCTGCTCAAAAGAGCGACGGCAGGGCCAACTTCACGAACCGCAGCGGGCTTGCCCGCCGTAGCTTGCGAAGCAAAGCGGAGGCGGGACCCCAGGCAGCACAGACAGACCTTTGAATCTGGTCTTCGAGGTATCTGGTCATCGCGTCACGTGACGTGGCCAGACCTGTCAGCCAGGATTCAGAGGCTCGAGTTTGCCGGTGGTCATAGGATCAGAGTCACACCCGTTCCCATTCCGAACACGGAAGTTAAGCCTGATACCGCCGATGGTACTGTGTGGGCAACTGCATGGGAGAGTAGGTCGCTGCCGGCATTATTTCAGGGCCCGACATCTTACGATGTCGGGCCTTTTTTTGTGTACGCCGGACATGGCGGGCAGCGCCATGGCCGGCGCTTGGCAGCCGATAGCGAACTGATTCCGGAAGTGACTCGGAGGCCCGCGCGGTCGATCGCGAAGCTGAGCCATGGCGCCGAGCTGCGATCATCCGGGAGACGCGATTTGCGGCGCCAGTACTGAACCGGCGTTCACACTGCCGATGCGCTCGGGCGCTGATTTCACGGTAAACTCAGAACATGGGTGACAAGCCTTCCGGTAGCCAAAAAACGGAAGAGCACAAGACCGAAGAAGAGTGGCGCGCGGTGCTTGCACCTGAACAGTTTCAAGTGCTGCGCAAGCACGGAACCGAGCGTGCCGGCACCAGTCCGCTCAACCACGAGAAGCGCCCGGGCACGTTCCTCTGCGCCGGCTGCGGACAGCAGCTGTTCGCAGCCGATACCAAGTTCGAGAGCGGCACCGGCTGGCCGAGCTTCTGGGCACCGCTCGAGAATTCCGTGGCCACGACAGAAGATCGCACGTTCGGCATCACACGAACCGAGGTGCACTGCGCCCGGTGCGGCGGCCACCTTGGCCACCTCTTTCCGGACGGCCCGGCGCCGACAGGACTGCGATACTGCATGAACGGCGTCGCGCTGTTGTTCGATCCAGAGAAGCGTGAGGACGTCACGGGAAAGAGCGGGTAGCGCCATGGGCCTGTTCGCGCGCCAGTCTTCCATTCCGTCGAAAGCCGACGCCCTCCCGGGCCGCGACGAGCGCCCGCCGGTTCCTCCCGCGCATCACGTCAACGGTCATCGGCTCGAGCCACCGTTCCCCGACGGCCTGCAGCTGGCGTTGTTCGGCATGGGATGTTTCTGGGGATCCGAGCGAACGTTCTGGGAGCTGCCTGGCGTGTACTCCACGTCGGTCGGATACGCTGCCGGGCACACACCGAATGCCACCTATCGTGAGGTATGCACCGGCAGGACCGGTCACAACGAAGTGGTCCGGGTGGTGTTCGATCCGACGGTGATCTCGTACGAGGAATTGTTGAAGGCGTTCTGGGAAAATCACGACCCGACGCAAGGGATGCGTCAGGGGAACGACATCGGCACCCAGTACCGCTCGGGGATCTACTACTACGACGAGTTGCAGCGCCAGGCCGCCGAGGCCTCACGCGACGCTTTTCAGCGCGAGTTGCAGCGCGCGCGCTTCGGCCCGATCACAACCGAGATCCTCCCGGCGCCGGAGTTCTACTACGCGGAGGACTATCACCAGCAGTACCTCGCCAAGAACCCTGGAGGGTATTGCGGACACGGCGGCACCGGCGTGAGCTGCCCGGTCGGCGTGGCTACGGCTACGAGCGCTGCCGCGCCTTCCAGGTCGGAGTAGCCGCTGTCCTCACGAAGGCGCGAACCGTCCGACGTCTCTCGATCACGGAGCGAACAGGTCGATTTCTTCAACCGGCGTCAACCCGGCGTCGGCCACCCCCCGAGCGGCTGGTTTCTTCGAAGCCTGTAGTCGCGCTATTTCAGCTCGTCGAACACCACCTGCACGTTGGAGCGAAGCCGAGCCGGTTGCGCGGCAGCATACCCGGCGTACTTGGCCGGCACGGTCCAGGTCGTCGCCACCTCGTCAACCGTCTTGCCGGCGCTCTTGGCCTGTCGGACGGTCGCCAGGAAATCGCGGTTGAACTGCGCATACTCGCGGAGATCGTTCACCATCATGTTCGTACTGTGGCCGGTGATCACGGTGTCGATGTTCCTGATGCCGTCAGCCGCCGTGGCCAGGGTCTCGCCAATCTCGACGCCGCTGCCGCCGTTGTTCGCGTCCAGAATCGGAAGGTTCTTGCCCGAGAAGATGTCTCCGGCATGGACCACGCGATGTGCGGGGAATGCGACTCAGGCGTCGCCGCTGGTGTGGCCGCGCCCGAAGTAGTAGAGATCGACCTGATCGCTGCCGCTGCCGATGGTCATCCGGTCCTTGAACGTCCGCTTCGCCATGCCACGGCCCTTGTTCGCGGTGAAGATGTTCGGTGTCGGCGACTGGTTGAGGGCGGTCACCGGCGACATCTTCTCCATGCCGGCTTTGGTGTCCTCGTGCGCGACCACATCCACCGTCGGGGGAAACTCGACGTTGCCGCTGACGTGATCGAAGTGGGTGTGGGTGTTGATGATGGTGGTCACCGGCTTTGGCGTCAGCTCCTTGATCTTGTCGAGGAGCGGCTGCCCCATCCCGGGAGCTTGTATCGACGACGATCACGCCGTTCGCCACTACGAACACCGCAGTGTTGCCGCCGCCTCCTTTCAGGAGATACAGATTGTCCTTGAGCTTCTCGACCTCGACCACCTTCGGCGCCGCCTGCTGCGGCGGCGCTTGATTGGCGGTCACCGACAGCGAAAGCGCGGCACCAGGATCAGGGCGCCCAGAACGATCCCTCGTCTCATGCCATGCCTCCAGGAAAGAACACACGCTGAATGAACCAGAACGCACCGGCCGCGATCACGATGATCGAGCCGGCGAACACCAGGCGGCGTCCGGCGGCCTCGTGACGGGAGCGGAGGGCCGCCAGCGCCGACGCCACCGTGACGACGACCAGCAGTTGGCCGACTTCAATCCCGACGTTGAACGAGAACAGCGACCAACCGAGCGCGCGACGCGGCAGGTCCACTTCCCGGAGCAGGTTCGCGTAGCCGAAACCGTGAATCAACCCGAACGCGGCGGCGATCCACACCCGCATATCCCGTCCGCCACGAACCATCAGGTTGTCGGCGCCGACGTAGACGATGCTCAGGGCGATCGCCGGCTCGATGATTCGCGCCGGCGGCGACACGTAGTTCAGGGCCGCGAGCGTCAGCGTCACGCTGTGGGCCGCCGTGAACGCGCTCACCACGATCACCAGTTGTCGGATCGACCCGCCCAGCAACAGCAGACCGAGGAGGAACAGGAGATGGTCGGGGCCGACCAGAATATGTTGAATCCCCGCGGGAATGAAGCGCCGCACCACGGCGAAGGCGCCCTGACGCGTCCCGGGAAAGTACTCGGCATGTGTCTTCACCTGATCGAGGATCACCTGGTGGCGCAGGTCTTCGCGGTCATAGAAATTCACAAATGTCTGGTGCGGCGGGTCGTACGGGAACATCTGGGCGTCGACCGCGAGCGTGCCCGCAGCTCCGCCGGTCGAGTACCGAGCCTGCATCCGGATCGATTGCCGGTCTGGCAACGGCTCCATCCCTGACCAGACGGCGTCGGCCAGCGTCCGGCCGTCGGTGGACAGCCGCAGTCGCGGAGTGAGGAGGTCAATGATACGTTCGCGTTGCGTCGCCAGGAACGCCGGTTCCAGCAGCCGCTCGGGCGGGTCGATGTTCAGGTCGTGGCCGACGTCGACGACATGCACGACCAGTGTCACTCTCAGCGTATCGTCGTCCAACCGCGCGTCGAGATAACTGAACGGCACCTGATGAGCATCCACCGGCGCGGCTACCGCCAGTAGCGTCAGGACAATCGCCGCAATCGCCGGTCTCCTCATCGTCGGAAGCCTTCAATGGTAGCGTATCGCGCTTCCGGAGCCGTCAGAAAGTCGGAGGCGGGCCGACCTCGACGCAACGAGCCGCACCGGGCGGGAGTGGGCCGACGGAGATGGCAGACGCCGTTGCGCCGCTCGTGTGTGTCGAGTGACTGCGATGAGTCGGACTGCATGCCTGGCCGTACGAGTCGCGGCTGTGGCGCCTCCCGCAGCAGTCAAGCTGCCGAGCCCCTCACCGGCCCTCGCCGCACAATTTCGTCGTGAGCGGCTCCTACAGAATCTGCCAGGACCGGTGTATGTCGCGAACTATTCAGTCGGGACAGCGGTCATCGTTTCCTCGCTCGGGCGGCCGCTCGCGGGTGGCGTTTCGGACTGCCACCGTGCCGCTGGTGGCGCCCGAAATGCTCCGTGAGGCCAGACGCTCACAGCTCGACATCCGCGTCAGCACGATCTTTGAGGTTGGCAAAGCACGACTCCAGGCGAATTTCGATCTTTACAACGCGCTGAACGCCAGCTCCATCCTGGAGCTCAATAGCACGTTCGGCGACCAATGGCGGTGGCCCAATCGGATTCTCGACCCTCGCATGGCCCAGGTCAGCGGCAGCGTTTCGTTCTGAGAGAGTGGGGCGGGGTGGCGCGCGTTCAGGCCGCCGCGGACTTGGCGTTGGCACTCGATTCGCTGCCGACCGCCCATGCCTTCGATGGCCTGCATCGAGGGCACCCCGCGCCAACCCCGACATCGGCGAGTCGTTCGTCCTTCGACAACCTGCGCTCCTGGCGCTCGACAAAGGCGCCCGCGTACGTCGTCACGTCTGCGGATTTGGTACATGTGCATGGGGGGAGAGCCGTTCGCCGAGTCGGTCGGGCTATACTCGCGATTTGTGAATATTCCGGTCGAGTACGCCTCCGAGCGCAAGATCCGCGAGCGCAACAAGCTCCACTACCGTTTCAACCACTGGCCGATCTGGATTTTTGTCTTCTTCATCGCGCCGGGTCCGCTCACCTTCGATCTGTTCGAACGCGGATTCGACATCCGGATGGCGGTCTGGCTCGCCGTCGTGCTGCTCGGCACCGGGATCGCCGGCCTCCGCGGCGCGCTGCCGGGCGTCGAGCCGAGGCCGTACATCATCCGCTTCACCGAAGATCGTCCCAATCCGCTGTATCGCCGCGTCTGCTACACCTTTGCCTGGAGCGAGGTGATCACCTTCGGCGTGCTCAACATCGTTGGACTTGTGGTGGCGATCGTGACCGGTGGCTGGTATCTGAAACAGATCTACCGCGTCGCCTACTTTCCCCTGGCAGGGACGATCTGGCTGCTCGGCGCGATGGGTCGTCTGCCGCGCGTGAAGCCGTCCACCAAGGGTGAAGGTCACGAGCGACGATATTTCTACGGATCGGTCTGGGCCGTGTGCTGGGCCCAGCCGGTGCTCTGGTTCCTGTGGAAGGTCCTGCCCCAGACCCGGCCGTTCGACCTGTTCAAGCTGGCGGTGTTCCTCGGCATCCTCGCGTTGGTCGGCAACCTGGCGCGTCAAGGCCGTCTGCCGCGCACCCGTCCCATCGTCCCGGGAGAGGTGGCCGTTTCCGATTAGGCGCACCGTGATCCGTCCGGGATTGTCACACTTCGCCTCGTCCTGTGGGCACGTGGGCGCGCATCGACGCCAACAGGCGCTCCCTGGCCTGCCGCTTGTCCGCGCGCCAGTCGGAGAGGGATCCCCAGGTGACCGCTCCGACGCAGTCTCCGCACAAACGACGGGAGGGACCCGCGAAAGTGCGCCGAACTGAACGGGGACCGGCAGTCCCGGGCTGGCGCGAGGGAGTATCCCGAATCTGGTACGCGGCGTGAACTGATGACCGACGCTGCCAGCCACCCAAAGCACGGAACGCTTTGAGTCTTCGGTGGGCTCTGTCGTTGGCCTTCGACGCTTCGGTGTATCGAGGATCCCTCGTATGATCAGCCGCGAAATGGCCAGACGCGAAGGGTGGAAAGGATGGGACGAGTACGCGCCGTTCTACGACTGGGAGAACGCGCGGACACTGGGCCGGAAGGACGTGCCGTTCTGGCGTCAGGTTGCGGCCAAGGAGAAGGGACCGGTCCTGGAACTGGGCTGCGGCACGGGACGGATTGCCCTGCCGCTCGCCCGCGCAGGGGTCGCACTGGTGGGCATCGATCGATCCGAGCGCATGCTCGAGCGGACGGCACGCCGGCTTCGAGCGCTACCGCGCCGGCAACCGGGTCGCAGGCGGCGCCGGCTCACGCTCGTCCGCGGCGACATCCGGGCGCTGCCGTTCGCAGACGGGCATTTCAACGTGGTTCTCGCCCCTTACGGCATCCTTCAATCGCTGCTGCGGGATCGGGACCTCAACGCGACGCTCGAATCCGTGGCGCGAGTGCTCCGCTCTGGAGGCCTCTTTGGTCTGGACCTGGTGCCCGATGTTCCGAACTGGCGTGAGTACACGAACAGCATCCAGCTGCGTGGCAAAGCCACCGGAGGGACCTACCTCACACTCGTCGAATCGGTTCGCCAGGACAGGAAGCGGCGCCTCACCACCTTTCAGCAGACCTACCTCGAACGCCGCCGCGGCAGGGTCAACGAGCATCGGTTCGACCTCACGTTCAGGACGCTGCCGGTTCGGCTCATGACGCGCCGGCTCGAACGCGCCGGCTTCAAGGTCGAGGCGATCCTCGGCGATTACCGTGGCGGTCCGTGGGACGATCGGGCGGAGGTGTGGATCATGCTCGCGCGGCGTTGCGGGCGATCGGCCGTGTGATAAGATTTTCCGTCCGATCTCGTTGATTTCGCAGGAGTTTCCAACATGTCCGGCCATTCGAAGTGGGCCACGATCAAGCACAAGAAAGGCGCCGCTGACGCCAAGCGTGGCAAAGTGTTCTCGCGGATTATCAAGGAATTGACCGTCGCCGCGAGAGCCGGCGGCGGCGATGCCGACGCCAATCCGCGGCTTCGCACGGTCATCGCGGACGCGAAGGCGGTGAACATGCCCGCCGACAACATCAAGCGGGCGATCCGCCGCGGCACCGGCGAAGAGCCGGGTGTGTCGTACGAGGAGGCGCAGTACGAAGCCTATGGCCCGGGCGGCGCCGCGGTCATCATGGACGTGCTCACCGACAATAAGAACCGCACAGTCGGGGAGCTTCGGCACACGCTCACCAAGCACGGCGGAACGCTGGCGGAAGCCAACGCCGTGGCCTGGATGTTCTCCAAGCGCGGCTATATCGTCGTCGAGAAGGCGAAGGCGGACGAAGAAACGCTGATGGCGGCCGTGCTCGACGCCGGCGGCGACGACCTGCAGGACGACGGCGACAACTGGGAAGTGCTCACGGCGCCGGAGGCGTTCCAGGCGGTGCACGACGCCGTGAAGAGCCTCGGCATCGAGACCGCGACCGCCGAGATCTCGATGCTGCCGCAGAACTACATCAAGCTCGAAGGCAAGGCCGCGCAGTCGATGGTGCGGCTGATGGATGCGCTCGACGACCTTGACGACATCCGCCACGTCTGGTCGAACTTCGACATCGAGGAGAAGGAGATCGAGGCGTCGCTCGCGTGAAGATTTTCGGCATCGATCCGGGGTCCTACCGAACCGGCTACGGATGCATCGAGACCACCGGGTCGCGCCACCGCATGGTGATCTCGGGCGCAATCCAGACACCGGCGCTGGCCACGTTTTCAGAAAAGCTGCTGACGATTCACACCCGCCTGGCGGTGCTGCTCGACCAGTGTCGTCCCGACTGCGTCGCCATCGAGAACCTGTTTCACGCCAGCAACGCGCGCAGCGCCCTGAAGCTCGGGCATGCGCGCGGCGTGGCGATGCTCGCGGCGATCGAAGCCGGCCTCGAGGTGGCCGAATACACGCCGGCCGAGATCAAGCGGGCGGTCGTGGGATACGGCCGCGCCGACAAACATCAGGTGCAGCAGATGGTGAAGCTGATTCTCGGTCTCACCGCGGTGCCGGCGCCGCACGACGCCGCCGACGCGCTCGCCATCGCCATCTGCCACGTGCATTCGATCGCGCCAGGCGGTGCCGTCCTTCCGGTGCAACCGCGGAGCAAAGCGGCGACGAGCTGGCGTCACTACAGGCCGGCGCGCTCGTGATCGCGTATCTCCGCGGACACCTGTTCGAGAAACATCCGAACCGGATCATCGTCGATGTGTCAGGCGTCGGCTACGACGTCTTGGTGCCGCTGTCAACCTTCTACGGCCTCGGCGACGCCGGCAGCGAGATCGCGCTCCGCGTCCACACCCATGTCCGCGAAGAGGCGCTCGCTCTGTACGGCTTCGCGACGCAGCTGGAACAGGATCTCTTCGAACGGCTGATCGGGATCAGCGGGATTGGCCCCAAGCTGGCTCTCGCGGTGCTCTCCGGCATCGAGCCGCCGGAGCTGATTCGGGCGATCGAACGCGGTGATGTGGCGCGGCTCACGGGGATCCCCGGTGTCGGCAAGAAGACCTCCGAACGCATCGTGCTCGAGTTGAAGGACCGGTTGCCCCGGTCGTCGCCCGCCCTCGCCGCGACCGGCGCCGTCGCTGATGACACTCCGGGCTTGCACGACGACGTCCTTTCGGCGTTGATCAACCTCGGCTATCATCGGCCGCTCGCCGAGAAGGCGGCGGACGCCGCCATCAACGCCACGCCCGACGGCGACTTCGAGCGGACCCTCAAGCAGGCGCTTCGGGAGCTCGCACGGTGACTGACGACCGCATCGTCGCCGCCGTGC
>WHSN01000052.1 GCA_009380045.1 Luteitalea sp.
CGGTGAGTCGGCCGACGCCGCAGCCGAAGTCGAGGCACGCGCCGGAGTCGTACTCGATGTTCAACGAAGCGAGGGTGTCGACGAGGCGCTGTACGTGGGCGCGGCCGGAGTCGAAAAACTCGGTCACGTCCCATTTGCCGCCGAACTTCGTCGGGTCGGAGAGGATGCCGAAGAGCGGATCGGTATTCCCGAACGCTTCCCAATCCTCTGCCAGTGCACGGAATGTGCGGCGCGTCACGCCGGTAGCCACCGCGAATGCCGTGCGGATGTTCGAGACGGCAGCATGAACACGCCGGTCAGGAAGAGCGCCAGGACGAAGAACGCGACGTATCCGACCGCAGGGTGCTGCGTCTCCTGCGTCAGCGTGCCGAGCGTGATCCCCTCGAGGAGTGCCTGCAGCACCCGCGCGAGGCGCCCGCCTCCCGGATCCGAAAGTGCGGACAGGACGACGAACTTGAGGACGAACGCGGTGCCGAAGGTGACCGCCAGGCTGTGGATGAGCCGCGGCCGGTCCGGATCCGCGGCCGCCGTATTCAGCATCAACAGGAGGAAGTAGACGTTGAACGCAACCTTCGGAAGGCCCGAGGCCGGGATCAACAGCGTAAAGATCTGCGCCGAGGCGATCCACAAGGTGACCAGCACAACCGCGCCGTTCGCGTTCTCGAGGACGCGGCGCGACGAGGACAGCAGGCGCTCGGGCGCGAGCGTCCCACTCCGAACCAGGATCCGAAGCATCAGCACCCCGAGCACCAGCGCGAACAACGACGGCGGCGCGAACGCCGTCGCACTGTTCATCTGCAGGCCGCCGAGAAGAGCAACCGTCAGGAACATGAGAGGGAGCACGATCGCCTCGCGCGCGGCGCCGATCATCGCCGTTCGCGAAGCAGCCGCAGCGGATTGATATCCGACGTATCACGCTCGATGCCGGCGACGAGCTCCGACCTCAGTTCTTCGGCGGTGTGGATCTGCAAACTGGGATCGTCCACCACCAGGCGCCCTCCCTCGGCGAGAGCCACCGCCCGGTCTACCGCCTCCACGCCTTGTCGGTACAACGTGTCGTCATGGTAGAACCGGCCCCAGCCCTGGCGATAGAAACTGTATGCGACATAGAACTGCGTCCGCGCGTCGCGCACCGCCGGATCGGCGCGGGCAAGCGCCTGGCGCGCTTCGACGAACTGATCGTTGTTGAAGAACCGCAGCGCGTCGGAGAAGGCCTGCTGGTCGATCCGATATGCGCCGATCGCAGCCGTCAATCCGCCGGTGACCTGCTCGAAAGTCTGCGGCTGCCTCACATACAGCCAGGCTGCGAACGAGGCGTAGACCAGCGCCAACAGCAGGCCCGCCGCCCGGACCGTCGTCTCTGATGTCGGAGCCGCCACGAACGGATGGTGACACAACTGGCGCGGTTCAGCCCTTGACGGTGTAGCCCCGCTTTGCGAGCAGCGCGCGCGCCCGATCGCGAAGGTCCCCTTGCAGTTCGACAGCGCCTTCAACGACCGCTCCGCCGGTGCCGCACGACCGTTTCAGCTCCTGCGACAGTTCCCCCAGGAACCGGCTGTTCCGCGGCAGACCGTCGACGACGGTGACGACCTTTCCGCCGCGCCCCTTCTTCTCGATGCGGAGCTTCGCCACGATCCGCGGGGGAACGACCTCGTCTGCGTCGCTGCCGGCGCTGCAGCTGCAGCTCGCCGCCGGCCAGCCGCACGTGGGGCACATCCGCCCGATGCCGGTCGAGTAGACAATCCTGCCGGGTTGCCGTCGGGTCACCACCGGATCATGCGTCAGGAGCCCCCGGGCGCGCTACGATCCTCCGATGACCTCGCGCACGCTCACCGCCGATCGCGGCGACGCCGCCCGCCGGCTCGACCTGATGGTCTGCCGTCATCTGCAGGGTCTCGACAGCGCGACGCGTACGCGCGTGCAGCGGTGGATTGAGAACGGCTGCGTGAGCGTCAACGGCGCGATCGTTCGCCGCGTCGCCGCGCGAACCTCTGTCGGCGACGTGGTCACCGTGGTGTTGCCGCTCGCCGCCGCCCGACCGGTGATGGTCGCGGAGAACGGCAGCCTGCGAATCCTTTACGAGGACGAACACCTGATTGTTGTCGACAAACCGCCAGGCCTCGTCGTCCATCCCACATACAAGCACATGACCGGCACGACCATGAACGCGCTGCTCTGGCGGGCACGTGAATGGCCTGCCGGGCACCGACCCTCGATTGTCGGGCGTCTCGACCGGCTCACGTCGGGCATCGTCGTCGCGGCGAAGACGCCGGCGATCCATGCCGCGCTCCAGCGGGAGCTGCAATCGAGCGGGAGCGAGAAGGACTATCTGGCCGTGGTGTATGGGCGCGTGAACGCCGCGCGCGGCGAGATCGACCTGGCGCTTTGCCGGAATCCCAACGACCGCCGGCGGATGATGGTGTCCCCGGGCCCGGGCGCACGGAGCGTCACCCGGTTCGAGCGGCTGGCACGCGTCCCGGCGCCTCGCGCAGGGCTGTCGCTGCTCCGGTGCCGACTCGTGACCGGCCGCACTCATCAGATTCGCGTCCACCTCGCCGCTCGCGGGTGGCCGGTCGTCGGCGATCCCGTCTACGCCGAGCCGCGCTGGTCGGCGGTGGACGATCGCGCGGTCGCCGATCTTCTCCGCGCTTTTCCGCGCCAGGCGCTGCACGCATGGCGCCTCGGCGTTGTCCATCCGCTCACCCGCAGGAAGTTGTTCGTCGAGGCGCCCATCCCGGACGACATCGAGCGGCTCATCACCGGGGTGTCGCTGAATTTGCCGTTTCTTCGCCGCATGACGCTTCAGCCCCGGGGGGATCATCCCCACCAGTAGCCTGGCTCGGTGGTGAGACGCCGGTCCTCGACCGGCATCCCGACGGCAAAATGGTACAAGCTCTGGAACGTGTGGTCGCGCAAGCCGAGCGTCTCGTGCACGGCATCGTCGTAGTAGCAACCGATCCCTGTCCCGCGGGCGCCAGCCGCTTCGGCCTCGAGATAGAGGACCTGGCCGATCACGCCTGCCTCCCAGAAAAGGTTCCGGTAGAACGACGAGCCACGCTCGGTGAGGCTCCGATCGAAGTCGGCAACCATCGCGAGGCTGAAGAAACCATCCGCGGCAATCGCTTGATCGCAGCTGAGACGCTGCGAGCGCGATCGAAATCCACCGAGCGCCAGACGGTACAGGGGCAGGCCTTCCTCGACGGCATTCCACTCGAACAGCGGGTCGAACGCCGTTCTCAGGCGCGGGCACGACGCGCCGTCACGCACCAGCACATAGAGCCCCGGATCCAGACCCGTCACCCGGTGCACGAAAATCGCCAGATGGATGCGAGGCGTCCACCACAGAGCGTTCCATGGCGCGCCGGAAGACGGGAGGAGACGCGTGATCATCTGCAGGAACCCGGACCGGTCGATCGACGAGAGACCATCGAGCGCCACCGCGCTTCGCCGCTGAAGGATCAGCCGCCGCGCATCGAGCGCGACGCCCGCGTTTCGATCGTGCCAGGCGACAGGACCCGCGTTTCGATCGTGCCAGGCGACAGGAAGCGCCGCGGACGGGTTCGCGCGAGTGCCCGTGAAGCGGTCGTCATCCTCGCCAGCGCCGCGGGTCGCGTCCGCGACCTCGTCGATGAAGGTCCACTGAACATGATGTTCGCTCAGTTGGCTCGCGCGGCCGAACCAACGGCCGCGACGCGCCGCATCCGCGAGGTCCCCGTCCGGATCGGGCCACGACGCGGCAGGGCTGGCACTCACCAGCATCAGACAGCCCACGTCCTCCCGTTCCGCATCGACGTAGTCTTCGTCGCGATCGATTCCGATCACACCTGCGATCCAGGCGCGCGGACGAGGCCGCACGGCAACCTCCCAGCCGCACATCGCCGCGGCCAGCGACACCGCACCGATGGCATGTCCAAGGTCGTGCTGGCAGTAGCGGAACGCCCGCTCGCCGTACTTCCATGACTCACGCCAGTGGATCGATGTCAGGACGACGAGAAACGTCTCGGTGCCGTCGTCGCGTCCTCCGTGACGCCACGCCCGGTGCTCGAACGCGCAACGCTGCTCGATCGAATGGCTCTCCGGGGCGTAGTGCCACACGCTCGATTCAGGTGACAGCTCCGGCAGCGGACCGGTGACGATGTACGCCTCGGTCGGATGCAGGTTGCCGCTCGACGGGTTGACGCGCAGCGCCCAACGCGAGCGTCCGAACACTTTCCAGGCGGAAAGGCCAAGGGAGCAACGCAGCATCTCTCCGATCGTGCCGGCCGAGATCTGAACCGGCGGGATGCGGGCAGGAACGAACAGGTCATCGTAGGTGACCGTTCGTTCACCTGACTGTCCCGTTGTCGCGCGAGGCGGGGGACGGCGCGGCTCGAGCGCGATGACCGGCGATCCGATGTAGGAACGGAACGGCCGCGGCTGCGACGCCCAATCGAGGTATCCAAGCGAGCGTGCGAACTGGTGGAAGGAATGCTTCGTGCCGTTGTGATAACGGAGGACGGTGTCCACCGTTGTTGACGGCATCACGACGGCGCGCTCGCGTGGGTCAACTGCGCGATTCCATTCCTCGAGCGCCTGTGCATCTGGACCTGGTCTCCATGCCCAGACTACCGCAGGGCCGACCGGAGATGTTCACCTCGGATCGGCTCGAGGTGGGGCCCTCGAGAAGCCGCACCCAAGGTCGCGGCGCAGGACAGGATTCGCCGGTGACGGCGGAATGCCGCCAAGCGGCCAGGCGCGGCGCCAGAAGATCAACGGCAGCCGTCGGCTTCACGCGCGAAGACGCGGGGCAGGCGAGCGTCCGGCAGGATCACCCGGCTGGGTGCAATTGTGCCGCGACGTTACTGGCCGAGCCATAAAGCTGAACAGTCGGCAACCCGCATCAACGGGTCGAAGGGCTGAAGCGAGCTGAGTCCGATGCCTGGAGAATGGCCAGAAATCCGAAGCGTGCAATACTCGGGATGTCGGGTCGGCACCGAGTGGACGTGCCCCTTCCGCGCTCACCGCCAAGCCGCCTCGGCCAACCAACGATCGGTGTCGGGCACGTCGGCGCCGGGTGGGTGCCGGGCCTCGTGCTGGCGGCCGCGACGGCCGGAGGGACATGCAGCGTGAGGGAATCGAGTCGCAGATTGGAACTGCCCTGGAGCAGCGACGAGGCCAGAGAGTACGGGTGATCGACGCCTTCAGCACCATTTATCCGACCCCCGACGGGATCCGAACGTAGTGCCGCGCGTCCTCATCGTGTCCAACCGTCTGCCGATCACCACCGAGGTGACCGACGAAGCGATTACGTTTACGAACGCGTCCGGAGGCCTCGCAACCGGGCTGCGCGGCGCCCATGAGCGCAGCGGAGGACTCTGGATCGGATGGCCCGGCATCCCGTCGCCACTTCCGGAGCCTCAGCGTGCTCAGCTGGCGCAACAGCTGCGTGACCGCGGCATCGTCCCCGTTCACCTGACCGGGGAGGAGCTTCGTGAGTACTACGAAGACTTCTCGAACGGCGTCGTCTGGCCGCTGTTCCACTATCTTCTCGATCGGCTGCCACTCGGTCCAACGGCGTGGGAAACCTATCGGCGCATCAACCAGCGGTTCGCCGACGAAACCGCCGCGAGCTACCAGCCGGGCGATGTGATCTGGGTCCACGACTACCAGTTGATGCTGGTGCCCGGCATGCTCCGGCAGCGGCTACCGGACGCCCGCATCGGCTTCTTTCTTCACATTCCGTTTCCCGCTGCCGAAATCTTCAGAATTCTGCCGTGGCGACGGGAGATTCTGCAGGGGCTGCTCGGCGCCGATCTGGTCGGGTTTCACACCTACTCGTACCTCCAACACTTCAGCGTCGCGGTGGGAGAGCTCGCCGGCATGGATCCGGAGGACGACGGCGTCTGGCTGGACGAGCGGCGCGTCCAGTTCGGGGTGTTCCCGATGGGCGTGGACGCCGAATACTTCCGGCAGCTCGCGACCTCGACGGCCGTCCTCGACGCGTCCGCTGAGCTGATATCTCAGGCCGCCGGTCGCACGATCTTTCTCGGGGTCGATCGACTCGACTACACCAAAGGCATTCCACGCCGCCTGATGGCGTTCGAGGCGCTGCTGCGCGACGACCCGTCTCTCCACGATCGCGTCCGGCTGGTGCAGGTCGCCGTGCCGTCGCGTGAGACGGTCGCGAGCTATCAGGACTTTCGCAAGGACGTCGAGGAACTGATTGGTCGCATCAACGGCGCCTATGGGACGTTGTCGGCGGTGCCGATCCACTATCTCTACCAGTCGGTCGCGCCCGAGCAGCTCGTGGCGTTGTATCGCGCGGCGGACGTCATGCTGGTCACGCCGCTTCGCGATGGAATGAACCTGGTGGCGAAGGAATACGTCGCCTCGCGGGTGGACGACGACGGGGTGCTGGTGCTGAGTGAGTTCGCCGGCGCGGTCGACGAGCTTCGGGAAGCGGTCGTCGTCAACGCCTACGACGTGGACGGCCTGACCGCCGCCATGCGTCAGGCGCTCGAGATGCCCCTTGCGGAGCGCCGCGAGCGGATGCGCGCCATGCGACGGCGGGTTGCCGCGTACGACGTGCATCGATGGGCGAACCACTTCGTGGGTGCCCTCTCGGAAGAGACGCCGAGCGAACGCCGCGCGATGCCGGAGGTGATGCTGCGCGCGACCATCGCCCGGCTCCGCGAGCTGTCGCCGCTGGCGATCCTGCTCGACTACGACGGCACGCTCGTTCCGATTGCCCGCACGCCGGCCGAAGCCGGCCCCGATGCCGAGTTGCTGGAGCTGATTGCGGCCCTGACGCGACGGCCCGACACGATGGTCCTTCTCGTCAGCGGACGCGCCCGGGACACGCTCGATTCGTGGTTCGGCCAGCTCTCAATCGAGCTCTGGGCGGAACATGGCGTCTGGCACAAGCGGACCGGGCCCAGCCCCTGGATACCCGCACTCCCCGTTCCCGGCTGCGAGTGGATGGAAGCGACGCGGACGTTGATGGAGGAGTTCGCGTTGGCCACGCCGGGCGCCGTGGTGGAAACCAAATCTTCGTCAATTGCGTGGCACTACCGTCTCGCAGGGCGTGGGCTCGGCCGGGCGCAGGCACGAGAGCTCCGCGTGGCGCTCTCACGGAGCCTGGTCGGAAGCGAGGCCGAGATCATCGAGGGCAAGAAAGTGCTCGAGGTAAGACCGCGCGGCGCAACGAAAGCGGCAGTCGTGCAAAATTTGCTCTCCCGCGATCCCTCTCCCGCCGGCATCGTCGCCTTCGGCGACGACCGAACGGATGAGGAGATGTTCGCGGCGCTGCCGAGCAACGCCGTCGATATCCACGTTGGGCCGGGCGCCAGCCTGGCGAAACACCGGCTCCGTCATCCCGCAGCCGTGCGAACCTTCCTCACGGCGCTGCTCAACTGAGACGTGGCATTCCGCTTGCTGCTTGGATGACAGAGCCCACGCTTGGTCGCCATCCTGGCAGGCCGACAAGAGCCCTGAAAGCTCCCCCACACAACGATCGGGAGGCATGCACATAGCCTCCCGACACGTCTGTACCGATAACAAGACCGCCCACGCCGACCTCAACGGCAGAGAATTCCTGCCGGGGGTAACACACTACCGAGTCGTATGGCGCCGATGTCACCCTGAATGTCGTTCAGGCCCCTTCGTAGCGGCGCAACTGCAAGGCTCCACAGACCAGGGCACATCTTCTGGCGGAAACAGAGGAGCTTCGCGCCAGAAGATCGGCGACGTAAGCCGATCACCGCTGAGAGCTGCCTGCTCGATGATCGCGAACACCGGCACGTTGTCGAGCTCCGAGATCCACCGGCCCCTGGAAGAAGCAGGCGGCCAGCCAAACCCGCGAGTTGTCAGAAAATCGGGCAGACTCACCGTTTCAATTTGCGACAGGTGCATGCGCGATCGACACTACGATCGGAGATGAGCCCCTGTCGTGCCCGAGATTTCTCGTGCCGCCGACGTGAGAGCGGATCGACCGAAGAGGCGCTCGGTGCGATGCTGCCAGAAGCTATCTGGTGGGTCAGCTTCACTTCAAACCGGATCAGCGGGAATCTCCCGGATGACGCGGCACGGATTGGCCACGGCCAGCACGCCGCCCGGCACATCGCGCGTGACGACGCTCCCTGCTCCAATGACTGCACGTGAGCCTATGCGGACCCCTGGCAGAATGATTGCCCCGCCGCCCACCCACACGTCCGAGCCGATCTCCACCGGCTTTCCGAACTCCTGTTGCCGCCGCAGTGCAGCGTCGAACGGATGCATCGGGGTCAGAATCTGCACGGAAGGGCCGAACAGGGTGAAGCTGCCTATCCGGACAGAGCAGACGTCCAATACGATGCAGTTGAAGTTGAAGAACACGCGCTCGCCAAGTTCGATATTCGTGCCGTAGTCGCAGAAGAAGGGCGGCTGCATCCACACCGAATCGCCGCCGGCGCCGAATAATTTCCGCAGGATCCGCCGGCGCTCGGCCTGCTCCGCCTCACGAGTCGCGTTCAGCGTCTGGCACAGGTCCCGCGCGCGTTCACGCGCGGCGGCCAGCCCGGCATCGAATGGGTCGTAGAGCTCTCCGGCCAGCATCTTCTCGCGTTCGCTTCGCATATGGACCGGTCCAGACTCGAGCGATCGGGGCGCCGGCGCCCTCGATACTCCACACGTGATCGCGATGTCAGCCGCCATCGCCGGCGTGACGGCGGAGCCTCTGATGGGCCGATCCACGACCAGGCGGCCGGGGGCAGCCGAACCGGTGCCAGCCATGATATTCTCGTCGTTCCCCGTTTCCGATCACGCCGGCCCCGTTTTCCTGCCCATGGATCCGCACGCGTTCTCGCCGTCTTTCCATCCGGCCACGATCCGGTGGTTCACCGAAACGCTCGGCGAGCCGACGGAAGCGCAGCGCCGCGGCTGGAAGTCGATCGGTCAGGGCCGGCACACCCTGATTGCCGCGCCGACCGGTTCGGGCAAGACGCTGGCGGCGTTTCTGACCGCAATCGACGGCCTCCTGCGCGAAGGCCTGCGCAGCCCGATCCCCGACGAGGTCCAGGTCGTCTACGTGTCGCCGCTCAAGGCGTTGAGCGCCGACGTTCACAAGAACCTTTCCGAGCCGCTCGAGGGAATCCGCGCCAGCGCGACCGAGCTCGGATTGACGGCGCCGCCGATGACCGCTCGGGTGCGGACGGGCGACACGCCCCAATCCGAGCGGGCAGCGATGCTGCGGCGGCCGCCGCACATCCTCGTCACCACCCCCGAGTCGCTCTACCTGCTGCTCACGGCTGAGCAGAGTCGCCGGATGCTGCGCAGCGTGCGCACGGTGATTGTCGACGAGATCCACGCCGTGATCGGCACACGCCGCGGCGCGCACCTGGCCATCACCCTCGAGCGGCTCCAAGCCGCGGCCGACGCTCCGCTGCTCCGCATCGGCCTCTCCGCAACCCAGAAGCCGATCGACGAGGTCGCGCGGTTCCTCGTGGGCTCGGCGGAGGTCACCGACGAGGGCGTGGCGGACTGCGACATCGTCAACGAGGGTCACCGGCGCGCCATGGACCTGGGCGTCGAGATCCCCGGCTCGACGCTCGAAGCAGTGATGTCTTCCGAGATCTGGGTGGAATACTACGATCGGCTTGCGCAACTCATCGCCGCGCACCGCACCACCCTGGTGTTCGTCAACACCCGGAGGATGGCCGAGCGCGTCGCCCGTCATCTGAGCGAGCGGCTCGGCGAAGACGCGGTCACCGCGCATCACGGCAGCCTGTCGAAGGAGAAGCGGCTCGACGCCGAGGGCCGGCTCAAGCGGGGTCAGCTGAAAGCGCTGGTCGCGACCGCGTCGCTCGAGCTCGGCATCGACATCGGCTACATCGACCTCGCCTGCCAGATCGGATCGCCGCACCGGATTGCCACGTTCATCCAGCGGATCGGCCGGTCCGGCCACTCGGTCTCTGGAATGCCCAAGGGCCGGCTGTTCCCCGTTTCGCGCGACGACCTGATCGAATGCGCGGCGCTGCTGCGTGCGGTGCACCGGGGCGAGCTCGACGCCATCGTCGCCCGCGATTGTCCGCTGGACGTGCTCACCCAGCAGGTGGTTGCCGAAGCGGCGTCGGTCGAGTCCAGCGAGGATGCCCTGTTCGCCCTCGTGCGCCGGGCCTGGCCGTTCCATTCGTTGCAGCGTCGCGATTTCGACTCGGTGATCGCCATGGCGGCCGATGGTTTCGCGACGCGGCGCGGCCGCCGCGGCGCACTGCTGCATCGCGACGAGGTGCAGGGCCGGCTCCGCGGCCGGCGCGGCGCCCGGCTCGTCGCGCTCACCTCCGGCGGCGCGATTCCGGAAGTCGCCGACTACCGCGTGGTGCTCGACCCGGACGACACCTTCGTCGGGACCTTGAACGAAGATTTCGCGATCGAGAGCATGTCAGGTGATGTGTTCCAGTTGGGCAACGCGTCGTGGCGCGTGCTCCAGGTCGCGGCCGGGACGGTTCGTGTGGCGGACGCCCACGGAGCGCCGCCGAACATCCCGTTCTGGCTCGGCGAAGCCCCGGCTCGCAGCGACGAGCTCTCGCGTGCGGTCAGCGATCTGCGCGCGGAGCTGGAGATCCTGCTGAGGGCCGGGACCGCGGCCACCGAGCCGCCGGCGACCGCGATTGGTTTCAGGCCGGCGATCGAGTGGATCACCTCGGAGACCGGGCTCTCGATCGCGGCGGCCGAGCAGGTCGCGGCGTATCTGTCCGACTCGCTTCGCGCGCTCGGCGTGCTCCCCACCCAGGACACGCTGGTGCTCGAACGGTTCTTCGACGAATCTGGCGGCATGCAGCTCGTCCTCCACGCGCCGTTCGGCAGCCGCGTCAACCGGGCCTGGGGACTGGCGCTGCGCAAGCGCTTCTGCCGTCAGTTCAACTTCGAGCTGCAGGCAGCGGCCACGGAAGACAGCCTGCTGCTCTCGCTTGGGCCGCAGCACTCCTTTCCGCTCTCGGATGTGTTCCGCTATCTGCACCCAGCAACGGCGCGCGACGTCCTGGTGCAGGCGTTCCTCGATGCGCCGGTCTTTCAGACCCGCTGGCGATGGAACACGACGATCTCGCTCGCCGTGCCGAGGTATCGCGGCGGCAGGAAAGTGCCGCCTCAACTCCAGCGGATGCTCGCCGACGACCTGATGGCGGCAGTGTTCCCGGACGCCGCCGCATGTCTCGAGAACATTCCGGGCGACCGTCAGGTACCCGATCACCCGCTGGTCGCGCAGACCGTTCGCGACTGTCTCGACGAAGCGATGGATGTCGAGCAGCTCGCGGTGGTGCTGACGCGGATTCACGCGGGCGACCTGCGGCTGATCTCGCGCGACACGCCCGAGCCGTCCCCGCTGGCGCACGAGATTCTCACTGCCCGCCCCTACGCATTCCTCGACGATGCGCCGCTCGAGGAGCGCAGGACGCAGGCGGTGTATGCGCGGCGCGCGACGGAGCCGTCTTCGGGTGGTGACATCGGCGCACTCGACGCGGCAGCCATCGAGCGGGTTGCCGATGAAGCGCGGCCCGATCCGCGCGATCCCGACGAGCTCCATGATGCGCTCCTCATCTCGGGCTTTCTCGCGCCAGCCGATCTCAGCCCGGACGCGGACCGGTTCATGGCCGTTCTGTTGGCGACGCGCCGCGCCGCCGGCGCCGCGGCGGTGTGGTTCGCCTCCGAACGGCTGCCGGAGCTGATCGCGGTGCACCCTGAGGCCGTGATCGTTGGCAACCCTGCGACCCCCTCGTCGCGATCGATCCGCGGGTGGGCTCGCGAGGAAGCGATCGCCGAGCTGCTGCGCAGCCGGCTGAGCATCACCGGCCCTACGACCGCTCGAGCGCTTGCGGCCTCGCTGTCCATCGACGAAGAGGCCGCGACCGCCGCGCTGATGACGCTCGAGTCCGAAGGTGTGGTGTTGCGCGGTTCGTTCACCAGGCGGTCGACCGATGTCGAATGGTGCGAGCGCGGCCTGCTGGCCCGCATCCATCGCTACACGCTGACCCGGCTGAGGGCAGAAATCGAACCGGTGTCGCCCGCCGATTTCATGCGCTTCCTCATCACCTGGCAGCACGTTGACGGCTCGAACCGGCTCACCGGCGCCGAGGGGCTCAGGACGGCGCTCTCCGCGCTGGACGGCTACGAGCTCGCGGCGCGCGCGTGGGAGCGATCGGTGCTGCCGGCGCGGGTCGAGCACTACGACCCATCGATGCTCGACCTGTTGTGCCTTACCGGCGAGGTCGGCTGGGCGCGGCTCTCCTCGCCGTCCCGCCCAGAGAGCGCCAACGGCGCGCAACTCGGCGGCGCGACGCCGGTCGCACTGTTTCTTCGAGAGCACGGCCGCTTGTGGCACGCGCTGCGGCGCGGGCGGCCGGAGGAGGCGCCGGACGACGCGCACCGGGAAGCGCGACAGGAACCGCGAACCGAAACGTGGACTGACGGCGCGCAGCGCGTCCTCGCCGCGCTTGACACACGCGGCGCGTCGTTCTCGCGCGATCTGTGCGCGCAGTGCGGGCTCGACGAAACCCGCCTCGGCCGGGCCCTGGGAGAGTTGGTGGGAGCCGGGGTCGTGACATCGGATGGCTTCGCGGGCCTGCGCGCCGTCGTCCGCGCGACGAACGCACGGCCGGCGCCGGCCGATCAGCGCGGCGCATTCGCCGGGCGGTGGTCGCTGCTCGACAACGACGACGAGGTACGCCGCGATGAGGCGATCGAGGCCTATGCGTGGTCGCTGCTCCGCCGCTATGGCGTCGTCTTCCGCCGCGTGCTCGCGCGCGAAGCGCTCGTCGTCAACTGGCGGGAACTGACCCGCGTGTACCGCCGGCTCGAAGCGCGGGGCGAGATTCGCGGCGGTCGCTTCGTGTCGGGCATGGCGGGAGAGCAGTTCGCCACCACCGACGCGGTCGCGCGCCTGCGCGAGGTGCGCCGCACGCCGGTGGACGGCCGGATGGTCGCGATTTCCGCGGCCGATCCGCTGAACTTGATCGGCATTGTCACGTCGGGGGAACGGGTACGCGCGGTGGCGAGCAGCCGGATCGTGTTCCGCGACGGCATCGCACTGGCCGCGCTCGAAGGTGAGTACGTGCGGCGACTCACGCCGGGACAAGACGCGCTGCCGTCCGAGGCGGTACGCCTGCTCGCGGGTCGCTACCTGCCGCCGCTCGCGAGCGGCTTCGTCGGCGCTACCCGGGCAGCTTCTTCGCTGTAGGAGTTTTTCAACGAAGGCGCGAGGAACACGACGGTCTTTAGCCGAAGAACCTGGTGATCCTCGTGGCCCTGGGTCGCTTCGTGATGCACGCGTGAATGGGCTTCAGCGCGACGTGCTGGTCCGCTCCGCGAGCAGACGCTCGATCTCGGCGGTGACCTGCTGTTTCGCCCTGGTGTGGAAATCGGCGCTGGCGCGGCCGGCAAACCCGGCGTGAACGGCGCGGACCCGTCCATCCCGGCCGATGATGAACGTGGTCGGAACCGCGTTCAGGTTCACCGCCTGCGGAAGCTTGTCGGCGACCTGGTCCGGTTCGCCGGCCAGCAGCATCGGATACGTGACGCCGAACTGCTTCATGAACGCACGCAGCCGCTCCGGGTTCTTCAGCTGATCGGCTTCTTCAAAAGCGAGCCCGACGATCTCGAGACCGCTCTGGCGATACTTCTTGTACAGCTCGGTCAGGAACGGCGCTTCATCGTGGCAGTTCGGACACCAGCTTCCGGTGATGCTGACCATCACGACCTTCCCCTGGAAGCGCGGATCGGTGTTCGAGACCAGTTGCCCGTTCAAGTCGGGAAAACTGAAGGTGAATGGCGCGGCCCGATCCTTCACCGTCGTGTGCTGCTGCGGATCGGTCGGTTCCGGCAACTCCCGCGCGCGGCGATCCTCCACCCGTAGCGCCACAAGCCTGGTCTGCTTGTTCTGAAGAATCTCGAGGCTGCCGTCCGCCGCCGGCGTCACCTCCAGAAGCAGCGGCCGCGCACCGGAAAAGTGGCTCAACACGAACGTCCCGTCCCTGAAACCGCCGCTGAGCGTGCCAGTGTCGCCATCGACCCTCAGGATCGCGGCCGACACCTGATCCCCGCTTTGGCGAACCAGGAACCGAAACGCTTTCTCCCCTTTGTCGCTCGTCGTCGCGATCTTCCATTCACCGGCAATGGTCGGGATCTTGCCTTTTGACGCCGGCGCCGGCCTGGCGCGATGGGCACGGAACGGGTAGGGTGCGCCGCGAGTGCCGCGATCGTATTTCCCCTGGAGCTCGTTTCCAGACCAGGCCGCTTCGATGCGAGAACCGTACTGATCGAAGCGAAACACCAGGTTGTTGCCGTTCTCGACTCGCCCCGACGTCGACCGGACGCGGAGGTCGCCGTCGAAGAACGAAGCCCGCAGGTCGGGAGCCCTGCCGGTGATCTCGAACTGGAACGGGATCTCGACCTCGTTGACGACGACCGTCGCATCCCACCGGCCAGCGGGCGGAGGCGCCGGCCGGCCGGACGTTGCAGGCTGCGCGTTCGAGGGGCCGGGCATGCCGACCAGCACGAGAAGAACGAGCGCTGACGGGCGCATGAGCTGGGTCATAAGCCGTCCTTTGCCGAAGCCATGATGCCACGGGCGGGCGGCGAATGAGCAGGCCGCGTTTGACATCCCGGACCGGGGGGTTTGACACCCCGGGCCACGTGTGCTATTTCTATCGCACACTGTTATAAAAATAGCATCTTTAGACACACGACATGACCAACCCGTCGCACACGGTCCTCACCCGTCGCGAACGCCAGATCATGGACATCCTGTATCGTCGCGGCCGCGCGACCGCCGCCGAGGTCCTCGAGGATCTGTCGGGCACACCCAGCTCCTCTACGGTTCGCACCCAGCTGCGTGTCCTCGAAGAGAAGGGTCACGTCCGTCACGAAGAGGAGGGGCTGCGCTATGTCTACGTGCCGGCGGTGCCGAGACGCGCCGCGCGCAAGTCAGCCCTGCGACACCTGGTCGACACGTTCTTCGACGGCTCTGCGGAGAAAGTGGTCGGGGCGCTGCTCGGCGGTGAGGGCGCCCGCTTGTCCGAGGACGAACTGACACGGATCGCCGACCTGGTCGCCAAAGCAAAGAAAGAGAGTGGCCGATGAAGATCACCGCGATCATGCTGCTCGCGCTTACCGCCGCCGCGCTCCTCCGCCGTCAGCCGGCGGCACTGCGTCACTGGATTCTTGCGTGTGCGGTCGCCTGTGCGGCAGCCACGCCTATCCTGTCCCTGCTCGTGCCAGCCTGGCCGCTCGGCCTCGCGCCTGTGGCAGCGATCGCCACCACCGACGTGTCGGGCGCCCGTAGAAACGCCGCGAACCCGCGGGCCGCCGAGAGCTCACGGCCGGCTGAAGCGGCGCCGCCGGCGATGATCCCGCGCGAGACCGGAGGCGGAACCCGGCCGCTCTCCTGGTGGCTCGCCGCCGTCTGGATCGCCGGCGCGTCGATCGGCCTCGGCGCCATCTTCGTCGGTTTTCTACGGCTCGCCTGGCTCGCCTCTCGCGCGCGCCGCATCACCAGCGGGCAGTGGAGAGACACGGCCGACCGGATCTCCGAGGAGCTCCGCTTGCCGCGGCCGGTGGCGCTCCTCCACAGCGAGCACCCGACGCTGCTCGTGACCTGGGGAACCCTGCGGCCGAAGATCATCCTTCCTGCCACCGCCGTCACCTGGCCGCTGGATCGCATTGGCATCGTGCTCCGCCATGAGCTGGCGCACGTCCAACGGCGGGATTGGGCTGTGCAGGTGGCGGCGGAGCTCCTGAAATCGATCTACTGGTTCAACCCCGTACTGTGGATCGCCGGGCGCCGGCTTCGCCTGGAGAGCGAGCACGCCTGCGACGACGCGGTCGTGAACAGCGGGATAGGGGCGGCCGACTATGCCACGCATCTGCTCGAGCTCGCGCGAACACTGAATCAGCAGCCGCGGACGTGGATGCCCGCGCCCGCCATCGCCCGTCCATCCAGCCTGCACCGGAGGGTCAGCGCCATGTTGAATGCCCGTCTCAATCGCCAGCCGATTCCTCGATCACTTCGCGCCGCGGTCGCGCTCGCGCTGCTGGCGACAACCGTCGCCATCGCTGCCGCGCAGGCGCCGTTCGCCACCGTGTCCGGCACGGTCCTCGATTCGAGCGGCGGCTTCATTCCCGGCGCGACGCTGACGATCTCGAATACGCAGAACCGGACCAGGCACGAGGTGAAAACCGACGCCACCGGCCGCTTCGAGTTCGTCGGACTGCCGGGCGGCGAATACTCGTTTGAGGCGACCTACGTCGGGTTTGCGATCTCCCGCGAGACGCTCACGCTGTCGCCCGGTCAGCTGATGTCGAAGAACGTCGCCCTGCAGCTGGGGTCACTGCAGGAGACCATTACGGTCAGGGACTCGGACAGTCCACCTGTGGCCGCCGCCCGTCGTGCCGCCGCGCCGGTGTCGCCGCCGCCTTGCGTCGCCGGGACCGTCGGCGGCAACATCAAGGTCCCGAAAAAGCTGGTGGACGTGAAACCAAATTACCCGTCGAACCTGCGAACGTCGAGAGCAACCGGCCAGGTGGAGATGGAGGCGACGATCGGTCCTGACGGTTCGGTCCGTGAAGTGCAGGTCATCTCGTCACCGTACCCCGACATGACCACTGCGGCGACCGACGCGGTCCGCCAGTGGCGGTTTAGCCCGACGCTCCTGAACTGCGCCGCTGTGGATGTGAACATGCACGTGTCGGTCAGCTTCCTCCCGCTGCAGTGACCAGAAGATATCGTCACAAAGCGTTAACCACCGATCTCACGGAGTTCACGGAGACGACACCGTCACGGATGCCGAACATGGGTCAAGACGTTCGATGATCTTCGAACGGTTCTGCTGAACGACGCGCTGTGTGCTCAGTGTGCGCTGCGGTTCCAAGTGAGCTCGCGGCAAGCGGCCGATCGCCTGGACCCTGATAGCATGACGGACCATGTCTTCTCCGCTCGTGGACGGCCGGGCCCGTCAGCCTGTTCACACCGTCTACGGCGGCGCGCATCTGTTCGCGTCGGACATCGCGCAGAAGCTCGGCGCGAAGGCGCGGCACGCGCTGCAGGAGTACGCGCCGGATGCCACCGCCTTCGCTCAGGCCGTGGACCTCGAGCGCCATCTCGCGGCGCGCATCTACCCGAGAATCGTCGAGAAGCTCACGCGCGAGCCGGTCGAAGACTTCCGCATCGACTTCGAGGACGGCTTCGGGAGCCGCCTCGATGAGGAAGAGGATCGATTCGCCCGGCAGGCGGCCGAAGAGACCGCACGCGGCACGGCGGCGAATTCACTGCCGGCTGGCATCGGCATCCGCATCAAACCGCTCGGCCCGGAGTTGAAATCCCGCAGCCTGCGAACGCTCGATCTCTTCGTCTCCACCCTCCTCGAGCGCACCGGCGGCGTGCTGCCTCGGGGCTTCGTCGTGACGCTGCCGAAGATCACCGCGCCGGAACAGGTCGCGGCGCTGGCGTCGGCCTGCGACGCCCTCGAACGCGATCGCCAGATCCCGCCAGGCTCGCTGAAAATCGAGCTGATGGTCGAGACGACCCAGTCCGTCTTTGCCGCGGACGGCACGATCGCACTGCCGCGCCTCGTCGCGGCAGGCGGCGGGCGCGTTGTCGGCGCCCATTTCGGCACCTACGACTACACCGCCGCCCTGGCGATTACCGCCGCGCACCAGCACATGCTGCACCCGGCGTGCGACTTCGCGAAGCACGTGATGCAGGTGGCGCTTGCCGCTACCGGCATCGACCTCTCGGACGGCGCGACCAACATCATGCCGGTCGGCCCGCACCGCGCTTCGCCGGATCGTTCCCTGACCGAGGAGCAGCTCACGGAGAACGCGCGCGTGGTTCACGGCGCATGGCGCGTGCACATGAGCCACATCCGCCATTCACTCGTCGCAGGCTTCTATCAGGGCTGGGACCTTCACCCGGCGCAGCTGCCGACACGCTACGCGGCGGTGTACGCGTTCTTCCTCGAGGGGCTGGAGCCGGCATCCCGCCGGTTGCGCAACTTCGTCGAGAAGGCGGCGCAGGCGACGCTCGTCGGCGACGTTTTCGACGACGCCGCCACGGGGCAGGGGCTGTTGAACTACTTCATCAGGGCGATGAATTGTGGCGCGATCAACGAACACGAGGCGGCGGACTTGAGCGGTCTGACGCTCGAGGAGCTCGGTAGCCGTTCGTTCCTGCAAATCCTGAACAACCGCCGCGCCGTCTAGCTAGAGCGCTTTGCGATCTGCCGTCCCAGTCTTTTCATCACGACGGCACCAAGGAATACGAAGTGTCTTTGCCAAACAGGCTTCGTGATCCTCGTGGTCCCTGGGCTTCGTGATGCGAGCACTTGAAATCGGCACCAGCACCGATCGCTGAGCGCTCTGCCCATCTCCAGGCTGGCTCACTGACGGCAGGGGCACAACGCTCGCCGCAGACCTCGCAGAGAAAGCGATGACCGTCAGTTCCCCGCGCGGCGGACGGTCGCCTCGATCACCCCGTACGGCTGGTCGGTGGCGACGAACACCTCGTTCGGATTGTCGAGCCCGAACGGTTCGAGGTCGACCAGCAGGTGATGCCGATTCGGCAGGGTCATGGTGATGTCGGTGATGTCGGGGCAGGCGTCCAGCGCCGCGTTGGCCATGGCATACAAGGTGTGCTGCACCGAGCGGCTGTCGTGCTCCGCGAACGTGTCGACGAGAGCCTGACGAATCTGGCCCCGCGCCTCGAAGCGCCGCATGCCTTGCCGGTAGCGCCACGACGCGGTGACCGAGGTCGCCAGGATGCGGTCGGTCGTCTCCCGCAGCGTGGTGAACCGGTCGCGCGGAAACCCTTCAAAGCCCGAGTCTGTCGTCTTGAGCATCACCAGGTTCGCCAGTCCCGCGGCCACCTGAATGCCTGCCGCATCCCCTGTCACCACCGACGTCCACTGTTCTCCGCCCGGCTGCACGAAGGCGTGCGGATGCGGACGGCCCCCGGGTGACAACCGCTCCCACTGGTGTTCGACCGCCGAGATGCGGACGAGGGTCACGCCGGGGGATGCGCCGAAGTGCGCCGCCAGCCGTTCGGCGAAGGCCTCGGTCGAGGTGATGTCGTGCTGGCGCGCCATCCCGTACACCGTGTTCTTCATCGTGTCGGTCGCCAGGCACGACGTGTTGTCCCCGTCCACATACACCGCCTCGAACGCCCCCTCGAGCTGCACGTCGAGCGTGAGGTCCACCAGTTGGTGAGGCTCGCTCGAGCGGCGAACCTTCACCAGGCGGATGCGCGCCTTGCCGTATCGATTCCACGAGAGTCGCATGGTAACGAAGCCTCGCCTCTGAGACAGCTTCCAAAGCCGAACTGACGACAAACGTGCTTCATCTGCGCGGAGAAGGATTTGGAAGATGTCTAGGTGCCGCGATACGTCGAATAGCCGAACGGGCTGATCACGAGCGGGACGTGAACGTCCTGAAGCGCGTCGGTCACGTCGAACACCACTTGCACCTCGGGAAAGAACGCCGCGACCCCGTGGCGCTTGTGGTACGCGCCGGTATCGAAGGTGAGCCGATGCCGGCCAGCCTCTGCGCCGGCGGCGTCGTTCAACGACACGATCCGGCCCCGAACGTCGGTTCGGCCTGTTCCTATCCGGATCCACTCCCCCGCGCGGCGCACTTCGAGGACCACGTCGACGTCCACCGCGGCGCCGCCGCGTCCGATGTCGAGCACGTGGGTGGTGATCATCCGCTCACCAGCTTCAAGAGCCGCAATTCCGTGACCTTTCGCTGTTCCAATGCGGCAACCTGCAGCTCATCGTGCGGAGCGTTACGCAGCCGCTCCTCGAGGAGAGAGAGCATCTCCTCGGCCGTTCTCCCGGTCGCGCAGACCAGGAAGGTGTACCCGAAACGCTGCTCGTATTCTCGATTCCCGCGCGCGAGGCGACCCCGCACTTCTTCGGTCGCCGAGGCGGCGCCGGCCTGTTCCTGACTGGCCCATGCCGATTCGGATGGCTCGCCGATTCGCGGATGCGCCGCAAAGGCTTCGAGCCAGTCAGCGGCGCTCAATGACCACCAGATGCGCTCCGCTTCCGCGATGAGGACGCCCGGGTTCGCGAACGGCCGCTCGCCGAGCATCAGCCGCGTCCAGCGTCGCGAGCCGCAACACTGCTGCAGCTCGGCTTCGGCGTTCGCCGGAGACAGCAGATTCAGGTCCGTGAGTGTCATGCGGGTCTTCCAAAGAGCCGCAGCCGCGCAACTCCCCCATCAGGATAGATGTTCAGACGCACGTGCGTCACGCCTGGCGTCGGCGTCAGCTCCCGTTCGAACACGTGCCGGGTGTCGGGCAAGAGCGGTGTCCGCGGCATCAGCTCCCGCCACTGGTGGTCCTCGGCGGGAACATCCGTGGACGCGGTGCAGGCCTCAAGGCTGCACGACTCCGGGGCGTTTCCCTTGAAGTGACGCGTGTCGATTTCGGCGCGCTGAATCGCGCCGCCAGTGGCCAGCCGGACCACTGTCCAGTCGTGTCCGCCGCTGCGCCGCCGGCGTGTCTCCCAGCCTTCCCCCATCGTCCGGGCGTCACCGGGCATGATCAGGTTGTGCCGCGATCCAAAGAACATGTCGCTGCAGGCGACCACCCAGGCCCCGTGCTCCGCCGCAGCGAGATCGACTTCGCCGCGCCGGGCGAGGCTGGTCCAGTCGGCGGCCACTTTGCCGTAGACGCGAAGCCGCGCGACGCCGCCGTCCGGAAAGATACGCAGACGAAGATGCGTGGCGCGCGGTGCATCGTGAACGGCGAAGAAATTGTGCGTGTCTCCCGTCAGGAGCGTCCGGGGAAGCGCCTCGGTCCAGTCGACGTTCGGAAGCGTGGCCGGCGCCGGGTAGCCGTCGACGGCACACACGTCGATTGCGCACGCCTCGGGAACGTTCCCCCTGAAGTGCGCCGTGTCCACGTCGACGCCGCAGACCACTCCTGGAGCGCCGAGCCGCAGGATGCACCAATCGAAGCCAGGCTCACGCCGGCGCCGCGTTTCCCAGCCGTCCATCCACTTGCCGCGTTCGGTGTATCGATCCTCGATCCAGTTGGCCGGCTCGGGCACGATCAGTCGATCCTTCGAGGCGAAGAACTCGTCGTTGGCGGCCACGACCGACGCGCCGAAGCGGGCCGCGGCCAGGTCGATCAGCGACAGAAAACCATGGCTCATAGCAGACGGCCCTGGTAACCCTGGTCCAGCTTTCCTGCTTGCCACACACGGATCCCACGCACGAAGGTGGCGTAAACCGAGCCGCGGAGCGTCCGGCCGTGATAGGGCGTGCTCTTGTGTCGCTGCTCGAGCCGGTCGGCGACGACGGTAAATGCCAGGTCCGGGTCCCACACGACGAGGTCGGCTTCGGCCCCGGTCACGATTGTGCCCTTTCGGCCAGCCAGCCCACAAAGCGCCGCCGGCGCTCGGCTCATCCAACGGGAGAGATCGACCGTGCTCAATCCTCGCCCGAGCGCGGCCGTCCACACGGCGGCGAGGGACAGCTCGAGCGACGAGATTCCACCCCAGGCAGCAAGAAAGTCGCCAGTGTCCAGGCACTTCATCGATGGCGGCGCCGGAGAATGATCCGTCACCACCATGCCACATGTGCGCCGGCGCAGCCCCACCCACAGCGCGTCCCGATGTTCTCCGGTCCGTATCGGCGGCGCGCATTTGAACGCGGTCGCGCCGTCTGGCACCTCGTCGGCCGTCCACGTCAAGTAGTGCGGGCACGTTTCGGCGCTGACCGGCAGGCCGCGCGCCTGTGCGGCGGCGACTGCCGCCACGCCGCCGGCTGACGACAGGTGCACGACATGCGTCGGCACCCGGTATTCGGCCGCGAGCCTCGCGAGAAGCTCGATCGCTTCGACCTCCGCGGACTCCGGACGCGTCGCGAGGTAGGTCCGGTACGATCGGCGGTCCACGAGGTCGAGATTGCCGGGCGGACGGAGCGTGCCGGGCAGCTCGGCGTGAACGAGCAAGGGCACGGCGCGGGCACGCGACAGGACCCGAAGCGCGTCGCGCAGGCTCGATTCGCTCACCGGCGGGAACTCCTCGACGCCCGAGGGCGCCAGGAAGCACTTGAACCCGCGCACGCCGGCCGACGCCAGCGGCTCGAGGTGCGCGCTGTTGCCGGGAACGACGCCTCCCCAGAAGCCGACGTCGACGTGGCACCGGCCGCGCGCCGCCTCGCGCTTGCGCTCGAAGCCGGCAACGTCGATGGTCGCCGGGATGCTGTTCAGCGGCATGTCCACGATTGTGGTGACGCCGCCCGCGGCCGCCGCACGCGTCGCCGTGTCGAACCCTTCCCAGTCGGCGCGGCCCGGTTCGTTGACATGCACATGGGTGTCGACGAGGCCGGGCGAAATCGTCAAATCGCCGGCATCAACCAGATCCGCCGCCGCCGGGATCTCGTCGTACTCCGTGACGGCGGTGATCCGGCCATCGCGAACGTGTATCGCGGCCGGCCGTTCACCGTCTGGCAGCACGACGCGGCGCGAACGGAAGACACACATCAGCGGCGGTGGACCGGCGCCCTTCGCGGACCGGTTCCGCAGTGCGCCCAGAACTCGGCCAGCAGGTTGGCGGCGACGCGCCGGCGGTACTCGGCGGTCGAACGGAGATCGTCGATCGGCGCGATCTCGGAGAGCAGCACGCGCTGCGCCTCCGCGATCGGCAGGCCCTGCGCCAGGGCTGCCTCGGTGTTCGGCAGTCGGACGACCGTCGGTCCGACGCTGCCGAATGCCACCCGCGGTCGAGCGCCGCCGGTGCCGGCCATCACCACTTTCGAGATCGCCTGTGCGGCGCGCGAACCTACTTTCCGGAAGTACTGTCGAACCGGTCCCAGCCTCGGCACCTCGAAGGCGGCGATCAGCTCGTCGCGCCGCAGAATGGTCTCGCGATACCCGGTGTAGAACGACCTGAACGGCACCTGCCGGACGCCGCTCGCGCTTCTCAATTCGACCACCGCCTCGGCCGCCGCCAGCACCGGAAGCGTGTCGCCGGCGGGTGAGCCGTTGGCGACGTTGCCGCCGAGCGTTCCGCGGTTCTGGATCTGCACGCCGCCGACTTCACGCGCCGCCGCCGCCAGCATCGGCAGGTCACGCCGGACAATCGGCGCCCGAATCAGATCGGTATAGGTCGTGAGCGCACCGATCCGGATCACGTTCGCGCGCCGCTCGATGCCACGGAGCTCGTCGAGCGGCCAGAGGTTCAGGAACCGGGTCGGCGCGAGCGTGCCGAAGTTCAAGAGCACGTACAGGTCGGTGCAACCGGCCATCGGCACCAGCCTCTCTTCGTCGCGCAGCAGGCGCAGCGCGCCGGCGAGAGTGCCGGGCTCGAGGAGTTGACGATGGGTCACAGATGGAGGCATCGGGAGTTACCGCGATCGAGTGGCGCGGCGGATCGCGCGATAAATGCCGGCGTAGCCGGTGCACCGGCACAGGTTGCCGGCCAGACCCGCCTGCATGTCGGCGGTTGACGGCCTGGATTTGAGCGCCACGGCAGCCATGATCATCCCGGGCGTGCAGATGCCGCACTGAGCGCCGCCGAGCTCGACAAACGCGCCTTGCAGCGGATGCTTTCCTTTGAGCCCCTCGATGGTCGTGACCCGCACGCCTGCCATCTGCGCAATCGGCACGAGGCACGAGTTCACCGGCGCGCCGTCGACGAGCACCGTGCAGGCGCCGCACTCGCCTTCGCCGCAGCCTTCCTTCGTGCCGGTCAGGTTCCACTCGCCCCGGAGGACATCGAGGAGCCGCGTCAGAGGCGGGGCCGACGAAGTGACGCGCCTGCCGTTCACCGTGAGCCGGATCGCGGCAGGCGTCACCGGCCGCTCCGGCGATCGCCGGCAGGAGCGGCGGCCATGACGCGTTCGGGCGTCGCCGGAATCTCGCGCACGTCGAACCCGGCGTGCCGCAGCGCATTGATCGCGGCTGGGGCCGGGCCGTCGATCGGCATCTCGCCGACGCCTTTCGCGCCGAACGGCCCGCCGGAGAACGGGTTCTCCAGGATCACGACGTCCATCGGCGGCGTGTCGAGCGTGGTCGGGATCAGGTAGTTCGTGAGCTGGCAGTTCGCCATCCGGCCCTCTCGCATCACGACCTCTTCGAGCAGCGCATACCCCAGCCCTTGCGACGATCCGCCTTCAATCTGGCCCCGGGCCAGAACCGGGTGGATCGCCCTGCCGATCTCGTGCACGGTGGTGAACGCGATCGGCTTCACCTGCCACGTCACCGGATCGACTTCCACCTCCACGACGTCACAGGCCCACCCGTAGGTCTCGTAGGCGTCGCCCTGGTAGCTGGTGTCGTCCCACGCGATCGCCGGCGGCCGTTCATATCGCGACGTCACCACCAGCGCACCGTGTTGCCGGAGGTACTGGCGCGGGCTCAGGCTGCCGAGCTGC
>WHSN01000122.1 GCA_009380045.1 Luteitalea sp.
AAGGAGCTCCTCCAGTCGTTCAGGAACCGGGACCGCGCGGCGGTCGCCGAAGTGAACGCGCACTATCACGGCGCGGACCCGAGTGCGTTCGCGCTGCACGATGCGCACCTCGTGATGGCGCGGGCGCACGGTTTCGAGAGCTGGCCGAAGCTGAAGGCATCTGTCGATGGCGCCACGTCGGGCGACTCATCGAGGCAGTTGTCGCCGCCGAACAAGAGCGCGCCCCCCTCACGCTCGAGGATGTACCCGTTGTAACCGCGATGTGTGTCGCGCCGCAGTCGGGCGCCCCAGTGTTTCACTTCGATGGCTCGCACGCGCACGTCGCCACGCGGTGTGTCGATTCGCCGCGCAGCGTAACTCGCGCACGGACGCGTATCGCCAGCAAGAAGATCCGAGGTATTCCACGCCATCGGCAACCGCTGGCAGCGCGGGAAGGGCGGCGAGCGAAGGCGTATCGAGTGGTCGAAGTGGGCGTGGGACACCGGCACGAGAGGTCAACGAGGGCGACAATCGACCGGTCCGCTGCCAGCGAAGCCGGTGGCCGCCTGGCTAGAAATCGCTTGCGGCTCAGGTAGTGAAAGCCGTGTCCCTCTAGACGAGATGGCTTGGCGCCAGCAACTCGCTCGTTGACGGATGGAGGAGCGTATAGGGCTCGATCTCAGCTCGCATCGGAACGCTCGCGCGTCTCGGCCAGCAACGCGCGCCGCACAGCCTCGATTTCTGATGTGATGTGGTCGGCCAGGGTCCGGGCGACAGGTGGCACGCTGCCCTGAATCCTTTCGAGGTCACGAACCATGAGTTGGATCCGGCTCAACCGCGCGGCTAACCTGTCCGGTGACAATCGTGGTGCTTCCGTGCATTCTGATGACATCTGGTCGCTCTGGTTGAAATCACGGCACTCCCGTGCAGGTTGAAATCACGTTGAAATCACGGCACTTTCATGCAGTATAAACCAATTCCGTAATTCAGTCTGTCCGGATCCAGACAGAACAGGCCTTCGCCGAACACAGTCACGGTTTTTGACAAACCTTCGGCTTCAGCGACAATCAGAACGCGTGTTGTCACTCGACCCGGCCTCCAAGATGTCTCTTACCTGGTGATGAAACCCGGCCCGGCTTCGGGACTTGATTATCATGAGTCCTGAAAGAGCATCAAAATCGTCGCCAGATGGACGAGCTGCCGTGTCAGTCGTGACGCCTACGCTTCGCCGACCGGTAGAGGTGGTCGAGCTGCTCCAGAATCTGAGCCACCAGACCCTTCTTCCATCTGAGGTCATTCTGGTCGACGGCGCGCCGGCCGGGGAGAACGCTACGGAGCAAAGCGTGGCATCGGTAGCGGCCTCGCTCCCTTTTCACTGCCGTTACACCAGGTCCGCACGTGGCACGGCCATCCAGAGAAACGCCGGGATAGAGCTGGCCTCCAGCCAGCTCATCGCTCTAGTCGACGACGACATTCGCCTCGATCCGGACTTCCTCGAAACTGTGGCGTGCGTGTTCGAGAAAGAAAAGGAAGCCGGTGCGGTCGTCGGCTACCGGGTGAATGAGCATTTCACACCCCGGGAGGCTCAACGTTGGCGTTGGTATCGCAGGCTCAATCTCCTCACCACATATGAGCCGGGGAAGTATGATTTCCAGAGCGGCTACCCGATCAACGCCAACCTGCAGCCCCCCTTCACCGGCGTGCGAGCAGTTGATTTCATGACAACAGCCTGTGCCGTCTGGCGCCGAGAGGTGTTCGACTCCGGACTGCGATTCGATCCGTTCTTCAGGGACTTCGGCGTTCTGGAGGACGCCCATTTCTCGCTGCGCGCAGGCCGCCAGTGGCAGCTCTTGCAGTGCGGCGATGCCCGCTGCAGGCACCTCGAATCGCCGCACGGAAGGGTCGACAGCAGACGGGTAGGCTACAAGTGTGTCGTCAACTACTATTTCGTGTTTCAGGATGTGGTCCGGCCTTTGACCTGGCGGCATCAGCTCCGCTTCTGGCGCTTTCAGTGCTTCGAGTTGTTCCGCGTGGCGTCATCGGCGGTTCGGCGACGTCGCATGACAGACCTGATGGAGCTGAGAGGAAGGCTGGAGGGTATCAGGGCCGTCTGGCGTGGCATCGCGTCCACGCGCTGATGCGCTGGAATGGGCCTGTCAGACGACAACAAGGAAACGCGTTTCTGCAACTCCGACCTCGCGCTCACCGGTGCCGTCACCCTTTCCTCTCGCTGCCTCTGCGCTGACGGCACGTGCATGCGTCCCCCCAACCCCTACTCCGCACCTCTCGCCCGCTCCTCGCCGCACCTCGCCGGAAAGTCCGCCGCTGGTCCTTAGTGGTATTCACCTTGCTCACAGTCTCGCGCGAGAGGAGAGCACCATGGCCATCAACGAAAACAGCAGGGATGTGAACGAGCTCGATCGCCCGGTCGAAGAAGAGGTGATCGGCGCAGTCGAGGAAGAGGGCGAGTTCGACGACGAGGATCTCGAAGACAAAGAGGATGACGAGGACGAAGAGTGAGCGACAAGGCGGCAGCAACTGGCGGATCCGACACGAGTGTGACGCCCGAAGTGGGTGACGAGGGCGGCACACCGGGGGACGTCGAGATCGACACCGATGTCATCGGCGCCGGAAGCGAAGCGGCCGAAACCTGGCACCCGGCCGAGAAGACGACGCACGAGATCGTTCGAGACGAAACCGGCAAGGGCCGCCGGTCACCCTGACATGTATCGAGCGTCTCCTGGACATCGACGGCATTCTGGTGGACAGCAACCACGCCCACGCCCAGCGTGGGTGCTGGCGTTAGCCGAGCACAGCCGGCGCGTGGAGGTGTCACGCGCGTCCGGCCTTGCTGGCCGGCGCAGTGGCGATACGACGACCCTGAAGACCTGGTCCGACGTTCGTCGTGGGACACGCGGTGGCAAGCGCGTGCCAGGTTGTTGAACCGCAGGCTACTGGTACTTGGAGACGGCAGACAGATCGACCCCTCTCGACTCCCGCAAGCGCGCCCACAGATCCCCCCGCTCGGAAAGACGCCCCGGCAGCGTTTTCAAAGTGAAGTCTTCCCGGCGGACACCGGCCTCGACCTCTTCCCATGTCAGCGGCGTCGACACGCCGGCGTAGTCGCTCGCGCGGGCGCTGTACGCGGTGGCGAGAGTCTTGCCGAGAATGTTCTGGAGGCAATCGATGTACACGCGTCGTCCGCGCGCGCCGACCGCACGTTCCACCGTCGCCGCTCTGGCGTGCTTGTGGGTCACCACGGTGGCGACGATCTGACAGAACAGCAGGCCGGCCTCGTAGGGCGTTCGCGGTGGAAGCGGAATATAGATGTGCAGTCCGTCCGCGCCGGAAGTCTTCGGCACTGAGACCGCACCGAGGAAGTCCAGCTCGTCGCGAATCCACCGGGCCACGTCGAGCACGGCCTTGAACGTGACACCCTCCGACGGGTCGAGATCGAGCGCAACGTAATCTGCGAACTGTGGCGACTGTGCTCGCGAGAACCAGGGATCCTGCGAGATCGCGGCTAGCTGCGTCGTGTAAAGGAGGGTCTTCAGCGCTCCGCCAATCAGTTGTGGCCGGCTCTCCGCTACTGAAGCCTGTTCGACACGTACCCCGGACGGAACATCGGGGGCGCGGTGCTGATAAAACGGCTTCCCTCCGACCCCGTTCGGAAACCGCTTCATCACCAGCGGTCGATCGGCCACGGCAGGGAGCAGGTATGGCGCGACGTGAACATAGTACCGGAACAGATCGCCTTTGGTGAGCTGCTGGCGCGGCCAGAAGACCTTGTGCAGGTTCGTCACTGGAAAGTGATCGCCGTCCGGCAGCTCGAGCACTCCGTCGCGGCGGCTGTCCTCGATTGCCCGCAGCTGTTCGACGAGGTTGGCGATCGCCACCGGGTCTGGCGTGGGAACCACTGGCGCGCGCCCCGCGCGCCCGACACGTTCACCCCTGCGGCTCTCGCCAGATACGGCGTGGGTGTGATTTTCGGTGCGGCTGGTCAGCCGGCTCCTCGTCCCAGCGGTGAGTCGCATTTTCCCTTCCCGCCGCACCTCGACCGCTTTCTTGTCATCGCGAAGACCCATATACACCGGATGCCGCAGCTTGTTGTCCGACGTCCACTCGGTGAACTTGATCTGCGCCACCAGCTCCGGCGTGACCCAATGAGGACGCTCGTTGGTGCGCGGGCACGGTCGGAACGGGCACACCTGCGTCTCGAGGGCCTTCAGCAGCTTCATCAGGCGCCCGAGTTCGCGTTGATCGAAGCCCGTTCCCGTATGTCCGACGTACACGAGGGTTTTCACCGCAGAGCTCACCGAGCCAGTATCCCGGTGGTCTCGGCGTGCTCCGTGGTCGAGATCTTCATCCACGTACACGCCCAGAAGGAGCGCGCCGAAGTGGGCTCTCGTCTGTCTCGGTTCGGTCCAGCCACCGACGACGAATTCCTGTTCCTGGACAATTTTGAGCTTGCGCCACTCCGGCGATCGCTTGCCCGATTTGTAGGTCGATTCCGCGTGCTTCGCGATCAGCCCTTCCCATCCGCTGGCGAGCGCGCGGTCGTACAGCTTGCGCCCGTTTCCGCGCACCTGTTCGCTCACCCGGAGCACCGGCAAGCCGTCCTTTCCGAGCAGCCGCTCGAGCGCCGCTCGCCGCTCGCGGAGTGGCCGCTCCCGGAGATCGGTGCGTCCCTCGCGCAGCAGGTCGAAGAGCACGAATGCCACCCGCCCGCCGGCCGGCTCGCCCCCGGTGAGATGAATGCGCCCCTGGAGCTTCTGGAATCCGGTCGGCTGTCCGGCGGCATCGAGCGCGACCACTTCGCCGTCGAGGACCAGCGCCTCTTTCCGGCGGCGCGCCCATGCCGAGAGGGCGGCCGCGACTTCAGGGAACTGCGCCGTCTTCTCGTTCCCGAGCCGCGACCAGAGGCGCACGCCCCGGCCGCCGGCAGGCACCTCCGCGATCGCCCGGATGCCGTCGTACTTCGGTTCGTACACCAGGCTGGGATCGTCGAGCGGCGCATCCGCGAGCGATGCCAGCATGGGTTTCAACATCGCAGCAGGGAACAGGATGAGGGAACAGCGATCGGGGATCAGGGAACCGCGCTATGCCGCGTGTTTTTTTCGGCGGCTCGGCGCGCGCGGGGTGGCTTTCGCCCGCACGGGCCGGGCGGATGGGCGGGCGGATCGTTTTCCGCCGGGGCCTTTCTCGAGACTTCGCCGTAGCCGCTCCATCAAGTCGGCTACCTCGGCCTGGCGCGGCTCGGTCGTGGGTTGGAGCGATACGTTCTTGCCCTTGACCTTCCCCTTGATGATCCGCATCAGGTTCTCGCGATACTGATCCGTATACTTGGTGGGGTCCCAGTCGGCGGCCAGGCTGTTGACGAGGGCCTTCGCCATCTCGAGCTCGGACGGCCGGACGTTCCTCGCTGCCGGGAAGTCGAACTGCGTCACGTCCACCAGCTCATCAGCGAAACGCATCACGCTGAGCACGATCGCATCCTCGATCACTTCGACCGCCGCGAGGTGCTGCGCCTCGCGCATGATGAACTTCGCGATGCCGACGCGTTTCGAGTCCCGAATGGCCTCGCGAAGGAGCGCATAGGCACGCTCCCCGCCTTTCGCCGGCACGAGGTAATACGGCGTCTCGAAGAATCGATCGTCAACCGCCTCGGCCTTGACGAAATCGATGATGTCCACGGTGCGCGTCTTCTCCACCGCCGCCGCCTGGAAGTCCTCCTTCGAGAGCACGACGAAATGCCCTTTCGCATATTCGTAGCCCTTGACCAGGTCTTCCCACGCGACCGGACTGCCGTCGCGCTGGCAGACGCGCTGGAACTTTACCGGCGACTTGTCCTTTGCGTGCAGCATCCGGAACTTCGGCCGGTGATCCCGTACCGCCGTGTGCAGTGCGATTGGGATGCTGACCAGCCCGAACGAGATCGACCCCTTCCACAGCGGGCGCGGCATGTGTCAGCGTCGAATCTTCAGGTCGCGTTCGGCTTCGAGCCAGTCCTCGAAGTCCATGCCGTGACCGCCGCCCCGTTCGAGGTACCGGTGATACGCACGCATCCGGACATCTTCAGCGCTCGGCTCGGAGGACATCGACATCGACCCGGTGCTGGCCGACGCCCCGGCCTGGACCGGTTCCTCGCCCGCGTTGGCGATCCCGACAAATTCGTCCGACATCGCTGCAGCCTGGTCCTGCCCGGCGGCCATCTCAGAGGCGACCTCGCGACGGGTACGGACGCGGGCGCCTCCTCGCAATTTGCGGGGCGATTCGCCTGGTGTCGTGGCGATCTCCTCGCCCGGTGATTTTCGAGTTCGTTTGGCCATGGCTATTCCTCGGCATAGAGTGCCGCGAGCGTCGCGAAATTGGTCAGATCCGCAGGGAAGCTGCGGCACTGCTCCTCAGCTCTGCAAAGGCAGCGCCAGTTTGAGGATGCCAATGAGCGGAATCCCAACCGAGTCTGGCCGGTTGTTCAGCTCGTACTCCAACTCGTACAACGCCTTTTCCAGCATCAGGGCCTTGAGCAGGTCGTCGAACTGCCGGCCCTTCGGTATCAGCGGCGACTCCGCCATCGTCGCCAGGTAGGCCTTGAGAAAAGACTGGGACGCCCAGTATTCCCAGGTGTCCGCCCAGTTCTTCAGCGCGCCGTAGTCGTCAGGCGCATGCACGGTGAACGCAAACAGCGACGCGTATGCGGCGTAACTGAAGGATCGCGCCATGCCCGCGACATCCTTGAGCGGCGACTGTTTCGCCCGTCGTTCCGCCAGCGTGTGGGCCGGCTCGCCTTCAAAGTCCAGGATCACGAAGTCGTCTTCGGTCCGCAGTATCTGCCCGAGATGATAGTCGCCGTGCACGCGTGTCGTCATCCCGGCGGCGGACAGGTGAGCTGTCGCCTCGAGACGATCGACGATGGCGTCGCGCGCCGCGAGGACGGCTGCGGCCTGGATTTGCGGCGCCTCGCCGAGTGCCGGGAGCTTCGACTGCAACAGATCGAGCGCGCTCGCCGCATGCTCGCGAAGGCGATCGGTCAACGCGACCAGCACCACACCGGCCAGCGGCTCGGGCGCAAACGCCTCACCGGTGCCGGCGCCGAACGTCAGGTGCATCTGCGCCGTCCGGCGCCCGAGCGTGGCCGCGGTCGCCAGGTACCAGTTTTCGATTGCCGCAAAGAACGGCGGCGGTTCCTGCAGTGCGCCGGATTCTTCCGCGCTCGAGGCGTCGACGAGACCGGCAACGGGCGGCGCGGACAGGCTCTCCTGCCCCTCGGTCCGTTTCACTCGCGCCGACACGCGCTCGTAGTAGCGGCGCAGCTCGTCGATGGTGAAATCCCATCCCGATCCCTGGTTCTTGACGGCTGTCTGCAGGACGGCCAGCGTCCCGGTCTCGAGGCCGGGCCGATCGTAGAGCAGCGCCGCGGCGAGGGCGGGCATCTGCGTGAAGCCATGCCCGGTCAGGAATGCCGAGATCTCGAACTCCGGATTGGGTCCCGGTTCGATGCGTCGGAACAGCTTCAGCACGTATTGCTCGTTCACGAAGGCGACGCTGTTGCTCTGATCGCCGCCGCCGCGCGTCCACTTGTGCTCCGCCGCCACTTCGATCGTCGTCACCGGCGCGCCGCGCAGCGCGCCCTTCGCCGACGGCAGCGGCTTGCGCTGTTCGGCAAGCGCCATGATCCGGCTGCACGTGTCGTCGTCCAGGAAGCCGTCGACGATCGCCCCCTTGCGTGCGCCGGTGATGCGCGCGAGCACCGCGGACGGGCTGCTGGTGGTGATGGCGCGGTCCTGTTCGCCCGACACCAGCGCCAGCGGAACCAGGTAGGTTTCGGACCATCCGTCAGAGTAGCTGACCGACGCCATGGCGACGAACGCCGGGTTGCTGCCGCCGCGGATCCGGCTCCAGTCGGAAAAGCGCGCCTGACGGACCTCCCGCGCCTTCGATCCGAACCAGCGCTGACGCTTCAGAAACGGCACCAGCGCCTGGCGATCGAGCACGACCCGGGTCGCGGCGTCGAGCACGTTCTCCCAGTTGACGCCGACGAGCAGCGCCGGCACCGCCTCGGCCAGCGCGGTTGCGTCTGCCGGCGACCGGGGCGCCGGCGTCACCTGCAGTGATGCCGGTTGCAACGAGAACCAGTAGGCGGAATAGGGACCAAGCGTGAGGAAGTACGGCCGCTCGGCGATGCGGGGAAACTCGGTCAAGCCGTGCATCTCGATCGGAATGAGACCAGCGAACGGCGCCAGCTCGATCTCGGCCGGCTGGAGGTGGCGCGACAGGTTCGCGATCACCAGGATCGTCTCCTTCTCGTCGCGGCGCAGGTAGGCGAGCACCTTGCGGTTCGAGCAGCCGACAAACTCCAGCGACCCGCGGCCGATCACGCGATGCTGCTTCCGCATCGCGATCAGCCGCTTCATCCAGTTGAGCAGCGAGAACGGATAGCGCTCCTGCGCCTCGACGTTGATCGCCTGGTAGCCGTTCACCGGATCCATGATCGGCGGGGCGAACAGGCGGGCGGCATCGGCGCGCGAGAACCCGGCGTTGCGGTCGCTGCTCCACTGCATCGGCGTCCGGACGCCGTTGCGATCGCCGAGGTAGATGTTGTCGCCCATCCCCAGCTCGTCGCCGTAGTAGATGATCGGCGTTCCCGGCAGCGAGAACAGCAGGCTGTTCAGCAGCTCGACGCGGCGCCGGCTGTTCTCGACCAGCGGCGCGAGCCGGCGGCGGATCCCCAGATTGATCCGCATCTGCGGATCCGCGGCATAGGTCTGATACATGTAATCGCGCTCTTCATCGGTGACCATTTCGAGCGTCAGCTCGTCATGGTTCCGGAGGAACAGCGCCCATTGGCAGTTCTCCGGGATGTCGGGCGTCTGGCTCATGATCTCGATGATCGGGTACCGATCTTCCTGCCGCAAGGCCATGAACATCCGCGGCATCAGCGGGAAATGGAACGCCATGTGGCACTCGTCGCCGTCGCCGAAGTACGCCCGGACGTCGGCCGGCCACTGGTTCGCTTCCGCCAGCAGCATGCGGTTGTCGTAGGCCGCATCCAGCTCGCGCCGCATGCGCTTCAGCACCTCGTGCGTCTCGGGCAGGTTCTCGTTGTTGGTCCCCTCGCGGACGCAGAGATACGGCACCGCATCCAGCCGCAGCGCATCGACGCCGATATCCAGCCAGAACTTCATGACGTCGATCACCGCCTCGACGACGGCGGGATTGTTGTGGTTCAGGTCCGGCTGGTGTGCGAAGAACCGGTGCCAGTAGTACTGCTTGGCGACCGGGTCGAAGGTCCAGTTCGACTTCTCGGTGTCGCAGAAGATGATCCGCGTTTCCGGAAACTTCTGGTCGGTGTCGCTCCAGACGTAGAACTCGCGCTCGGGCGAGCCGGCCGGCGCGTGGCGCGCGCGCTGGAACCACGGGTGCTGGTCGGAGGTGTGGTTCACGACGAGCTCGATCAGAATCTTGATCCGCCGCTCGTGCGCGGCGATGACCAGCGCCGTGAAGTCGTCGAGCGTGCCGTAGCTGGGATGGACGTTCCGGTAGTCCGCGATGTCGTAGCCGTCGTCTCTGAGCGGCGACGGGAAGAACGGCAGCAGCCACAGACAGGTGATGCCGAGGGCCTGGAGGTAGTCGAGCTTCTGCGTCAGGCCCAGAAAGTCGCCGACACCGTCGTTGTTGTAGTCGAAGAACGACTTGACGTGCGCCTGATAGATGATCGCGTCCTTGTACCAGAGCGGATCGTCGTCAGTGGCGCCCGGCGCCGAGGAAACCGGTTCAACCGGCAGCGTGAGATTGGTCGCGGTGCTAGCCATGCACGAAAGTGAGAATGTGAGCCTGGCAGACGCCCGGATCGAACCGGACGTAGTTCCAGTCGCCGCGCCAGATGTAGCGCGTGTCGGTTAGCAGATCGTGCACGGCGTAGTCCGATTGCGGATCGCCGACCTGCGAGGCGGACAATTCGGCCGGAATCTGCACGTGCCCGTGCTGCATCGCCCGCGGGTCGAGGTTGACGGCGACGAACACGGCATCGCGGCCATCGGACGAGGTCTTCGAGTAGGCGAGGATCTGCGGGTTGTCGGTGGGGTGAAACCGGAGCGATCCGTTCGACTGCAGGGCGCGATGGGCGCGCCGGATCTGGTTGACGCGGGTGACCAGCTCGGCGATGTGTCCAGGATGGCTCCAGTCCCGGACTCGAATCTGATACTTCTCCGAGTCGAGATACTCTTCGGTGCCCGGTACGGCCGTGTTCTCGCACAGCTCGAAGCCGCTGTATATGCCGTAGGTGGCGCCGAGCGTGGCCGCCAGCACCAGCCGGGCCTCGAATGCCGGCCGTCCACCCTCCTGCAGATACGGGTGGAGGATGTCCGGCGTATTGGCGAACAGATTCGGCCTGAAATATTCGCGCATCTCGGTCGTGGTGAGCTCGGTGAAGTACGCCTCGAGCTCGGGCTTCGTGTTACGCCAGGTGAAATACGTATAGGACTGCGTGAAGCCGGCCTTGGCCAGATACCGCATCAACGACGGCCGGGTGAACGCTTCCGCCAGGAAGATCACGCTCGGATCGCGGCCGTGCACCTGGTCGATCAGCCATTCCCAGAACCCGAACGACTTGGTGTGGGGGTTGTCGACGCGGAAAATCCGGACGCCGCGAGCGATCCAGAACAGGGTGACGTCGAGCAGCGCCGTCCACAATTCCCGCCAGTCCTCGCAGGCGAGGTCGAGCGGGTAGATGTCCTGGTACTTCTTGGGCGGGTTCTCGGCGTACTTGATTGTGCCATCGGGCCGGCGTCGGAACCACTCCGGATGCTCCCGCACCCATGGATGATCGGGAGAGCACTGCCAGGCCAGATCCAGCGCGATCTCGAGATCCAGCCGCTCCGCTTCGGCGCGGAACGACTCGAAGTCGTCGAGGCTGCCGAGCCCCGGTTCAACCGAGGTGTGCCCCCCGGCTTCAGACCCGATCGCCCACGGGCTGCCCGGATCGCCCGGCTTCGCGCTAAGGCTGTTGTTCGGTCCCTTCCGGAAGCTGCGACCGATCGGATGGATCGGCGGCAGATACAGTACGTCGAAGCCCATGTCGGCAATGGCGCTGAGGCGGCGACAGGCTTCACGAAACGTTGCGCTGCGGGTTGGATCCGGGCCCGCCGAACGCGGGAACATCTCGTACCACGACGCGAAACGGGCGCGCTCGCGGTCGACCCACACCCTGAGCACGCCCGACGTCGTCGCCTGCGATCGGTCGGCGTGATCGAGCATCAGCGCCGAAAGCTTCCCGGCCGTTCCAACGTCGATCCGGGCCGCGATCGGCGACAGTGCGCAGAGCGTCTCGGCCTGGCTGAGCAACCACCGGGCGTCGAGCCCGGTCGCGCGGGCCGCTGCGGCGCGCACGAGCGCCGAACCCTCGAGCAGCTCCACCGAGACGTCCTGCCCCGCGGCGGCTTTCACGCGCAGGTCGCGACGCCAGGTCTGGAACGGGTCCACCCACGCGACGACCGAGTACTCGTGCCAGCCGGGATGGTCAACGACGAACGTTCCCTTGTACTCGTCCGTCCCGGGCGCAGCGAGCGCCATCGGCGTCTCGCGCCACCCGTGTTGATCGACCACGGCGCGCACGGAACTCACCGCGTTCGCGACACGACCTCGAGCATCCTCGACGCTCGCCGAGCCCGTTGTCACGCCGGCAGACGACGTGTCTGCCGGCGCCGGGTCTTCTGTGTGCGCTGTGGCTGGCCTGGTCCTGTCCCGCAACACGGCGACAATCACATCATGGCCGTCGGCGAAGATGCCGGCGTTGACTTCGACCGCTTCGCCGATCGTCCGCTTGATCGGGAATCGTCCGCCGTCGATCTGCGGACGAATGCGCTCGACGATCGCACGACGAGCGAGGGCCGCCGGAACCTGTCTGACGTGATCCGCGCCTTCCTGGCCCGCCGGCACGGTGGCGACCTCCACCTGTCGATCCCGATCTGCCGGCCGACCGCGTTCCTGGCCCCTGTTCTGTTCGGTGTCGCGTCGCGCTGACATCAGCTCGCCGACTCCACATGCGCTTCCTCGCTCATTTCGCGTCCATCCGGCATCAGCCTCGCAACGTCCTTGCCGCCTCTGATGCTTCGCCCCTGGACGTATCGGCGGCAGTGCAACGCTGGCCCAGGCGAGCGAAAGTGGACCCGCGCGCAGGGATCAGGTTCAAGCGGTGTGCCGTTCAGAGGACGGTAGTGCGTGCGGCCCATGCTGAGCTTGATCGGGTTCAATCCCGGGGGCGCTCCTCGCGCAAGATTCGGCATCCGCCACGTCCATCACCGCGGCCGCCGTGGAAACGACGCGCGAGCCATCGACGGCGAAGAGCGGTGGTCGATCGACTGGAGTCATGATCATGTCACGGAATCTGCCCAGTCATGGAAGGCACGGGTCCTAGAGCGCCGAGTAGCGGTCGTTGAACCAGGGCTCCGCGGTGTTCGAATAGCCGCGCACTTCCCAGAACCCTGGATGGTCGTCCGCGAGAAACGCGATCGCGCGAATCCATTTGGCGCCCTTCCACGCGTAGAGCTTCGGCGTGATCATGCGGCACGGGCCGCCATGCTCGGGCGGCAGCGCCTTGCCTTCCCAGGTATGGACCAGCAGCACATCGTCCTCGATCGCGCGTCCGAGCGGCAGGTTGGTGGTGTACGGGACGGAGGTGCCCGGCGCCACGTCGTGGCCGGTGCACAGCACGAAGCGCGCGTTCTCCCTGGGAATCGCCAGCTCGGCGATCGTCTTGAATCGCACCCCGCGCCAGTGGTTGTCATACCGGCTCCAGGTGGTCACGCAGTGGAAGTCGCTGACGTCGTCCACCTGCGGCAGCGCCATGAACGCGTCCCAGTCGAGCGTGAGCGGGTTGTCAACCAGCCCGCCGATCTCCAGCCGCCAGGTGGCCGTGTCCACCTCCGGCTGGTGGCCAAGATCGAGGACCGGCCAGTTCTTCACCTCGTGCTGGCCGATCGGCAACTTCGGCATCCCGTGACGGTTCGCCGCGCCCGCGCCTTGTGGTTGCTGGCCGCGAAACCGGACGTTGACCGCGCCTTGGTGGAGCTCGATCTGGCGCTGAATGTATTTCCTGCGA
>WHSN01000249.1 GCA_009380045.1 Luteitalea sp.
ACGCCGTCATCTGCCTCGGCTGCCTCATTCGGGGCGCCACGCCTCACTTCGAATATATTTCGTCTGCGGTTGCGCACGGGCTGACGAGCGCGGCGGCAGACACCGGTGTGCCGATGACTTTTGGTGTGCTGACGACCAACGCGGTCGAAGAGGCCCTCGAGCGCGCCGCGGATGGGCCGGCCAACAAGGGATGGGAAGCGGCGACCGCAGCGATCGAAATGGCGGGGATCGCCACCGCGCTGCAGTCCCTTGACGAGCGGTCGTCCTGATCGTGAGCGCCGCACGCCGGACGAAGACAGACACCCGACATCGCGGCCGCGAGGCGGCGCTGCAGATCCTGTATCAATGGGAGGTTGGCAGGACGGACGTCGAGCAGGCCGGTCAGACGTTTTTCGGCCTGCAATGGCCCGGGCCGCCGCCGCCCGACGACCTCAAGACGTTCGCCGTGGAGCTGGCGCGGGATACCGTGCGGCGTCTCGCCGCGGTCGACGCGTTGATTGCGGACACGGCGGAGCACTGGCGTCCGGAACGGATGGCCGTCCTCGACCGCCTGATCCTGCGGATGGCGGCCTGCGAGCTGCTCCGGAGCGGCGGGACGCCGGTGCCGGTCATCATCAACGAGGCCCTCGAGCTGGCGCGCACGTTCAGCACCGAAGACGCCGTGAAGTTCATCAACGGCATGCTCGACGGCATCCGGAAGAAGATCGAGCAGCCGGCAGGCTGACGCTCACGACCGACTCAGCGACCAACGACGACCAACGACGACCAACGACCGACCAACGACTAGCGACCGACCAACGACCGACCAACGACCGACCAACGACCAACGACCAACGACCAACGATACGAGCCCGATGTCCTCCCAGGAAGAACAAGTTCAGCAGCGCGCGGCCAATCTGGACGCGATCATCCGCCACGGCGTCGCCCCGTACCCGAGCCGGTTCGAACGGCAGCACACGGTGAGCGAGCTGGTGGCGACGCACCAGGAGAAATCGCACGACGCGCTCGAGTCCGAGCAGCCCCGCACCGTGACCGGCGGACGCATTCTGGCCATCCGATCGTTCGGGAAGGCGAACTTCCTGGTGCTGTCCGACGGTCGCTCGAAGCTCCAGGTGTATGTGCGGCAGGACGCGTTGCCGCCGCTCGACTTTCAGATCTTCGAGCTCCTCGACTTCGGCGACTGGGTCGGGGTGGAAGGGCGATTGTTCCGGACCAGGACCAACGAGCTGACCATCTGGGCGGGCCGGCTGCACTTTCTCGCGAAATGCCTGCTGCCGCTCCCCGAGAAGTGGCATGGCCTGACCGACGTCGAGACCCGGTACCGGCAGCGTTACCTCGACCTCGCCGTCAACCCGGAGGCCCGGCGTGTGTTCGAGGTCCGCAGCCGTGTGGTGTCGGCGATCCGGGAGCTCATGACCGCGCGCGGCTTTCTCGAGGTCGAGACGCCCATGATGCAGCCGATCGCCGGCGGGGCGCTCGCCAGGCCCTTCCGCACGCATCACAACGCGCTCGATATGGATCTCTATCTGCGCGTGGCGCCCGAGCTGTACCTGAAGCGGCTCGTCGTCGGGGGAATGGAGAGGGTGTTCGAGATCAATCGGAACTTCCGGAACGAAGGGATTTCGACCCAGCACAACCCCGAGTTCACGATGATGGAGTTCTACCAGGCCTACGCCGACTATCGCGACCTGATGACCATGACCGAGGAGCTGTTGCCGGCGGTCGCGCACCGGGCGATCGGCACAGACCAGATCACGTTCGGGGATCATCAGCTGTCGCTCGCCGCGCCGTATGCCAGGCTTTCGCTGCGCCAGGCGGCGAGTGCCGCAGCGTCGGACCGGCTGAACCAGGCGATTACCGAAGCCGACCTGCGCGATCGCGACCGCGCCGCGGCCGTCGCCGGCCGGCTGGGCATCGACGTCAGGCCGGGCCACGGGGCGGGCAAGATCGCCACCGGGATCTTCGAAGCGCTGTGCGAGGACGGGCTGCGGCAGCCGACTTTCGTCTATGACTTTCCGACCGAGGTCTCGCCGCTGTCGAAACAGAAGGCGGACGATCCGGATACCGTGGAGCGATTCGAGCTGTATATCGGCGGTTTCGAGGTCGCCAACGCCTTCAGCGAGCTGAACGACCCGCTCGAACAGCGGCGGCGCTTCGAAGCGCAGCTCGACGACCGCGCCAGCGGCGACCTCGAGGCCCACGAGATGGACGAGGATTACATCCGCGCGCTCGAGTACGGGCTGCCGCCGACGGCCGGCGAGGGGGTCGGCATCGATCGGCTGGTCATGCTGCTCACCAACTGCCCGTCGATCCGTGACGTGATTCTGTTCCCGTTGCTGCGCAAACGCGACTGAGCAAGCCCCTGCCGCTAAAGCACGAAGTCACGAAAACCGCTATTGTTGTTTCGTGTTGTCGCCGGTTCGTGGCGCTCCGACCGACGTCGCCGACTGCTCGTGGTCTCTCACGTCAGTGTCTTCGTGGCTTGTGAAATAGATGCCCTTCGAGCTGCACATCGCGCTGCGCTATCTGCTGGCCAAGCGGAAGCAGGCGTTCATCTCGGTGATCTCGCTCATTTCCACGCTCGGGGTCACCGTCGGGGTGATGGCGCTGGTGATTGCGCTGGCGCTGATGACCGGCCTGCAACAGGAGCTGCGCGACCGCATTCTCGGCGCGAATCCGCACATCTTCGTCTGGAAGCGGAGCGGCGTCGTCGACTATCGCGCCGAGGCGGACAAGCTGCGGGCGATGCCGCACGTGATCGGCGCCGCGCCGGCGATCCTCGGGCGCGCGCTGGTCACCGCCGCGGGAGAACAGGCGTTCATCAACCTCAAGGGCATCGATCCGGCGCTCGAGCCAAGCGTCACTGCGATCGCGGGCGCGATTCGCAGCGGCGATCTGGCCGGGCTCACGAAGTCGGACCCCGAGGCGCCGGATACCATCCTGCTCGGCAGCGACCTGGCCGCGCAGCTCGGCGTCTCGGCCGGCGATTCGATCTCCCTCCTCACCTCGGAAGGAACCCTCTCACCGATGGGGATGATGCCGCGGCCCCGACGCCTCCTGGTCGCCGGGACGTTCAATCTGGGTCTCTACGAGGTGGATTCACAGACCGGATTCGTCTCGCTCGACGTGGCGAAGCGGTTGATGGACAAGCAGGAGGTCGATCTCATTCAGCTGCGGATCGACGACATCTACGCCGCGCCAGAGGTGTCGAACGCCATTGCCGGCGAGCTCGGCTCCGACTACGTGGCGCAGGACTGGGCCGACATGAACCGCTCGCTGTTCTCGGCGCTGTGGCTGGAGAAGATGGCGATCTCGCTGACCATCGGCCTGATCGTGATGGTCGCGGCGCTCAACATCGTGGCGTCGCTGATCCTGCTGGTCATGGAGAAGCACCGCGACATCGCGATCCTCAAGACGATGGGAGCGAGCGCGCGCAGCGTGACCGTGATCTTCATGATGCAGGGGCTGATCATCGGCATCGTCGGCACGACCGCCGGTGCGTCTCTCGGCTACGGCGTCGCCGAGATCGTCGATCGCTATCAGTTGATTCAGATCCCGATGGACGTCTATCAGATCGCGCACGTCCCGTTCATCGTGCTGCCGGGGGACCTCGCCCTGGTCATTGTCTCGGCAATCGTCGTCTGCTTCCTGGCGACGATCTACCCGTCGCGCCAGGCCGCCCGCCTCGATCCGGCGGCGGCCTTGAGGTACGAATGACGACGGCCGCACTGACGGCGGCACTGCCGGCCGCACTGTGCCGCACGCATCACGAAGGCGCCAAGAAGACCAAGCGCACCACGTTTCTCTCGTCGTGATGGCCTTTCTCGAAGCTCGCGGTATCGTCAAGACCTACCGGGTCGGGGCCACGCCGCTCACGGTGCTGCGCGACCTCGAGCTCGAGGTCGCCTCGGGCGAGATGGTCGCGATCGTCGGCGCCTCGGGGGTGGGGAAGAGCACGCTGCTGCACGTGCTCGGCGGGCTCGATCGTGCCGATGCCGGCAGCGTCTCGGTGGCCGCCACCAACCTGACTGGCCTGCCGGATGCGGCCGTGGTGGCCTTCAGAAACCGGCACGTCGGGTTCGTGTTCCAGTTTCACCATCTGCTGCCCGAGTTCACGGCGCTCGAGAACGTGGAGATGCCGATGCGCATCGCCCGCATCGGTCCGGCGGAGTCGCGGCCGCGGGCGACGGAGCTGCTCGAGCGCGTCGGGCTCGCCGAACGCCTGGGCCACCGGCCCGGCATGTTATCTGGTGGGGAGCAGCAAAGAGTCGCCGTCGCGCGGGCCCTTGTGATGCGGCCGTCCATGCTCCTGGCGGATGAACCGACGGGCAACCTGGACGAGCATACCGCCGAGTCGTTACATGCGCTCCTGGCCGAGATGCACCGGGCGGACGGGCTGACATCGGTGATCGCCACCCATAATCCCCGCCTGGCCGCGGCCTGCGACCGCATCCTGCGGCTCGAAGAAGGACGCCTGGTGCCCGCCGCATAGGACACTCGCCCCGCCAGTCGTACCGGCAGACGTCCGCTCACCGCGGGCGGATCCGCCTCGCCTTGCGACCATCGGTGTCGGGCACGTCTGTTGCGTCATCGACGTCTAAACCAGTGGGGCGCGAACCCTAAGGCGGGCAATCACTTAATTGGCGTCGGGGGGAAAATGGATGCCGTATAATGTGGCCAGCGCGCCCGTGACCCCCACACCATCTGCTTTCAGTAGGTAGGCCGGATGTTCGAAAGGTACACCGAGAGGGCCAGAAGAGTACTCTTCTTTGCCCGTTATGAAGCGAGCCAGCTCGGCAGCATCTCGATCGAGACCGAGCACCTCCTGCTGGGACTCATTCGCGAAGGCAAAGGCCTCACCAGCCGCATCTTTGCGCGCTCGCATCTCTCGCTCGAAAACATCCGCAAGGAAATTGAAGGCCGCACGGTGTTCCGAGAGAAGGTCTCGACGTCTGTCGAGATCCCCTTCAGCGCGGAAACCAAGCGCGTGCTCCAGTTCGCGGCCGAAGAGGCCGATCGTCTGCTGCACAACTACATCGGCACCGAGCACCTGCTGCTCGGG
>WHSN01000115.1 GCA_009380045.1 Luteitalea sp.
GGCGAAGCCGAGTCGCCGCTCGGCAACCTGTTCGCGGACGCGCTGCGCGGCAGCAGCCCCGGAGTCGACCTCGCGATCACGAACAACAGGATTGGCGGTCTGCGGGCCGACCTGCCCGCCGGTCCGCTCACACTCGGGCGGCTGTACGACGTGTTCCCGTTCGACAACCGCGTCGTCCGGCTCAGTGTGACCGGCGCCGATCTGACGCGCGTGGTGGCCGACGAGATCAACCGACGCCGGCCAGGCACGCTGGCGATCTCCGGCATCCATGTCCGGGCGGCGTGCGAGGGCGGGCGCATCGCCGTGGAGTTGTATCGGGCGACAGGCCGCCGGGTGGACGGGGCCGAACAGCTGATTGTCGCGACGGTGGACTCGTTGGCGGCGGGTGCGGTGTTCGCCTCGGTCAGACCAGCCGGCGGCCTCGTGGTCGCCGACGAGGCTCCTCTGCTGAGAGAAACGATCGAGCGCTGGCTCCGCGGCCGGGGCGAACGCGTCGCCGCGGATCAGTTCGTCGATCCTCGTCATCCGCGATGGCAGTATGCTGACGGCCTGAGGTCCGGGTGCAGCGGCGCGTGACACGCCCTGGCCGCGACGCCCAGAAATCATGAACGAGGATGTGGCTTGACGCATGGCTGACCGCGGCGCGGCCGACATCGTCCTGATCAACCCCCGGTTCGAAGCCTCGTACTGGGGGCTCGAGCACGCGCTGCCGCTGTTCGGGAAGCGGGCCGCGATGCCGGTCGCAAGCCTCCCCCTGCTCGCGGCGCTCACACCACCCGAACATCGCGTGTCGATCGTCGACGAGAACGTCCAGCCGCTCGATTTCGACCGGATCGCGCGCGCCGACATCGTCGGGCTGACGGGCATGAGCGTCCAGCGGAAACGCATGCGCGAGATTCTCGAGGAGCTGAAGCGCCGTGGGGCGTACGCCGTGGTCGGCGGCCCCTGGATCAGCGTGCACGAGCGGTACTTCGACGGTCTGGCGTCGGTCATCTTCGTCGGCGAGGCCGAGGACACATGGCCCGAGTTCCTGCGCGACTGGCGCGGCCACGCCGCCAAGCGGCGGTACGAACAGACCGCCCGAACCGACATGACGCGTGTGCCGGTGCCGCGCTACGACCTGCTCGCGATGCGCCACTATCTGTTCGGCAGCGTTCAGTTCTCGCGCGGATGTCCGTTCCAGTGCGAGTTCTGCGACATCATTGTCACCTTCGGCCGACGGCCGCGGCTGAAAACGGCCGAACAGATCGTCAGCGAGCTGGAGGCTCTGCTCGCGCAGCGCATCGAGATCGTCTTCATTGTCGACGACAACCTGATCGGCAACAAGAAAGCGGTGACGCCGCTGCTCGAGACGCTGGGCGCCTGGCAGGAAGCCCACGGCTTCCCGTTCATCTTCGTCACCGAGGCATCGCTCGATCTTGCCGAGGACGATCGGTTGATGCGCCTGATGCTCGACGCGAACATCCTGAGCGTCTTTGTCGGGATCGAGACGCCCAACGAAGCGTCGCTGATAGAGACGCGGAAGCATCAGAACGTGAAGGCGGGCCGCACGGTCGTGGGCCGGGTGCGGGAGATCCAACGGGCGGGGCTCGAAGTCTGGTCTGGCATGATCCTCGGCTTCGACCACGACGACGAGACCATTTTCGGCGCGCAGCGTGAGTTTTTGCGCGAGGCGCGGATCGCTCAGGCAATGGTCGGGATGCTGTACGCCATCCCGAAGACGCCGCTCCACGCGCGGCTCGCTGCCGCCGGGCGGCTCGATCCCGCCGACGACTCGCCGTTCGGCACCAACGTCATCCCCGCGGGCCTGAGCCGCGAAGCGTTACGCGACGGATACGTGCGTCTGATGCAGGAGATTTACGAAGCCGATGCCTATTTCGAGCGGCTCGGTGCGGGGCTCGGCAACGACGCCATGTCGTTCGCCCCGGCCCGCGCGCGCTACTGGCGGCGCCACCCGCTCGCACGACTGAACCGCCAGGGCCTCAACCTCATCCGGGCCGTCGGCCTGTACCTCCGACTGATGCGGCGCGTCGAGGATCGAAGCCTGCGGAGCCGATACCGGCGGGAGATCGTCCGGGATTTTCTCGGTCACGGGGATCCGGGACGCCTCTTTGGATATGTCGTCCGGTGCGCCCTCCACTATCACCACTACTCGCTCAGCCAGCAGATGGCGCGGCATCAGACCGCTCTGGTGAATTCCTTCTGAAGCGCGCCGTGGCCAGGTGGCGGCTCTTCGAATCGCGGGATCCACCCACGAGATCACCAAAAGCGCGAAGGGCGCACGACGACGTGCGCTTCTAGGCGTTCACGTCGACGACGGTCCGGCCCCGAACCTGGCCCGCCAGAATCCGATTGGCGACGTCGAATGCCTGGTCGAGACCGACGGTGGAGGTGATGGTCGCGAGCTTGTCGAGATCGAGGTGTCTGGCCAGCTGCGACCAGGCTTCCACGCGGATCCCGATCGGGACGCGGACCGAGTCGATCCCCGCGAGCGTCACCGCACGAAGGATGAACGGAGCGACCGACGCGGGAAGGTCGAGCCCTTGCGCCAGACCGCACGCGGCGACGGTGCCGCCGTAGCGGGTCTGGGACAACACGTTCGCCAGCGTATGGCTGCCCACCGAGTCGATGGCTCCGGCCCACCGTTCCGTTCCGAGCGGACGCCCCGGAGCGGATAGGGTATTCCGGTCGATGACCGACCCGGCTCCCAACCCGGTCAGGTATCCTGATTCGTCGGGGCGGCCTGTCGAGGCCACAACGCGGTAGCCGAACGCCGACAACAGGGCGATCGCGATCGACCCGACGCCGCCGCTGGCGCCGGTCACCAGCACTTCGCCCTGGCCGGGCGCCACACCGCCGCGCTGGAGCGCCATCACTGCGAGCATGGCGGTGTAGCCGGCGGTGCCAATCGCCATCGCCTGGTGCGTGGTCAGCGGCGAAGGCACCTTGACGATCCATTCCCCCTTCACCCGGGCGCGCTGGGCCAGACCGCCGTGGTGATGTTCGCCGAGTCCCCACCCGTTCACCACCACGGCATCGCCGGGCTTGAGGTCGGTTCGCGCCGACGTCTGGACACGGCCAGCCAGGTCGATGCCCGGCACCAGCGGAAACGTCTTGATGATCGGTGCCTTGCCGGTGAGCGCGAGGCCGTCCTTGTAGTTGATCGTGGAATAGTCGACGGCGATGGTGACATCGCCGTCCATCAGATCCTCGTCGTTCAGCGCGACGACCGACGCGCCGTGAACGCCGTGCTCCTTCGAAACCCGGATCGCCCGAAAGGTCATGTGAGCCGGATTCTATTACGCCGGCCTCGGCGGTCCAAGCCGAAGGACCGAAGCGGAACGTGTCGTGGAGGAAGCTCCCGTGATCCTGCTGCCATGGACTACGCTCAGTGCGATGTCTGGCCCCCGCTGGTGGATCTCGTTCGAACGGTTGGACGCCGTCTTCCGTATCTCGGTCAACCTGGCGATCGCGGCCGCGACAGTCGCGGCGATCTGCTGGATCCTCACCTACGCGCTCGCCGCAGCGCTGGGCATCATCGTCGCCACGACCGCCTCCCTGATCGCGCTGTTCTCGTGGCTTCGGCGGGACGACCTCCGTGGCAAAGGGCGCCCGGGCGACTGACCTCGACGAGCCGCGGGCGTTGGTCTGGCCGTTGCACACCGATCTGGAAGGAGGACCTATGGCTCTTCGAGGATTGGTCGTCGTGCTGTTTGCTGCCGCGTCGGTGGGAATCCAAGCTCAAGCGCCATCCCAGGGCGCGGTCGCACCGCCAGATGGGTCGAAGGTGTCGGTTGAAGGCTGCATTCAACGCGCCCAGCGTGACGGGTCGGTTGGCGGCACAGGTCTCGGCACGACGTCGTCGCCCAACACCGCTGACCGTGACGCCAACAGCAGCGAGCCGCTCGACGTCTTCCAGCTGAGCGACGCGGATCGGGTGCCCAGCGACGCCTCGGATACTGGCCGGACGTCGTATGCCCTCGATGGGAACGTGCCGGAGCTCGCCAAACACACCGGTCATCGTGTGCAAGTGACCGGGACGCTGGCACCGCCCCGAACCGATGGTGCCCCCAGCAGCTCGGCGGCCGCTGCCGGAATTCGCCGGATTCGTGTGGATGCGGTGAAGATGGTCAGCACGACCTGCTCGGGCGGCGCTGTCCGATAGGAGATCCGGCGCTCCGGGCAAGCAACCGGCGGCACGCATGGACTTGAGTCTCGGTCTATTGCGGGGAAAACCAGAAGCTTGCCTTCACGGCGAAAAAATTGTCGCCGGGAGAGCTCAACGATCCGAACATGTCCCCCACTGTCGCCCGGGATCGAAGCGCCTCGTCGATCTCGCGATTCTGTTGCCACACGAGATAGAGCGTGCTGCCGGCGCGCCACTCCCAGCGGAGCACGAGGTTGCTGCGGAAGGAACGCACGCTGAAGTCGGCACTGCCAATCGAGGCCGGGTCAACGGGCCGTAAGAGACGTGTACGCGCCGCCGTCAGCTCGCCGTAACGGTCGTAGATGCCGCTGGCGGCAAACGGTTCTCCGTAGAAGTCGAGATTCAGATCCGGCTTGAACGTGTAGTTCAGCCGCACCTGTGTCGAGTAGGTGGACCGGTCCACGTGCCCGAAAATGTAGCGGCCGCCGAAGGTGGCGGGACCGCCGCCGGGCAGGGTGGCGACGTACTGTTGCGTGTCAACTTCCCGCTGATACGACGGGCTCAGCGAGAGCTGCCACCGCGGCCCGGGCTGCACCGTCATCCCGGTGTTGAGGCGGAACAGCAGACCGCCATCCTCGTCGCGGCCGTACAGCACCTCCGCGTCGCCGCGCGTCTGGGATGCCTCGCTGGTTTCGATCTCCACGCCGGTTCGCCACAGCCCGGGTCGCTCCATCGACGGCCCGCCGCGTGTGAGGCGCATATCCTGCCGCCGGAACTCGAGCTCGTTGGTCCACCGGGTCGACCAGAAGTTCGGCCACGTGATCTCCGCCTCTGACGAAGCGGTCGAGACCTGAAGGTCCCCGCCGAAGTTCCATTCCTGTCCCTGGCTGAGGGCCACCGAGTATTCACGGAACCATCTCCCCGGCACGGTTTCACGGTACTCGAGCTCGGTGTTGTAGAGCCGGCCATCGCCCGTCGTGAGACGGCCGACGTCGTTGGTCTCGAAGCCGGGCGTCTCGAACGACGTCTCGGCGCTCCACAACCAATGCCGGCCGTTCTGCCGTTCGATCTCGACACCGCCTTTCGCGCCGGACATCGACCGCCGCAGTGGATCGAGCCGCACGTAGTCGACGTCCGGGCGCTGAAAATAGCGGGCGCTCGAGTGCTGGAGGCGAAGGATCGCGCCCGGATCTCCGTCAACGTGCGTGACGCCAAGGTAGCCTTGCATCTCGTAGTCGCCGAACCGCACCACGGAGTCGCCGCTGAAGGTGACGGCGTTGCGTGTGAGGAGTGAGGACAGCGGATCGTTCGGCGAGAGCTGGCGGTTGACGCTGGTCGCCATGAGCCCGACAGTGGAACCGGGCGGGCCGAATTCCTGCTCGATCCTGCCGACGGCGTACGCCGTCGGGGGCGCGACCATGACGCGTCCGAACTGCGAGCCGCTGAAGGTGCGCGCCGACTCCTCGCCGGTGACCGCACCGAGAACCCCGATCGAGGTGCCCGACGCCAGGCGCCCTGTCAGCTTGGCGGCGCCGAGGATGGTCGTCGTGCCGGGAGCATCGACGAAGTCGGCCTGAGCGTCGACGAAGTCGGCCTGAGCCTCCCCGAGCGGCGCAGCGCCGATACGGCGCGAATAGAAGTAGTTGTTGACGTTCCCCGTCAGCAGGTTCGCCCCGTCGACAAAGAACGGCCGGCGCTCGTCGAAGAAGGTCTCGAAGGCGGACAGATTGACCTCGGCGGGATCGGCCTCGACCTGGCCGAAGTCCGGGTTCATCGTCGCTTCGAGCGTGAGGTTCGAGCCGAGGCCGACCTTGATGTCCGCGCCGACCCGCCCGTTCAGATCGACGGCGCTCTTGAACGGGTCGTTCGGATCGCGACGACCGAGCGCCGTCGCGGTGCTGGCGACGTAGGGGAGCAGCTCGATTCTCCGCCCGGGTCGAATGCCGTCGATGCCGTGCAGCTCGCCGAACAAGGAGGCCCAGCGCTCGTCGGTGCGGCCAATCAACGCCCAGAACACCTCCTCGTTCCGGGACGGAACCCATCGCTGGATGTTCAGACCCCAGACTTGCGGCGTGCGATCGTTGAACCGCAGTTGCGCGAACGGAATCCACAGCTCCGCCGTCCATCCCTGCCCGTCCACCGCCGTCCGCGCCCGCCAGACCGGGGTGAAGGTGGGATCGTCGTTGAACCCGTCGTCGCTCGAATAGTAGTGATCGAGCCGCACGCCGCTCGCCGTGACACCAAAGGTCGACGAGGTCCGCCGATCGAAGTAGGTGTCGAGGGAGATGCGCAGGTGTTCCGCTTGATCGCCTTCGTCGCGGCGGCCCATCGGCGTCTGGATCGCGGCGGTGGAGAACATGCGCGCCCCGACGTACAGCGCGACATCGTCGTAGGCGAATCGCACCTCCATGCGGTCGGTCGGCGCCGCCCCTTCGATCGGCTCCTTCTGGACGAAATCGACCACAGGCGTCGCGGTCCGCCATGCCTCGTCGTCCAGCGTCCCGTCCACGCGAATCGCCCCTTCAACCACCCGCACCGCCCGGGCCCGCTTGGATGGCGCTTCAACGCGGAGGTCCTGGGCGTCGGCCCCGACTGTCAGGCCGAGGCCGAGAACGACGATGGCGGTGAGGAAGTGGGGCGGCATCAATCGGTCAGCGGGAACAGCGGCGCACGTCGAGAAATCCTTCGATCAGGACCCGGCCGGCGACACGCCCGGGGCTTCTCCTTCACCGCCGCCCGGCTGCCGCACGCCGGGTGTTGGCTGCTCTCCGTGGCGATCTCGTCAACCGCCCGGTGGTCCTTCTGGGCGACCCACCGTGCACGACGGGATCGCCCGCGATCGCCGGCCACTCGCGCTCGAACCAATCGTAATCGACAGCGTCCCGCTGGTCCACCCGCGTAACCGCTTTCGCGCACAGTAAGTCTTTCTTCGCGCGATCTCGCGTTTCCTGAGCATAAACCGCGGTATCCGTCTTGCTGGATCGACTGGCATCTCCTCGAAAGGACATGGCATGCGGACAGAGACTCTGACGTCGTTTCTCGTCGCTGTTGTCGTCGCGACGGGCGCCTGCTCGGGGGACTCCCCCGGCGGATCCCCGATGTCGCCGTCGCCCCCGCCGAACCTCACCATCTCAATCGCCCGGCAGAGCGGCGCCCAGTCGTTCACTCCCAACCCTGCATCCGCGGGCGGACAGCTGGTGGTCTTCAGGAACGACGACACCATAGTCCATCGCGTCGTCCTGAACGACGGCTCGATCGACACCGGCGACGTCGCCCCCGGCGCGACCAGCCGACCCGTGATGATGCCGGCCGGCGGCACCAACTATCACTGTTCGCTGCACCCGGCGATGATTGGCAGCGTCAGCGCCGCGTCGGGTGCGCCTCCGCCAGCCTGTGAAGGCATCTACTGTGACGGGTATTGAGTGAGGAGGACCGCGCGTCGGGGCCTCCGACTGCGGTACAATCGTTCGACACTCCTCACGACTCCCGCGACGGAGAACAGTTCGAGGCTCTATAACCGTCGTGGCTCGCGTCGCTCCCCGGCTCGCCGATGTCGGCCGTCACTGAGATCGTTCGCCGTACCGCCGGCGCTTACGGCAACGCCGTCGCGCTGAAGCAGGCGGCGTTCGGTGAGCAGGTGACGGTGGCCGGCATGCAGGTGCGTGTCCCGGGGCCGCCACGGGTCCGCCTGTCGGTCGTCGCCGGCAACATGCGCGTTCATCGCCTCATCGATGCGGCGGCGCCGGCTGGAGGGTTGATCGTCGACGTCGGCGCCCATACCGGCTACAACACGGTATATGCCGCGCAACGCGTGGGCGTACGTGGCCGGGTGATTGCGGTCGAGCCGACCGAGGATACCCGGGTGATGCTCCACGAGAACATCAACCGCAACCGTCTGTCGAACGTCACCGTCGTGTCATGTGCGGCCGGGGCTGCGCGCATGGAGCGCGAGCTGTTCGTGCGCGGCGATTTCAGCGCCGTCAACAGCCTGTTCGCGGAAAGCGTGTATGCGTCGGTGACCTCGTCCACGCGGGTGCAGGTCGCACCGCTCGACGACCTTGTCGATGGCGCCCCGGATCTTGTGAAGATCGATGTCGAAGGCGCCGAGCTGGACGTGCTTCGTGGGATGTCCCGCCTCCTCGCCGCACCAGGTATTCAGCTGATCGTCGAGTGGCACCCGGCGCTGCAGGCGGCGGCCGGATATGCGCCAGACGCGCTGCCTCGATTTCTCCTCGACTCCGGATTCACCCTCCGCGCGGCAGGTCACTTCGGGACCGAGCGGCTCGGCTCCGCCGACGTTGAACGGGTGATGAAGCGCCTTCGCGCGTCCAGGCGGCCGGTGGAGCTCGCCGCCGGTCACCGTTGAACCCTTATTTCTTCAACCGACCCTGAAGCTCGCGGTGAACGGAGTGCCCCGTAAGCCTTCACACTGTGTACGCATCCCGCGTAGACTTGGGCCGTCCGGATCACAGTGTTGCTCCGTGCAACAAAGGATCATCTCATGTCATATACGAACACGGGGCACCTGCGCTCCGCGCGCTCGCGAAGAGCCGTCTTCTTCTCTCTCCTGCCGATTGTCATCCTGTTGGCCCCCGCCGCGCGGGTGCAGGCGCAACCCGGGAACCTGACGTTTTTCAAGAACTATTTCGTGACCGGCGACTACGTCGTCGGCGGTGTCAACCTGCGTGGGACCGGCATCAACGGCGTGGCAACCGGAACGATCTCGATGGATGGCGTGCCGGCGAACGCCGACATTCTCGCGGCGTTTCTCTACTGGGAAACCGAGGTGACTCGACGCGCCGGTGCGGGCGCCGGCGGCGCGAAGTTCCGCGACGGCTCGATCACGTGGGGATCGGCGGCGAACCAGACCATTGCGCGGGAGTTGAGCGAGGGGACAGCATCCTGCCGCAGCGGCGGCGGCGACGACGAGGAGGGTGACGACCAGGAGCGACCTGGCGGCGGACGCGCGCACCGGACGAAGCTGTATCGGGCAGACGTCCTCCGATTTCTGCCGACCGGCCAGAACCCGGCGATGCCGAACTACGGCAAGCTGCTCGTGAACGACAGCGATCTCATCAACCACGGCCTGCCGTTGCACACCGTGGTTCTGCCGGACGCGGGTGAGGGTCCTGCCGCGCCATCGACCGCCGGCGCGAGCCTGGTCGTGATCTACCGCGATCCCGGGAAGCCGCTCAACGCCATCGTGATCTACGACGGCGGCTACACACTCGATCGAAGCTCGAAGCAGCTGACACAGACGATGCAGGGGTTCTATCAGGCGGCCAACCATCCGATCGCCCGGATCACCCACATCGTCGGCGGCGGCGGACCGGGCTCTGCCGAACGCCTGCTGTTCAACGGTCGGCTGATGGCGACGAGTCCGTTTGCCGGCGCGGCGAGCGCCGGGGCGGCGGGGCCGGCGTGGGACAACGTGACCTTCGACGTGAGCGCCGACGTCGCACAGATGTCCGACAAGACGTCGCCGGTCACGACCACGGTGGAACGTGGAACCGCGCGCAGGTCCGACTGCCTGTCGTGGGGCGCGATCGTCTTCAGCACGACCGTGCAGGACAGCGACGCCGACGGCCTCCTCGACGTCTGGGAGTCTTCCACCACGACCCTGTACGATTTCGTCAACCCGGCGACCGGTCTTCCACTGGCGGGCGCACAGCCGCTGCCCAACCTGCGAGCCATGGGAGCCGATCCGAACGTGCAGGACATCTTCCTGGAAATCGGTTACATGACGACGCCCGGCTACACCAACCCGGCACAGGGGGAGGTGGCCGCTCACTCGCACCTGCCGGCCAAGGAGGCGCTCGATCTGGTCGCGACCATATTCAGGAATGCCGCCCCGCGACAGGTGACTGGGTCGGGCGGCAGCATGGCCGGACCGATCAACATCCACTTCGACGTTGGCGCCAACTACCAGTTCCCGTCGATCGATCCCGGAACCAACCAGCCGTATCCGGCGCTGCCGACGAAGCAGGCCTGCCAGGCGAACTGGCAGCCCAGTTGCGCGCTGGTTCCAGCCAGCCTGGCCCGCGGCGGGGAACAAATCATCGAGGCCGCGGCATGTTCGAGGGATGCGACGGGGAGCGCTTCGTGCGCATTCCCCGACTACCCGGGCACCGTTGGTTGGAAGAGCGCGTTCCGGTTCTACCGCGATCAACCGTTGACGTTTCCCGCGCCGCCACCGGGCATCACGTCGGGCGAAGAGGCATGTCTGGCCGCCGGCAGCGCCTGTGAGCGGCGCTTCGACCGCAACCGGAAGGACATCTTCCACTACGCGCTGTTCGCGCACGCTCTCGGCCTGCCCCGATCGGAGGTGGACGATCCCGCCACCTCGATCGACGAACCGACGACGCCCAAGAACACGTCCGGCATCGCCGACCCGCCGGGCGGCGACCTGATGGTGACGCTGGGGTTCTGGGACGACCACGTGGGCAGCCCCTTCATGCAGGCGTCCACGCTGCTGCACGAGCTGGGTCACAACTTCAGATTCAGGCACGGCGGGCCGCCGCTCATCACTCCTGGCGGCACCGTGGCGCTCCAGCCCAACTGCAAGCCGAATTACCAGAGCGCGATGAACTACCTGTTTCAGGTGCGCGGTCTTCTCAATGCCAACGGCGCCGCCGTCCTCGACTACTCCCGTCAGGCGCTGGGCGCCCTGGACGAGAACAGCCTCAGCGAAGCGGCGGGGCTGGCAACGGCCGCGAATCCGATGACATACCTGACCCGATGGTTCGCACCATCGAGCTACATCGACCAGGCGCTCGGAACCACGCCCGCGACGCGGCGCTGCGATGGCTCGAAGCTCGGCCCAGGCGAGGTGGGCCTGTACCGGGTGGATGGAACCCGGGTCAGTGGCGCGATTGACTGGAACGCCGATGGCACGATCGACGGAGTGATCCCTGCGCAGGACATCACGTTCAACGGCTCGATTGCCCAACTGAGCGTGGGCTCGAACGACTGGTCGCGTATCGACCTCCGACAGGTTGGCGGCAGGCGCAATGTCGGCAGCAGGCGCATCGCCGGCGCGATGTCCCTCGATCTCGGCTTCGGCGACGTCGGCTTTGGTGACGTCGGCTTCGGCGATGTCGGGTTCGGCGACGTGGGATTCGGCGACGTGGGCTTCGGCGACGTGGGCTTCGGCGATGTCGGCTTCGGTGACGTGGGATTCGGCGACGTCGGTTTCGGCGACGTCGGCGCCCCGCTCGACGATCCCGCGGCGGGCGAAGTGACCTTCGACACCGCGACAGCGGTGAGTAACGCGCCCAATCTCCTGAAGCCCGTCGTCGACAAGCGGGCGGTGCGTTTGACGTGGACCAGGCCCCATGTGGGACGCGTCTACAGCTACGACGTGTGGCGCGTCACCGGCAGCGCCGTCACGCCCGCCAACTTCGCGACCCGTGCGCTGGTCGCCACGGCGCTCGACCCGACGACGTCGTTCGTCGACACGCGCGTGAAGCCGGGTGTGACCTACACCTATTTCACGACCGCGCTGCTCTACGACGACGAAGGGGTCCCGTCTGGCAGGAGCGGCGTTTCGAACTATCGAACGGTGAAGGTGGGTAAATGGACCGGTGACGATCCAAGGTAGGCTAACGCTCGACGCGGCGGCGGACGTCGGCAGCGAGCCGGTCTTCACCGGCTCCGCCGCGCATCTCGAGATAGGTCCGATACGAGTCTGCGAACCCGGCGCTCTTCAGCGCTTCGCGCACACGGCCCTGGTAATAATAGACCTGCGGCAGGTAGCCGTATGTCGGCTCCTCGTCCAGGAACAACGCCAGCGCTTCACCCCGTCGTTTCAGGGCCCGGTCGAATTCGGAATCGGCCTGCGGCAGCGCCCCGGCGGCCAGGTAGGCGCGCCCGAGATCGAGGTGGCCGATCCAGGTGTCGAGCAGGTCGTTCGCATCTGACAGGAACTTGATCGCCTCGCGGACCTGCCCCCGTTGGAGGGCCGCACCACCCTCGATAATCAGCGCGAGAGCCTGGGGCTCGGTTTGCAGCCCGGCGCCGAGCTCCGTGGCAAGCGCCTGGGCCCTGGCGGGGCGCTCGGCTTCGACGAACACCCGCGCCGCCAGGAAACGGATCTTCACCGCGCGGCTGCTCGCCAGCGCCTTGTCGGCCGCGGCGATCGCCAGATCGTTTCTGCCTTGGAGGAGTCGCGTGTACGCCAGCGCCGCAAGCTTGGCGGCCGCTCTCTCGAGCTCGCCGGCCGTGATATCCGCGTCGGCGGCGGCGGTGAGGATTCGTGCCGCGTCAGCATACCGCCCGCCGTATACGGCGATATCGCCCAGACCGGACGCCATGTAGGAGGCGCCCATCGGGCCGCGACTCCCAAGCTGCCGGTAGCTGTCAGCCGCCTCGGTGAGCTGACCCTGTGCGACCTGTGCAAAGGCGAGCGGCAGCAGGCCAAGCGAGCTTCCCAGCTCCTGCGCGACCCGCCCTTCGCGATCGCCGGTTTCGAAATCGCCGGCATAGGCGGCGTAGAGCGCCAGGTTGACGCGATACAAGGCGCGTTTCGGCAGGATCTCGACGACGTGGCGCATCTCGTCGAGCGCACGCTGCATGTCGCGAAGATGGGTCGAGCACAGCGCCAGATTATTGTGCGCCGTCACGTCGCCGGCGTATCGGGCAATCAGGTCGCTGTACTCCTTCACACACGCCTGGTAGTCGCTGGTAATCAGGTAAAACAGGCCGCGCGTCCGGTATCGCTCGCGCTCGGTCATGCGATCGACGTGACGCACGGCTTCCCTGATGTGCTGCTCGGCGGCGTCCTGCTGTCCCAGGTTCCGCGACGCCATCGCCATTCCGGCCGAAGCCAGCCCGAAGCCGGGATCGGCGGCCAGCGCGGTGGCAAAGCTCTGTCGCGCGTCCTCGAACCGGCTGTCCGACATCGCCTGCATCGCGATGGCATACGCCCGCACCACCTCGAGCGAGGTGGTGGTCAACGTCTCCATCGCGAAACGCTGCGCCGAGTCCGAGGTGTCGTCGCCGAGCGCCTTGCGCACCGTGGTGGCGAGCCCGGTCGCAACGGTCAGCACCTGATCCTTGCTGGAGGCCCGCTCCCTGGCCGTCGACATCACCACGCCGGTGACCGCCTGAGCAGCCTTGACGGTCACGTCGTAGCCGCCGCGGTTCGGCGCGATCGCGCCGGACACGACGACGCCCAGGCCGTGCTTCACCGCGAGCTCGTGCGCGCTCGACTCGCTCAGGATCTCGGGTGGGGGGACGCCGAGCGTGCGGGACACACTGCTTCGATCGTAGGCGCTGATGAACCCGGCGCCCTCGAGCGCCATCTTCAGCACCGGCTCCATCGTGCGATCGAACGTGGGATCGCCGGTGCCGTTCTGAAAGTCGGCGATCAGCACCGACACTGGCTCGTGTTCGACGGCCGGGGGCGGCGGACGCGAATACCACCAGATGCCGGTGAAGATCAGCACCAGCAGCAACAGGGCGGCGGCCACCGGGGGCAGGCCGACGACGCGCCTGACCGGAATCGCCTCGCCGCTGGCATCGAGCCGATCGAGGTCTGCGGCCAAGTCGGCGCTGGTCTGATACCGCAATGCCGGATCGGGCTCCAGGCAGCGCGAGACGATGCGGTCGATCGGCTCCGGCACGTCCGGCGCCACGGCGCCGATCGCTTCCGGCGCCTGCCGCATCCGTCCCTGGAGCTCCGCGATCGCGCTTTCCGTCTGCTCCGCCCGTCGCCGGCCGGCCAGCATGTCGTAGATGATCAGCCCGAGCGCGTAGACATCGGCGCGCTCATCGAC